>CAYVHH010000232.1:0-10184 GCA_964450175.1 uncultured bacterium | reverse complement strand
GCCACCAATAGTCGCGGCCGCTGGTCCAGGGCACTGCGCTGCCCGTTCGCCGCAGCACGATCATTCGCTCGAGCGAAGAAGCTTGCGCCGCGGCCTGATCGGCCGTTTCCTTCATCGCGACAACCTGACCGCGGCGATAGAATCCGTCGGCGGTGACGAGCGCCTTCGCCTCGCAATCTTGAAGCCGCGAGGCCACCGCCTGGGCGCCGTAGCCCGAGAAGCACGGCGTGTAGATCGCGCCGATCCGCACGATCGCCAGGGTCGCGATCGCCGCCTCGGGCGACATGGGCAGGAACACGCCGACGCGATCCCCCTCGCCGACGCCGAGCCGCCTGAGCGCGTTGGCGAGCTGGTTCACCTCGCGCGCCAGGTCGCGATAGGTCAGGGTCCGCGTCTGGCCGTCGTCGCCTTCCCAGATGAGCGCCGCCTGGGCGCCGCGCCCGCTGTCGACGTGGCGATCCACGCAGTTGTCGGCGAAGTTCATCAGACCGCCTTCGAACCAGCTGGGCCACTGGACGCCGCGCGAGACGTCACGCACGCGCGTATACGGGCGACTGAAACGCAGACCGAGGTCGCGAACCACGGCGTCCCAGTACCAGTCCGGCTCGGCGATGCTGCGCCGCTGCAGCTCTTCCAGCGAGCGCACGCCGAGCGAGCGCATGAACCGGGCCAGACGTGTGCGCTCGGCGTACTCGCGAGTGGGTCGCCAGACGATCTCTTCCCGGCCGGGCTCGGTCATCCGATCCTCCCGAGAGGGCAGTGTACCCGGACGCGGGCTACTGGGCCAACGACGCGGGCCCCTCGGCTCCCCCGACGGACAGGGTCGCGACGAGCGCAAGAACCAGGGCCGCGTACGCGAGCGCGATCAGCGCGCGCTGGCGCGGCGTCAGGGCGTCGTATTCGGACCCAGGATTCCGCCAGCGCTGCGCCACCGACCAGAGACCGACGATCAGGACGAGGAGGAGAATCGGTGATCGGCTCGCCAGGAGGGCGGCGAGGCCGACGGCATAGCCGATCACCCAGTACGCGCGCGTGAAGGCGGTGACGATCCGGCCGCCGTCGAGCGGCGGCATCGGGATCAGGTTGAAGAGATTGATCAGGGCGGCGCTGTGGCCGAGCGCGCGCAGAAGCGGCAGCTCCAGCTCGATCCCGGCCCAGAGCGTCGCCCAGGCGGCGAGCGAGCCGGCGATCGGCCCCGCCATCGCGACCCTCGCCTCGACCGCGGCGTTGCGCGGCCGGCCCTGCATCGCGATGAAGGCGCCGACGAACGGGATGAAGACGGGCGCGCCGGCCGGAATGCCCTCGAGCCGCATCGCGACGGCGTGCCCCATCTCGTGGATGAAGATCAGCAGGACGAAGCCCGCCGCGAAGAGCCAGCCCCACTCGACCGCGTAGGCGCCGATCGAGAGCAGCATGGTCGCGAGCGTCTTGAACTTCAGCACACCCGCGAGCAGCCCGAGGAGCTTGGCCTTGCCGAGAACGAAGAGCAGGCCGGCGCCGGCCGCGCCGGCGGCCGCGCGACCCCCGTGCGAGCCGTGAGGCTCGCTCTGACCCTTCGGCGGCTGGAGGCTCTGGTAGACGGCCCGGAGATTCTCGATCTCCCGGGCGCGGCGCTCGGCCTCGGACGGCTCGGTCACGCCGACGGCAGCTTGACCGGACGCGGGATGAACCAGGCCTCGTACACGATGATGCCGAGGAACACGAGCTTCATGACCCCGAAGTTCGCCGCGATCACGTGGTAGAACACGTTGAGGCTCGGCGGCGGAAAGGTCACGCGCCACGCTTCACCCTTCTGAGCGAGCGCCGCGTTGATGAACGTCATGTTGACGAGGAAGACGGCCACGAGGAAGGACAGCGCGCCGACCGTGACCGCCAGGACCTGGAGCCCCACGCTTCGCTTGCCGCCGGCGAAGTGGAGCGTGCCGTGGCCCACGAGCAGGCCGATCACCACCGCCACCAGGCCGAAGCCGATCTTCGTCAGCGCGGTGACGCCCCACCACGCGAGCGCGCCGACGGTGCCGCCGAGGACGGCGCCGACCGCGGCCATCGGATAGTTGATGCCCTGCGACAAGGCCGCGACACCCGTCCGGACCTGGAGCTTGAGGATGTCGAAGCAGGTCCGGCAGAAGACGCGGTCACCGGCGGGCACCCGCTCGCTCTCGCCGAGCGCCGACTGGCAACGCCCGCATCGCACGGCCACCGGCATCGTCGTCGTTGGGTTCGCATCGGCCATGATGGGCCTCCCTCGCGAAACTCTGGGATAGATCCACCATAGGTTCCAGGTCGCCGCGGGGTCAAATATTGCGGACCTGCCGGCGCGCGCGCCCGACGATACCGCCGGTCGGGCTCGGCGCCCCGCCACATGCGGTCCGTAGTGCCGCCGCACGCTACACTGGGCGCACGCCATGCGAACTTCGGCCCGCGGCGCGCGGAGCACGACGTGACCCGGTTCGCGACGACGCGCCGGCCGGACGAGCGCACCGTCGTCGCGCCGGACGGCTCGGACGTGCGAGTGCTTCTCGGCCTGGCCGGCGGCGGCATGGCCGAGTTCGAGCTGGCCGCCGGCCGGGTGTCCGCGGCGATCACTCACCGAACGGTCGACGAGATCTGGTACGTCCTCACCGGTCGCGGCGAGATGTGGCGCCGCCAGGATTCGCGCGAAGAGGTCGTCGCCCTCGAGCCCGGCGTCTGCCTCACGATCCCGCGGGGCACCCACTTTCAGTTCCGGGCGCTCGGCGACACCGCCCTGCGCGTCGTCGGCATCACGATGCCTCCGTGGCCCGGCGCGGACGAGGCCATCGCCGTGCACGGTCCGTGGACCGCTAGCCCTTCAGGGCGCTGACCCTGACGCCCTCGACGATTCGTCGGTTGGCCACCACGAACACGATCAGCAGCGGCAGCGCGCTCAGCACCGCACCCGCCATGATCGGCCCGTACGACTCCGCCGCGTAGGCCCCGCGCAAGAGCGCCAGCGCGACGGGCAGCGGAAACATGTCGGGCTTGTTGACCGCGATCAGCGGCCAGAGAAAATCGTTCCAGGCCGAGCGAAACGCGAAGATCGCGAGGGCGCCGAGGACCGGCTGCGAGAGCGGCAGCACGATGCGGGTGAAGATCTGCCAGGGATCGGCGCCGTCGATGCGTGCCGCGTCCTCGAGCTCGGACGGAATCGTCAGGAAGAACTGGCGGAGCAGGAAGACGCCGAACGCGAACGTCATCGCCGCCTCGGGGACGATGAGCCCTTGATACGTGCTGAGCCAGCCGAGCCGCTGCACGAGCACGTACTGCGGCACCAGGATCACCGCGTTCGGGATCATGAGGCTGCCGACGAGCAGCCCGAAGATCACGTCGCGGCCGCGGAATCGCATCCGGGCCAGCGGATAGGCCGCCATCGCGCTGGTCAGCACGACCACCGCCATCGATCCGAGCGACACCACGGTGCTGTTGAAGAACGCGCGGCCGATGCGCGCCGTGCGCGAGCTGCTGAAGAGCACCTCGCCGTAGTGCGCGATCGTCACCGGCCACGGGATCCACTCGGGCGGCACGCGCACGATGTTCTCGGTCAGCTTCAGCGAGGTCACCAGCACCCACACCGCGGGCAAGAGCCAGGCGATCGCCATGAGCACCATGAGCCCGGTGAGGCACGCGCGCCAGAGGCGACCCGATCGGCCCATGTCGGCGTCAGTACTGCGTGTGGCCGCGCAGCAGGCGGAACTGGAGCAGCGAGAACGCGAGGATGATCAGGAACAGCACCCACGCCATGGCCGAGGCCGAGCCGAAGTGGAAGAAGTTCTGGAACGCGGTCTCGTAGAGATGCTGGACCACGGTCCGCGTGGCGTCGCCCGGTCCGCCGTTGGTGAGCACGAAGACCTGACCGAAGATCTGGAACGAGCCGATGACGTGCGTCACCAGCACGAACAGAAACACCGGGCGCAGCAGCGGCATCGTGATCGACCAGAAGCTTCGCCACCCGCCGGCGCCGTCGATGGCCGCCGCCTCGTAGAGCTCGCGCGGGATGTCCTGGAGGCCCGCCAGGTAGATCACCAGGTAGTACCCGGTCACCCACCACACGGTCGTCAGGATGATCGCCCACATGGCGGTGTTCGGATCGGCGAGCCACGACCGCACGGGAATGCCGGCCGCGCGCAGATAGTAGGTCGATGGCCCGATCACCGGATCGAGCAGCCAGAGCCACGTGAGGCCGACCGTGACGACCGACAAGGTGAACGGAAAGAAGAACGCGCCGCGCAGGAACGTTCGTAGCGCCACGCCGCGGTTCAGCGCCACCGCGAGCAGGAGCGGCACGGCCAGGATCGGCACGGTGCTGGCGATCGTGTAGTAGGCGGTGTTGAAGAGGCTGACGTGAAACCGCGTGTCGTCGAGCAGCCGCGCGTAGTTCGCCGCGCCCACGAATGCGTGCTCCGCGCGGCCGAGCCGCGCGTTGGTGAACGAAAGCCAGAGGCCCTCGAGCAACGGATAGACGCGGAAGACGGCGAACAGGGCGAGGCCGGGCACCAGGAACAGGTAGGGCGTCCAGACGCCTCGGCGGCGCGCGCGGCGCGGCTTCACCGGGCTCGCGGCTAGTCGGGGAGCGCGTTGATCTGGCGCGCCAGCTCACCCATGGCCGCGGCGGCCGGCTTCTGGCCGATGTAGACGTTCTCGATGATCGGCCGCGTGATGTTCTCCGCGGCGACCCATTTCGGCGTGGGCTGTCCCGACTGCCACTGGCCGGCCTGGCCGAGCAAGGTGCGGAAGACGGGATCGCCGGTGATGCGCGGATCACTGTGCGGCTTGCGGAGCGCGGAGACCTGCCCGGCCTTCAAGGTCCACTCCGCCACGTGATCGCTCATCCAGCGGATGTGGGCCCACGCCCCGTCACGCTTCGCCGCGTCGACCGCCTTCTTCTTCGGAAGGGTGAACTGATGCGGCATCGTCCACACCGTCGCCTGCTTGAACAGACGCGGCACCGGCGCCGCGACGAAATCGACCTTGGCCTCGCGCAGTCCCGTGAAGTTCCACGAGCCGGCGATCCACAGGCCGAGCTTGCCGGCGATGAACGCGTCGCGGCAGTTGGCGTTCGACGGCGGCGCGATCTTGTGCTGATTCTGCATCGCGCTCCAGAACTCGGCCACCTCGATCGCGGCCGGCTCCGCGAGAGCGGATTTCTTGAGGTCCGCCGCGTAGACGTTGGCGCCGTTCTGCCAGAGGAGATTGTGGAAGCCCCAGGTGTAGCGGCCGGGGCTCACGGTGCCGATGGAGAAGCCGAAGGTATCGCCCTTCGTGATCTGCTTGGCCATCGCCAGCACGTCGTCGCGCGAGCCGGGGACCTTCGGCTTTCCGTCGGCACCGGCCAGGCCGGCCTCCTTCATCACCTTCGTATTGATGTAGAGAAGGTGCTGAGGCACGTCGAGCGGGATCGAATACCGCTTGCCCTGATACATCCCGCCCTGCCACGTCGACGGGAGATAGTCCTCCGCCCGGAAGCCCTTTGCGCTCGCCGTCGCCTCGGCCATCGGCTCGAGAATGCCGTCGCCGGCGAAGTGCGGAACCTCGACCGTGTGGATCAGCGCGAGATCCGGACCCTCGTCGGCCGGCACCGCGACCTGCAGCTTCGCGTAGAGATCCGCCCACACGATCCGCTGCTGCTCCATGCGGATACCGGTCTCGCGCGTGAACCGGTCGATGAGCTCGTCCATGATCTTGCCGTCGGCGCCGGTGAGCCCATTCCAGTAGGTAATGGTGGGCTTCGCCTGGGCCGACGCGCGGCGCGAGCCGAGCGTGATCGCGGTGGCGCCGAGCGCGGCACCACCGAGGAAGCGACGGCGGCTGAGTGACGATGTCGGCTTTGACATGGCAATCTCCTCCTGTGACCGTGCGGGAGTATAACAGGGCGGCGGGACGTCCCTTCACCCTCGCGGGAGGACTCAATGGCGCGGATCGGCATCGACCTGACCAGGCGGATCGGCACGGTGGACCGCCGCATCTTCGGAAACTTCATCGAGCACCTCGGCCGCTGCATCTACGGCGGCATCTACGAGGAAGGCTCGCCGCTGAGCGACGCCGCGGGCTTCCGGCGCGACGTGCTCGACGCGGTGCGCCCGCTGCGGGTGCCGATCCTCCGGTGGCCGGGCGGCAACTTCGTGAGCGGCTACCACTGGCTCGACGGCGTCGGCCCCGTGGCCGATCGCCCGCGGCGGATGGAGCTGGCCTGGCACGCCGAGGAGTCCAACCGCTTCGGCACCAACGAGTTCATCCGGTACTGCCGCGTCATCGGCGCCGAGCCGTACATCTGCGTGAACTTGGGCTCGGGCACGATGGACGAGGCCCAAGCGTGGCTCGAGTACTGCAACGGCACGGGCAACACGCACTGGGCAAACCTGCGGCGCCAGCACGGCTACCCCGAGCCGCATCGCGTCCATTACTGGGGCCTCGGCAACGAGATGTACGGCGGCTGGCAGATCGGCAGCCTGAGCGCCGAGGACTACGTGAAGAAGGCCAAGAGCTTCGCCTTCGTGATGAAGCGGACCGACCCCAGCATCGAGCTCATCGGCTGCGGCCACAACGGCGTCAGCGACTGGGACGTGACGGTGCTCGACGGCCTGGCGCCGTTCGTCGACTACCACAGCATCCACCTCTACACCGGCCAGCGCGACCACTACGCGACCGTGTTCCAGTCGCACCAGGCCGAGCGCGCCGTCCGGATCTGCGCCGCGCTGATCGAGCGCGTACGGCACGTGCAGCGCATCGAGCACCCGATCGCGATCGCCTTCGACGAGTGGAACGTGTGGCATCGCACGCGGAGCCTCGAGGACCGCATCGGCGGCGTCGAGGAGCGCTACAACCTCACCGACGCCCTCGCGATCGCGACGTACCTGAACGGATTTCTGCGCTATTGCCGCGAGGTACGGATCGCGAATCTCGCCCAGCTCGTGAACGCGATCGCGCCGATCTTCACGCGCCGCGACGGGCTCTTCTTGCAGACGATCTATCATCCGCTGCGCCTCTACGCCGAGCACACGCGCGAGATCTCGCTCGACGTGGCCGTCGAGAGCCCCGCCCACGAGCTGGCGCCTGGACAGGAAGAGAGCGGCTGGGGTCGCGTCCACCACGTGGCCGACCTCGGGCCGTTCGCGATGCTCGACGCCGCCGCCACCTGCGACCCGGGCGGCACGAGGCTGACCATCGCGGTGGTCAACCGCGATCGCGACCGCGCCCATCGGGCCTCGATCGAGCTGGGCGACGCCGCCGTGAAGGACGACGTGCTGGTCTCCGAGGTCAACGGCGCCAACGTCGAGGCGACCAACTCGTTCGAGACCCCGCGAGCCGTCGACGTGCGCGAGAGCCGGCTCTCGGCCCGAGACCATCGCTTCGAGCACGACTTCCCGGCGCACTCGATCAGCGTGCTGCGGGTGCCGCTCGGCTGAGCCGGCTTTCCGGCGCGGTGATAGAATCCGCGCATGGCCGACGCACCGCGCTTCGACATACCGGACAGCTGGGGACTGCAAGACAAGGTCGCGATCGTGACCGGCGGCGGCGCCGCCGGCGACGGTATCGGCAACGGCCGCGCCGCGGCGATCTTGTTGGCGCGGGCCGGCGCGCGCGTGATCGTGGTCGACCGCGACGTCGCGCTCGCGAAGCGGACCGTCGAGATGATCGAGGCGGGCGGCGGCCAGGGATTCGCCTTCCAGGCCGACATGACCCGCGCGTCCGACTGCGCGGCGGTGGTCGAGGCCGCGATGGACCGCTACGGCCGGCTCGACTACCTGGACAACAACGTCGGCATCGGCAGCCGCGGCTCCGTCGTCGACGAGACCGAGGAGAGCTGGCGCCGGATCATGAACGTCAACGTGGACACGATGTTCCTCGCGGCCAAGCATGCGATCCCCGCGATGCGGCGTACCGGCGGCGGCGCGATCGTCAACGTGTCGTCGATCTCCGCGCTTCGTCCGCGCGGGCTCACCGCCTACACCGTGTCGAAAGGCGCGGTCATCGCGCTGACCAAGGCGATGGCGGTCGACCACGGACCCGAGGGCATCCGGGTGAACTGCGTCGCGCCCGGGCCCGTCTACACGCCCATGGTCTATCAGCGGGGCATGAGCCCGGCGGCGCGCGATCGGCGGCGGACCGCCTCGGCGCTCAAGGTCGAAGGCACGGGCTGGGACATCGGACACGCCGTGCGATTCCTCATGTCGGACTACGCGCGCTACATCACCGGCCACGTCCTCGTCGTGGATGGCGGCGCGACCCTCTCAGGACCCGAGCGCGACGCCGGCGGCGCAGGCGGCTGAAACAGGCCCAGCTGCTTCGTCGGCGCTAGCTCGATTGCGAGCGGGCCAGGTTGCGCGACCAGCTGCCTGACAGGACGAAGCGCGGGAACGTGATCCACTGCTCGGCGAAGAAACGGGTCACGAAGTCGATCGGCCCCGCGAACGGCGTCGGGGTTTCGCGCTCGCGCCGGTGACCACGTCCCTGGATCACGACCGCCGCCGCCATCCCAACGAGGGCGAGACCCAGCGCGCGGCCGGAGCCCGTCACGAGCCCCACGACCAGCGCGATCACGGCCAGCTCGAACAGCGGTACGGCGATGATGTGAAGCAGCAGATTGGTCCGGTCCTGGTGCTTCGCCGAGTAGTCGCTCCACTGCCATTCGAGCAGATGCGGTCGAACCAGTCCCATCCGGCGTGGCCCTCCCCGCGATGAGCCTACCGCCGCACGACCCGCTCCTCAACGCGCGTCGCACCGGCTACATGCGCAGCGGATTCGGCGCTCGCTATCACGCGCATCGGCCGAAGCCGCCGGCGGCGCTCGTGGACGTGCTCCTGCAGCTGGCCGGCACCCGGCGGCCGCGGCTCGTGGTCGATCTCGGCAGCGGCACCGGCATCTCGACGATGGTCTGGGCCCCCCACGCCGACCGCGTCGTCGGCATCGAGCCGCTCGACGAGATGCGAACGATCGCCGAAGCCGCCAACGCCTCGCCGAGCGTGAGCTTCAAGGCCGGCGTCGCCCAAGAGACGGGAGTCCCGGACCGCGCGGCCGACATCGTGACGTGCGCCCAGTCACTGCACCACACCGAGCCCGCGACCACTCTGGCCGAGATCGCCCGGATCTTGCGGCCGGGCGGCGTCTTCGCGGCCTACGACTACGACTGGCCGCCGACGGTCCACTGGGAGGCCAACCAGGCGTTCGACACGTTCATGGACCGCATTCGCGCGCTCAGAACGAGACACGAGATCCGGAGCGAGCAGGAGCAGTGGGGCAAGGACGAGCACGTCGAGCGGATACGCCGGAGCGGGCTGTTCCGTCACGTCTCGGAGCTCTCGTTGCACAACGTCGAGCCGTGCACGGCCGAGCGCCTGGTCGGGTTCGCGTGCACGATCGGCATCGTCCTGCCGGTGCTCGATCTCGGGCTGTCCGACGGCGAGCTGGGCTTGACGGCGCTTCGCGACGTCGCCGAGCGCACGCTCGGCGCCGAAGGCCTCCCGTGGTACGTGAGCTATCGCGTCCGCGCGGCGGTCAAGTGAATGCCTACTTGGCGAACACTTCCTTCAGGAGGGACGTCACGCGGGCCGCCGGATCCGAGCGAATCTTGCGTTCCTCGTCGCCGACCACGTGGAAGAGGCCGTCGAGCGCCTTGCCGACGACGTAACGATCGATATCGTAGTTCTCGGTCTTCAAGAACGGGATCGCCTTGGCCTGGCCGAGCAGCGAGTTGTACTGCTTGACCGTGCCGACCTCGCTCATGGCGCGATCGACGATCGGCCGGAAGGCCAGGGTGAGCGACGCCGAGGTCTTGTCCTTGAAGTAGTCGGTCGCCGCGGTCGGCGTTCCGTTGAGGATCCGCTGGGCGTCATCGATCGACATCTTGCCGATGGCATCCCAGAAGATCGTCTTCGCCTCGGGGGCCGCGCGCTCCGCCGCACGGTTCATGCTGAGCACGAGATTGTCGACCTCGGAGCCATACCCGGCCGCCCGCAGCCCCTTCTCGACCGTCCGCAGCTTCTCGGGCATGAGGATCTTGATCGCCTGGTTCGAGAAGTAGCCGTCGGTCTTGCCCGTGAGCTTCACGGCGTTCTCGGTCCCGATCTGGAGCGCTTGCTTGAGCGCGGCGCCGACCTTCGAGTCCGGCGACGTTCCGACGCCGGGGCGCGAGTAGGTATCGATCTCCTTGAGGATCGAATCGAGCTGGG
>CAYVHH010000231.1:0-19374 GCA_964450175.1 uncultured bacterium | reverse complement strand
GCGACGGTGTTCCCGAAGAGCGAGGCCATCGCGAAGCTGATGGACCGGACCGGCTACGACGTCTTCTGGCTGGCCGAGCACCACTTCCAGCGCGAAGGGTACGAGTGCATCCCGAACGTCCTGATGCTGGCGCTCCACCTGTGCCACATCACGAAGCACATCAAGATCGGGTGCGGCTTCAACATCGCGCCCATGTGGCATCCGCTCCGGATGGCCGAGGACTACGCGACCGCCGACCGGCTGACCGGCGGCCGGGTCGTGTTCGGGGTCGGGCGCGGGTATCACACGCGCGAGGTCGAGGTGTTCGGCGCCCCGCTGCTCGACCAGAACGCGAACCGCGAGCTCTTCGAGGAGCAGGTCGACATCATCTTCAAGTCGTTCAACCAGCGCGCCTTCTCGCACCAGGGCAAATACTACACGCTCCCGCCGCACGTGCCCTACCGCGGCTACGATCTCCAGGAGATCTCGCTGGTGCCGCGCCCGAAGACCTTGCCCGTCGAGTGCTGGCAGCCGGTCGTGAGCGCGAGCGCCCGGGCGCTGGACTTCATGGCCAAGCACAACATCAAGGGCATCATCGGCGGCGGCGCCGCCCAGGGGGGCGCCAACGAGAAGGTCGTGCACGCGTTCCGTGAGGCGCGCGCGCGCGCCGGGCGGGAGACCAAGCTCGGCGGCGATCTCTGCATCGGGTTTTCGTTCTACATCGCCGACAGCGTCGAGCAGGGCATCAAGGAGGCGACGCCGTTCTTCGAGGAGAACATCAAGATGTTCGCGCCGCTCGGCTTCGTGCCGGGCCTCACGCCGGAGCAGATCGACGCGGTCGCCGACCCCCAGCGGGCGCGTCAGGCCGGGCTACCGACCCTGCGCAACGCGGTCAAGGCGGGCACGTGGCTCGTCGGTCCGGCCGAGCTGATCACCGAGCAGCTGAAGGAGATCGAGCACAAATACCCCGGGCTCGAGGTGGTCAACGTCGGCCAGCCGGTCGGCACGCCCGAGGCGGTGATTCTCGAGCAGCTCGAGCGCTTCTCCAAGCAAGTGATGCCGGCGTTCAAGCGCGGCTAGACGCGACCGACGGCCGGTTGATCGTCGCGTGGCGCGCGGGTTTACGCGGGCAGTCTGAATCCCTGTCGCGCGAGCAGCTTCCAGCCGCCGTCCTGCTTTTGCCAGACCTGCAGGGCGCCGATCTTCGTCGTCGTCGCCTTGCCGTCGAGCTCGGACTCGGCCAGGTAGATGTGACGCGCGATGGCGGCATTGCCGACCACCGTGACCTTGAGGTCCGGGAAGGCGAGCGACTTGACGACCTGCTTGCGGGTCATCACGCCGTCGATGAATTGCTCCTTGGTCTGGACCCTTCCATCGGAATGACCATAGCTGATCTGAGCCGAGGCGACGTGCTCCAGCTTGCCCTTGTCGGCGTCGAGGATCCCGCGTCGCAGGACCTCGATGGTCTCGGTGACCGCCGCCTCGTCGGCCGCAGCGTCGGCATCCGAGAAGCCGGTCAGCAGAAGCCCGGGAACGGCGAGAGCAACGGCGCTTGCCACCGCGAGCTCACGACGCGAAAGATCCATGGATTCCCCCTCGAAGCTTGGGCCTTGGCCCGATTTTGGCCGACGGCTAGGCGAGCTCCCGCATCGTCGCCTCGGCGTCCCGCAGCCAGAACGGCATGTCCATCGCGCGGTACATCGTCACGGCGGTCGTGATGTGCTCTCGGGCTTCCGGCCGCTGGCCGATGCGCTGGTTGAGCTTGGCGAGGCCGAGCTCGCAGTGCGCGACCAGGGGTCGCATGCGGAGCTCTTCGGCGAGCGCCCTGGCCTGGCGATAGGGCTCGACCGCTTTCGTCGCGTCGAACGGCGCGTTCCTCAAGGCGGTCTCCGCCAGCAGGCGAAGCGCCAGGGCCTCGCAGCCGCGCATCTGCCGCTCGCGGGCGAAGGCGAGGGCGCGCTCGGCGTAGTGGCGCGCTTCATCGAGCCGATCGGCGATCACGTGAGTCTCTCCGAGGTGGACGTCCTGGAGGGCGCGGAACCATTTCAGGTTGAGTGACTCGCCCGCCGTCTCGGCCTCCTGCAACAAGGACAGCCCTTCACTGACCCGCCCGGACAGCGCGTAGGCATAGCCGAGGAAGCCCATCGTCACGGGGGAGGAGATCCGGAGATTCCGCTCGCTCCAGAGCGCCAGCGCGCGCTCGAGCATCGGCACGGCGCGGTTGACGTCGCCCCGGACGCAGTAGAGGTACCCGAGATCGTTCAGGGTCCGCGCCAGGCTGAAGGGCTGACCGAACGTCTCGGCCATCTTGAGCGCGTCCTGTCCGTGCCGGACGCCGTCGTCGAACTCGCCGATGTCGGCCAGGACCCACGCGAGCCATCCGCGGGCCATGACCGCCGGGAAGCCGGCCATCACCAGGCGCTCGTTCTCTCGGCCTTCCAGCAGGCCCATCGTCCGCTTGAGAAACGCCGCGGCGCTCTGGTAGTCGCCCAGGACGAGGCTTCCCGAGCCGAGATAGAAGTTCGCCATCACCATCAGCGGGTGGTCGCCGAGCTTGGTGGCGATCGCCAGCGCGTTCTGCGCGAAGGTCTGCGCTTGCGTCGGATGGCCGGTGGACCACGTGTTGACCGCCAGGTAGGCGAGCACCAGTCCGAGTCGCCGCGGATCGTCGACCCGGCGCGCCAGCTCTTCGGCCTCGTGCAGATAGTCGAGGCCCCGGCGGATCTCGCCGAGCACGAACAGTGACGTGCGCAGGCCGAGGCGGATGTCGATCGCCTCCTCGAGACTCTCGCGACTCTCGGGCAAGCCTTTCAGGGCCGCCAGCGCCTGCTCCAGGCAGCGGACCGCCTCGCTGTGCGCGGATCTCCCGACGGCCTTCGCCGCCGCCTGACGCAGATACCGGACCGCTTTGTCCCACACGGCGCCGCGGAACGCGTGGTTGGCGAGGCTCTCGACGTGCTCGGCGAGCCGGTCCGGGTGGAGCCGCTCGATCGCCGCCATGATCCGGCCGTGCAGCACGCGCCGGGTCTCCTGCAGAAGGCTCCCGTACGCGACGTCGTGAGTCAGCGCGTGCTTGAACGTGTACTCGAGGTCGGGAAACAGGTTCGCTTCGTAGAGAAACTCCGACGCCTGCAGATGCGCGAGGCTGCGCCGCAGCTGATCCTCGGGCAGATTCGTCAGGACCTTGAGCAGCGCGAAGGGCACGTTCTCGCCGATCACCGCTGCCGACTGCAGCAGCCGCTTCTCGTCCGGCGGCAGGCGATCGATGCGGGCCGCCAGGATCGCGCCCACGGTGGGCGGCACCTGGATCGTGGTCGGAGCCTTGAGCAGCCGCCGCTTGCCCCACTGGCCGGCCAGCACGTTCTGCTCGATCAGGTGGCGCACGCTCTCTTCGAGGAAGAGCGGATTGCCGTCGGTCCGATCGATCAGGAGCCGCATGAGCGGCTGCAGCGCGGGGTCGTCGCCGAGCAGCACGCGCAAGAGCTCGCCGGCGCTGTCGCGAGACAGCGGGTCCAGCCGCAGCTGCGTGTAGTAGGTCTTGTTGCTCCATCCGTGCTGATACTCGGGCCGGTAGTTGGCGACGAGCAGGATGCGCGCGGTCGGCAGGCTCTCGACCAGGCTGTCGAGGAAGGCCTGGGTCTGCGCGTCGATCCAGTGGAGATTCTCGAACGCGACGATCAGCGGCTGCGCCTGGCTCTGCCGGAGCAGCAGGCGCTTCACGCCCTCGAGGATCTGCTGCCGCTTCTGCGTCGGCTCGAGCCTCGACCAGTCGTTGTCGTTCAACGGAATGTCGAGGAGCGATCGCAGCGCCGGGAGCACGCTGCGGAAGCTCTCGTCGAGCGCCAGGACCCGGTGGCTGAGCTTGTCCTCGATCCTGGTCGGGTCGTCGCGCTCGTCGATCTGGCAGTAGTCCTTGAGGAGGTCGCGAATCGGCGAGAACGCGTTGAGCTTGCTGTAGGAGACGGCCCCGGTCTCGACCTTCAGGCAACCTCGCGTCAGCTCCGAGTCGAGGAACTCGTAGAAGAGCCTGGACTTGCCGGTTCCCGGCTCACCGATCACGGCGACCACCTGGCCCTGCCCGGCGCGCGTGCGCTCGAGGGCGTGGCGGAGCCGGTTCATCTCCTCCTGCCGGCCGACGAATCGGGTGAGACCGCGACCGGAGGCCGCCTGGAAGCGCGAGCGCGTCGGCTCGGCGTCGATCAGCTGAAACACGTCCGCGGGCTCGGCGAGCCCCTTGATGGCCATGACCCCCAGCGGCTTGAAGTGGAGCTGCCCTTCGGTGAGTCGGGCAAAGGCCTCCGTCGCGAGGATGCTCCCCGGCGCGGCGAGCTGTTCCATCCGGGCGGCCAGATGCGTGGTCTGGCCGACCGCGCTGTACTCCATGGTGAGGTCGTTGTTGATACTGCGGAAGACGACCTCGCCCGAATTCAACCCGACCCGGATCTGCGGATCCTCGTCGCGAGGCCGCCCGTGCCTCTGCTGCTCGGCGCCGATGGCCTCCATCATCTTCAGGGCGGCGTACCCGGCTCGCAGCGCGTGGTCCTCGTGGGCGAGCGGCGCACCGAACAACGCCATGATGCCGTCACCCATGACCTGGTTCACGGTGCCCTCGTACGCGTGGACGGCGGCCATCATCCGCTCGACGACTGGATCGAGAATCTTGCGGGCCTCCTCGGGATCGCGGCCGGCGACGAGCTCCATCGAGCCCTTCATGTCGGCGAAGAGCACCGTGACCTGCTTGCGCTCGCCCTCGAGCGCGGTCTTGGAGACGAGGATCTTTTCGGCCAGATGCTTGGGGGTATAGGTCTCGGGGGAGTCGAAGCGCCCGACCGCGGGCTTGGCGAGCGAGACGGCGCATTGACCGCAGAACTTGTTCTCGGGAGGATTGCTGGCCCCGCACGCTGGGCAGACCGCGACCAGGGGCGCTGCGCACTGACCGCAAAACCTCATGCCAGGCGGGTTTTGCTCCTGGCACCGTGGACATTGCATTTGCGAGGACCTCCCCGAGGTCTGAACGCAAAAATCTTAGTCTGGTAGACACAGAGCGTCAATCGATCGATGGCCCCGAAGCCTATCCAGGGCCGCCGGCCGGCGAATCGACGTGATGGACCCGTAATGTTGACGGCCCAGTTTACGCGTGTTAATGATTGGAGATTCGATGAAGCGCGTCGACGTCGTCCGGGGGTTTCCGGACGATCTTCGGAAAGGGTCGCTCGCCGATGGCGGAAGCGCCGGTTCTCGACAAGCTGACCGCGATCCTGCGTGACGTGTTCGATAGTGATGACCTGGTCGCGACCCCGGAGCTCACCGCCCAGAAGGTCGACGGCTGGGACAGCCTCGGGAACGTGCGGCTGTTCCTCGAGATCGAGCGAGTGTTCTCGATACGCTTCAGCGCGGTGGAGACTACGTCGCTGAAGAACGTCGGCGAGCTGGTGACCGTGATCGAGAAGAAAACCCGCCGGTAGGAATTGACCTCGGTGCCCACGAACCCGACTGAGCTTCCCTGGCTGCTGCCCGCCCCGGACGACTTCCGGGTGCGGACCCGGGCGCTGGCGGGGCCGGAGTCGGGGGCGCAGGCGCGGCAGCTGGCCTTGCACCGGCTCGACCTGAATCAGCTCCACACGCTCGGCCGCGCCCTGGCTGGCATCATCGCGCGCGGCAAGATCAAGGCCACGAAGCTCGGTGTTCTCTCGAACGGCACCATCGATCTGATGCTCCCGGCGTTCGCGGTCAGCGCGCTTCGCCATGGCGTCTGGCTCGAGACTCTCGCGTCGGCATTCGACCAGGCGGCCCAGCAGGCGCTCGATCCGGCATCGGACGTCAACCGGGCCCGCTGCGACTTCGTGCTGCTCGCGCTGGATCATCGCGGGTTGTCGCTCCTTCCGGCTCCCGGCGATCCCGAGCGCGCCCGCGATGCCGTCGATCAGGCGTTACAGCACGTCGAGGCGATGCGCCGCGGGCTGCGCAGCGCCTCCGGCTGCACGGTGATCCTCCAGACCTTGCCGCAGGTGCCGACGGCGCTGTTCGGTAGCTTCGAGCGAGGCGTGCCCGGCACGACGCAGTGGATGATCGATCGCTTCAACCGCGAGCTCCGAACGGCCGTCGCCGGGTCCTCCGATCTCTTGCTCGACGTCGGGGCGCTCGCCGAGACGGTGGGGCTCACGCGCTGGCACGACCCGGTGCAGTGGGCGCTCGGCAAGTTCCCCTGCGCGCACGACGCGGTGCCGCTCTACGCCGACTGGCTGGGCCGCCTCATCGCCGCCGCGCGGGGCAAGTCCAGGAAGTGCCTCGTGCTCGACCTCGACAACACGCTCTGGGGCGGTGTGATCGGCGACGACGGGCTCGGCGGCATCGTGCTCGGCAACGGCAATCCGGCGGGCGAAGCGTTCCTGAGCGTGCAGCAGGCCGCGCTCGCCCTGCGTGAGCGTGGCGTGATCCTGGCCGTGTCGTCGAAGAACGACGACGAGGTGGCGCGCAGCGCGTTTCGCAAGCACCCGGAGATGCTGCTCCGGGAGCAGCACATCGCGGTGTTCCAGGCGAACTGGCGCGACAAGGCGGCGAATATCAAAGCGATCGCCGAGACGCTCAACATCGGCATCGACGCACTCGTGTTGCTCGACGACAATCCGGCCGAGCGTGCCCAGGTGCGCGGCGCCTTGCCGGAGGTGGCGGTCCCCGAGCTGCCCGAGGATCCCGCGTTCTTCGCCCAGACCTTGCTGGCGGCGGGCTATTTCGAATCGATCGCGTTCACGGCAGAAGACCGCCAGCGCGCGGACCAGTACCAGGCGAATGCGGCGCGGGCCGAGCTGCTCGGGGCCGCGACCGACCTCGACTCGTATCTGCGCTCGCTCGACATGAAGGCGATCGTCGGGCGCTTCGACAGCGTGGCGCGGGCCCGCATCACCCAGCTGATCAACAAGACCAACCAGTTCAACCTGACCACGCGCCGGTACACCGAATCGCAGGTCATGGCGCTCGAGGACTCGTCCGAGGGTCTCACGCTCCAGATCAGGCTGGTCGATAAGTTCGGCGACAACGGTATCGTCGCGATCGTCATCTGCGTGCCGGACGGCGCCGACTGGGTCATCGACACGTGGCTGATGAGCTGCCGCGTGCTCAATCGCAAGCTCGAGGAGACGACCCTGAACTGCATCATGGCGGCCGCCAAGCGCGCCGGCGTGCGGACCGTCGTCGGCCATTTTCTGCCGACGGACCGGAACGACATGGTGCGGGAGCACTACGCGAAGCTCGGGTTCGAGCGCTTCGGAGACGCGGACGGCGGCACGCGCTGGCGGCTGGACGTGGGGAGCTATGCGGCGGCCTGCGTGCCGATCGAGATCGTCGAGCTGGAGTCGGCTGCTTCCGCGACCGCGGGGGATCGAGGACGTATCGCGGATTCGGCGCGCACGTAGCCCCACCTCCGGGCGGCCATGCTGTTCAACTCCTACCAGTTCATCTTCCTGTTCCTGCCGATCGTCGCGCTCGGGTATTTCGTGCTGGGTCGCCTGGGACGCACGGCGGCGGTCGTGTGGCTGGTGCTGGCCTCGATCGCATTCTACGCGGTGTCTCGCGTCGACAGCCTGGCGATCATCCTGCCGTCGATCGTCCTCGACTACCTGATCGGGAACGCGCTGGGACGCCTGGACGACTCCCGGAGCCGGACGCGCGCGGCCTTGCTCGCCGTCGGCATCGCGGCCAACGTCGCCTTCCTCGGCTACTTCAAGTACCGGAACTTCTTTCTCGACACGGCCAATCAAGTCTTCGGGACGCACATCGCGTTCGGCTCGCTGATCCTGCCGCTCGGCATCTCCTTCATCACGTTCCAGAAGATCGCCTACCTCATGGACGTCTACAGCGGCCAGGTGAAGGGCGTTGGCTTCCTGAACTTTCTCCTGTTCACGCTCTTCTTCCCGCGGGTGGTGGCCGGGCCGATCGTGCACTACCAGGAAGTCATGCCGCAGCTCGATCGGTCGACGATCCGCTGGGTGCCCACGGACATCGCGGTCGCGATCTGCCTGTTCTCGATCGGGCTCTTCAAGAAGGTCGTGATCGCCGATCGCGTGGGCGACTTCGCGAACCCCGTGTTCGCGGCGCCGCTGACGGGCGAGCCGGTGACCTTGCTGGCCGGATGGATCGGGGCCTTGGCCTACACGTTCCAGATCTACTTCGACTTCTCGGGCTACTCGGACATGGCGCTCGGGATCGCCCGCATCTTCGGCGTCGTCCTGCCGATGAACTTCAACTCACCCTTGAAGGCCACCAGCATCGTGGAGTTCTGGAGCCGCTGGCACATCACGCTTACGCGCTTTCTGACGGCGTACATCTACACCCCGCTGGTCCTCAACCTGACCCGTCGCCGCATGGCGCGCGGCAAACCGGTTCTGCGCGGGCGGAATACCCGGATGTCGGCCATCCTCGTCCTGATCGGGCTGCCGACCCTCGTGACGATGACCATCTCCGGCTTCTGGCACGGCGTCGGGTTCCAGTTCATCGTCTGGGGCATCCTGCACGGCGTAATGTTGACGATCAACCAGGGATGGCGAGCGCTGCGCCCGCGCTTCTGGCGTCACCAGCGGAGTCACGACCTGATCATGGCGCCGGTCGGCTTCGTGCTGACCTTCGCCGGCGTGATCGTGACGTTCGTGTTCTTCCGGGCGAGCTCGGTGTCCGCGGCGCTCTCGGTTCTGCGCGGTATGGCCGGGCTCAACGGCGTGACGATCCCGTACGCGATCGGCTCGCGGCTCGGCGGCCTCGGCGCGTGGCTGGAGCGGGTGGGGGTCACGTACGACTGGTCGGGCGGCTCGCAGCTCGTCGCCGCCGTCGCGTGGCTGGCGGTGCTCCTGGTGATCGTGATGGCCATGCCGAACTCGCTCGAGCTCCTGGCGCTCTATCACCCCGCGCTCGACTTCCAGAGGCCGGAGCCGGCGGCCGGTGAGGGCCGGTCGTTGAGGGAGCGTCTGCGCCTGCTCGACATCGTGCAGAGCCGGCTCGGGCCGGCGCTCGTCGCCACACTAGCGGTGGCGGGCGCGCTCGGTCTTCACCACGCCAGCGGATTTCTGTACTGGCAGTTCTGACGGCGAATGAGCGCCGACCCCCGCCACTTCACCCGCAGCTGGGTCATCACGTGCGTGCTCATCGCCGCGCTCGTCGCCGCCGCCGCCGCCGCGGTCGATCCGTACTTGCTGTTCAACATGCCCCGGATCAAGGGGTTCAACGACAAGAAGCCGAGCGTCGAGAGCCAGGAGCGGCTCATGAAGGCTTACGAGGTGGTCCGGGCCGCGCCCAACGCCCTCATTCTCGGGACGTCGCGCGTCGCCATCGGGCTCGATACGGCCCATCCCTCGTGGCCGGCGCGGGCGCGGCCGGTCTACAACCTCGGAGTTGCGGGCGCCGATCCATATACGTCGTATCGCTATCTCCAGCACGTCCTGGCGCACCGCGAGCTCACGATCGTGGTGCTCGGACTGGATTTCGAGTATTTCCTGGTCGGGAAGAAGCGAGATCCGTCCACGCCGCTGGCGTTCGAGTCGTATCTGAGCGTCGACCGCGACGGCCGGCCGGATCCGAGCCGGCGCTGGTACCACCTGCGTGACCTCGGGGAGGCGACCTTGTCCCTGGAGGCACTCGGCGACAGCATCGCCACGGTGGCGGCCTCGGTGCGCGGCGAGACGCTCGACGTGAGCCCGTCCGGCAACCTGTCGGAGGCCGGGTTTCGCCGAGAGACCGCCGAGCTCGGCTCGGCGCCCCTGTTCGCGCAGCGAAATCTCTACAACATCCGGACGTATCGCGGCCGGACATTTTCCCAGAACAGCGCCGGCCAGGCGGATGCGCCGGCGCTGGCGGACTTGCGGGCGATCGTCGAGCTGTGCCGAACCCGCGGGATTCAGCTGGAGCTCTTCGCGCAGCCCATGCACGCCGATCTGCTCGAGACGCTCGACCTGCTCGGCGCGTGGCCCGCCTATGAGTCCTGGAAGCGCGAGCTGGTCGAGATCGGCCGCGGCGAAGCGCGCGGCCGCGGGCCGGCGGTGCGTGTCTGGGATTTCGGGGGGTACGATCAATTCTCGACCGAGACCCTGCCGGCGAGCTCGGACCGACGCGGGCACCTGCGCTGGTTCTGGGAGCCGAGCCACTACTCGAAGGCGCTCGGCAACATCATCCTGACCAGGATCTTCGGCGGTCCCGATACCGGCTATGGCGTCGTGCTCACCGCCGAGACGATCGACGCGCGCCTCGCGGACGTTCGCGAGCGCCGGAAGGCGTATCGAGAGAGTCATCCGGAAGCCGTGCGCCGGATCCGCGCGATCTACGACTCGGCTTCGCGATAGCCTAGACGGGCCACATCCCGCGCACGATCGACAGCATGACGGCGACGCCGTCGGTTTCGTCGGCGCTGCCGGCGATCGTGTTCGTCTGATCCGAGCCCATCCGGGGCAGCCGCGACGACACGATCTGCAGCTTCGACGAGCCGGCGTTGAGGTCGGAGAGCAAGATCTCGCCGGCGGCTTTCGCCATCGCGTACTCGGTCAGCCCCTTCGGGCGCGCGTCGACGTAGACGCTCGACGGGTAAAAGATGCGTACGGGCCGCGTGGCGGCGGCCTGGACCGCTTCGCACAGCGCGTAGAAGCGCTCGACGTAGAAGCGCAGAAAGTCCTGCAGGATCGGCGAGCTGAACGTCTTCGACTTCTTCCGCGAGATCAGCGGCGTCGGGAAGTAGAAGATCAGGTCGACGTCGGCCAGCACGCGGAGCGCCTCGCTCGACAGCGGCGCCAGGATGTCGAGCTCGAGCGGCGTGCAGACGCCGCGGCGCGCCCGGACGATCTCGGCGCTGACGCGGCGCGCGTCGCGTAGCCCGCGCGCGTACGTGAGGTGGACCGTGGCGCCGCCGGCGCAGAGCAGCTTGGCCGTCAGCTCTCCCAGGCCGCGCGAGCCCCCGATCACCATCGCTCGGGCTCCGGCAAATTCGGCGGGGCCGACCCGAAGGCCCACCGACTCGGAGGTCGGCTGCTGGAAGGGCGGCGGCCGCTGGAAGGCGCTGAACGTCCCGACGAGGTCTCCGGTGAGCGCCATCTGCACGAGCCGGAAGCGCTCGTCCACTCCCGTGACCGTGAAGGTGCTGACGCCGCGGGCTTCGCCGTCGCGCGCGAGCGTCACGTCGAGGGCCGAGAAGACCGAGTAGAGGCCCGGGCACAGCATGCCCACGATGTAGGACAGGCGCGCCAGCGCCGCCACGTTCGCGGATCCGATGGCCGCGCCGAGCGCCGGGAACATCGCGGTCACAGCTGCCGAGGGCGCGTTCGAGATCGTCCCGCCGAATGCGGCGAGCGCCTGCGAATCGTGATCGAGAGGCTCGCGGATCGCGTCCAGGCGCGGGTCGATCTCGGCGGGCTCCGGCGCGCGCCGGTCCTGGGCGGCTGGCGGGTCGTCGAGCCGAATCTCGGCGCACGGGACGTCGTCGACGAGCGCGGTCAGCCGGGTGCTGCCATCGCTCCGCGGCCGGGATTCGAAGCGCACGGGCTCGTCGATCAGCACCGGGCAGCGAAAATCGCCGCGGATCCGCCGAAACGGCGCCGCGGCCTTGCCGCTGGCGACAAAGTGCTGCAGGGCGGTCAGCAGGACCAGCATCCCGTGCGCGACCCGGGCGCCCGCGAAGGAGCGCTGGGCGATGCGCGGGTCCATGTGGATCGGGTTGGTGTCGAGGGTCAGCGCCGCGAAGCGATCGATGTCCTCGTGCGTGAAGGTTGTCTCGCCGATCGTGGTCATGCTCGCGGCATTCTACCTCCGGCGGCGAACACTTTCCGGTATCCTCGACCTGTGGGTAACACCTGGGGCCAGCTGTTTCGCGTGACGACATGGGGGGAGTCGCACGGGGGCGCCATCGGCGCCGTCGTGGACGGCTGCCCGCCGCGGCTGCCCCTGTCCGCCGCGGACATCCAGCCGGACCTCGACCGGCGCGCGCCCGGGCAGAGCGCGCTCGTGACCCAGCGCAAGGAGTCCGACACGGTGCAGATCCTGTCCGGCGTCTTCGAAGGGCAGACGCTCGGAACGCCGATCAGCTTGCTCATCCCGAACGAGGACATGCGACCGGGCGACTACCGCGAGGTGCGCGAGAAATACCGGCCGAGTCACGCCGACTACACGTACGACGCGAAGTACGGGGTTCGGGACTGGCGCGGCGGCGGCCGGACGAGCGCGCGCGAGACCGCCGGGCGCGTGGCGGCGGCCGCGATCGCGCGCAAGCTCCTGACCGTGCGCTTCAGCGTGACGGTGGTGGCGTGGGTCTCGAAAGTCGGACGGCTCGTCGCGGAGTGCGATCACGAGAAGGTCACTCGCGAGCAGGTCGACACGACGCCGATCCGCTGCCCGGACCTCGTCGCCGCCGAGCGCATGATCGCGGCCGTCGAGGCCGCGCGCAAGGACGGCAACTCGCTCGGCGGCATCGTCACCTGCGCCGTGCGCGGCTGCCCGGCCGGCTGGGGCGAGCCGGTGTTCGACCGGCTCGAGGCCGACCTCGCCAAGGCGGTGATGAGCTTGCCCGCGAGCAAGGGCTTCGAGATCGGCTCGGGCTTCGCCGGAACCGACCTCACGGGGGCTGAGCACAACGACGAGTTCTACATGGAAAACGACCGCATCCGGACCCGCACCAACCGCTCGGGCGGCGTGCAGGGCGGCATCACCAACGGCGAGACGATCTACTTCCGCGTGGCGTTCAAGCCGACCGCCACGATCATGCGCGAGCAGCGCACGGTCGACATCCGCCACGCGGAGACGACCATCCAGGGGCGCGGCCGCCACGATCCGTGCGTGCTCCCGCGCGCCGTGCCGATGGTCGAGGCGATGACCGCGCTGGTGATCGCGGACCATGCGCTCCGCCAGCAGGCGGTGACGTAAGGCTCGTTCGCGCCCTCAGGCGTCGGCGGAGATTCCCGCGAGCGTCTCGGCGAGGACGGGCGCCAGCTCCGTGACGATCGCCTCGAGCGAAAACACGCCGTCGATCTGTCCGGCCAGCGTCGGGCGCGCGGCGACCGCCACGTCCTTGAGGTTCCTCCGTTCCTTCACGGCGACGGCCGACCAGTCGTCGACGAGTGCCACCGCGCCGGCGCGGTCGGTGTCGCGGGCGATCACGCGCGCGAGGCGCTCGGAGAACACGAGCCCCTGGAGCGAATCGAGATTGGCTCGCATCCGCTCCGCGTTCACCACGAGGCCGCCGGCGATTCGCTCGAGCGCGTCGAGCGCGCTGCCCGCGGCGTCGAGCAGGTCGGGAATGGTCACCAGCTCGGCCTGCCAGCCGCCCAGCGCGCGCTCGTGCTCGCCGACCGAGCCGGACAGCACGGTCGCCATCAGGCCGGGCACGCGCGCGGCGGCGGTCAGCGCCTGAAGGCAGGCGACCGGGTTGCGCTTGTGGGGCATGGCGCTCGAGCCGCCCACGCCCGGCACGGGCGCGGACTCGAGCATCTCGCCGACCTCGGCCTGCGAGAGCAGCGAGACGTCACGCGCGATCTTGCCGACGGTCGTCGTCACGATCGCGAGCTCGGCCATCAGGCGTACCAGCTCATCGCGCTGCTCGTGCCAGGCGCGCGCCTCGTGCAGCCGCAGGCGCATCGCGAGACCGTTGCGCACCATGGCGCGTTTGCCGCCGATCGCGTCGAGCGTACCGACGGCGCCACCGAGCTGGATGCACAGCGCGCGCTCGCGCGTCTCGGCCAGGCGCAGGCGGCCGCGATGGAGCGCCGCCGCCCAGCGCGCGATCTTCACGCCGGCCGTGATCGGCGTGGCGGGTTGCATGAGCGTCCGGCCGAGCATCACGGCGCCGGCGTGGCGACGGGCGTGCGCGGCCAGACGGCTCACCGACGTGGCGAGCACGCCGTCGGCGTCAGCGAGGCACGGCTTCAGGCACAGGACCAGCGCGGTGTCGAGGACGTCCTGGCTCGTGGAGCCGAAGTGCACGAAGGCCGCGGCGTGCGGGTTCATCCGGGCGACGTGCGCGGTGAGCGCCTTGACGAGCGGAACGGCGAGGGAGCCCGAGCGCTTGCCCTCGGCGGCGAGCGCGTCGGGCGACAGGCTCAGCTCGGCGCAGGCTGTCGCGATGACCTGGGCGGCTTCGTGCGGAACGAGGCCGGCTTCGGCCTCGGCGCCGGCGAGCGCGCGCTCGAAGTCGAGCATCGCCCGCACGAACGCCTCGGCGGAGAGCGCCCGGGTGAACGACTCGCGCGCGAAGCCGCGGCCGACGATGTTCACGGTCGGCGCTCGCGCGCTAGAGCTCGATGAAGACCGCTTCGCCCGCGCCGCGCAGCCGAACGTCCCAGCGATAGAGCGCGGGATCACCGGAATCGCGCGTCGCGATCAAGGTGCGGATCCGCTCCGGATCGCCGATCGCGCGGGCCAGGGGATCGTCCTTGATCGCCTCGAGCGGGGCCAGGAACACGCGCGTCTGGACGGCCTTCAAGAGGCCGCGTGCGAAGATCGTGACGCTGATCTGGGGCGCGTACGTCTCGCCGCTCTGGCTCTTGAACGCGCCGGGCATGACGGTCTCGATCGCGTAGCCCCCGTCGGCGTCCGTGGAGACCCGGCCATAGCCGTACGGGCGGTCACCGTCACCGCCCGCGGGGAACTTGCCGGATTCGTCGGCCTGCCAGGTCTCGAGCAGCGCGTCGACGACCGGGGCGCCGGCGCCGTCGACCACGCGCCCCTTCAAGATGATGCGCTCGCCGTGCCCGGGGAACAGGACCTTGCCGCCGTCGCGCCAGATCAGCTCGCGCGCGAAGAACGGCCCGACCGTCTGCGAGGGAGTGGGGTGGGTCATGGCTACACCCCCATCGGCGTGGCGACCGGCCCGCGGAGCACCATGTCGAACCGGTACCCGAGCGCGACGCCCTCGACGCCGTGCTCCAGGTCGAGATCCGCGATCAGCCGCCGGCGCCCGGCCTCGGGCACGCTGTTGAAGATCGGGTCGATGGCGAGCAGGGGATCGCCCGGAAAGAACATCTGCGTGATGAGCCGCTGCGCGTACGCGTTGCCGAACAGCGAGAGGTGGATGTGCGCCGGGCGCCAGGCGAAGGCGTGGTTCTGCCACGGGTAGGCGCCGGGCTTGACCGTGACGACCCGGTAGCGGCCCTCGTCGTCCGTGAGCACCTGTCCCTTGCCGAGAAAGTTGGGGTCGAGCGGTGCATCGTGGTCGTCGACGGGATGGGGATAGCGACCCGACGCGTTGGCCTGCCACACTTCGACGAGCGAACGCCGTACCGGGCGGCCGCCCTCGTCGATCACGCGACCGACCAGCACCATCTTCTCGCCGAGCGGCGCGCTCTTGCCCCATGTCGTCAGGTCGGCTTCGCTCGCCTTCACGAAGGTCTTCGGGAACGCGGGCCCGACGGCCTCGAGCGGGCTCGGCGCCACGCGCACGAGCGGCTGGGCCGGCGCGCGCAGGCGCGTGCTCTTGTAGTCGGGGTACAGGTAAGGCGGGTGGACGTCAGCGGGGCGTGTCCCGGCCATCGGCGTTCCCTCCAGGGTGTCAGGGCGCCAGTATCTCGCGGATCGCCTCGCCGTCCACATCCGGCAGATCGACGTCGAGGAGGCGCGTGATCGTGGGAGCGAAGTCGAGGATGGAGACGGTGCGATTCAGGGCCCTCGGCGTGAGTCCGGGACCGCTGGCGATGAACAAACCGTCCGGCCGATGCTCGCCGGTCCGGCAATACCGATTCTCGCCCTCGATCAGGTCGATCTTCTTCGAGCCGAGCCGCACCTTCCCGTTGCCGGGCTTGCCGACGACCGCGGTGCCGAGCGGCATGTCGGGGCTCCACACGACCAGCAGATCGGGCAGGTCGTCGAGGTGTTCACCCCGATACAGATCGCGCGTGAGCACGACGTCGCTGATGACTTGCTTGCCCGTGTTGAGGTCTCTGAGGTCCAGCAGATCGCGCGTGAGCTCGGTGCACAGCGCGTCCGCCTCCGCGCCGGGCTGGACCTTCCCGCTGGGCTCGCGTCCGACGAGATTCAGCCGGATCGCGCCGACCGCGAAGTGATTGTCGACGAGGAAGCACCGGCTCCTGGCCGCGTCGAGCTTGGGCGCCGGGACCCCCGCCGGCTCGTCGATCCAGCCGCGCAGCCGATCCCGCACCGGCTTGAGCAGCGACCGCGCGCCCTGCGGCATTTGCTGCCAGCCCCAGGTCAGCCACGAATCGACCGTGTCCACCGGCGTCGGCGCCTGCGGCGCCGGTTCGGCCGGCACCGCGAGCTTCAGGCGAACCAGGATCTCGTGGAGCATGAACTGCGCGCCCCGCTTCGACGTCATCCCGTGACCGGCGAGGACGATCGTGGTCGTGTCGGGGCCGAGCTCGGACAGCACCTCGCCGATCGCGGTATCGATCGCCACGTAAACGTCTTTCATCAGGTCGCCGGTCTGCGCGGCAACATCGGGATCGTGCGCGGGATGGGCCGGGTCGTGCAGATGCCAGCACTGATGGCCCACGCAGTGGCTCTCCGTGAACACCTGGGCGAAGAAATCCCAGCCGCCCTGCCGCAGATAATGTCTGGTCAGCTCGGCCTTCTTCCTGACACCACTGACGAGCGTGTCGCGGAGTGCCAGAAACTCACCCGGCGTTCGGCGGTCGGCATTGCAGGAGTCGAGCAGGGGATGGGGACCGAAGCGAGCCTTCACCTCGTCGGCGAGGGACGGGGGCCAGGTCATGAAGCCGTAGTTGGCGTCGTGCGAGCCCCACTCCACCATCTGGATGCCGTTGAGGTCCCGGGTGATTCCGCTCAGGGGAATGTCGAGAATCGCCACCTTCTTGCCGGCGCGGCTCAGGTAGTTCCAGAACGGCTCGCGCTTGATGTGATCGGCCGTGAGGCAGCGGAAGATCTCGTAGGTGCCGGGCTTGAGCTGCACGAGGCTGTGGATGCCGTGCCGCGCCGGATTGACCCCGGTGTAGAACGAGGGCCACACGGCGCCGACGTAGAACCCGGGCACCGCCATCGAATGGCCGGAGACGCCGGTCTGCAGCAGACGCTGGAAATTCGGCAGCACACCCTGCCGGGCCCAGCCGAGAATGAGCTCACGATCGCCGGCATCGACTTCGAGCAGCAGCACCTTGGTCCGCATCGGCATCCCTCTCCTCGCGGCGGCCTCGATCGGCCTCACTTCACGAGGTGCCTCGTGTACGTCAGATATCGCCAGCCATATGGATGGGTCAGGGTCCGCAGGTGCCACTTCCACGCTGCGGAGACGTTGCCTTCGATCAGCTCCACATTCGAGGCCGCGTGGAGGCTCCGGATGTGCTTGGCCCTGACGAGCTCGCGGATCTCGGCCGGCAACTCGAGCGCCATCAGACGCTCGATCGCCTCGGGCGTGCTCAGCAAGTAGCGCTTCGACCTCGACAGCGAATCGCTCGTGTCGCGGTTGTAGACGAACGTCGGGAGGTCGACGAAGACGATCTTCCTCGTGAGCGACAGCAAGGTCCCCACGTACGTCCACTCCATCGCCGGGGGAATGGTCTCGAAGAAGTCCGGCGTCACCGTGTCGGTCCGATAGAGGGCCGCGCAGGGCACGAGCCACATGTCGTCCATCAGGCGGCGCAGCGGGTCGGTCCGGCACGAGTCGATGTCACGGATCCCGATCGTTTCCTGGCCGTCGCGACGCAGGATCCCGTTGGTGACGACCACGTCGATCGAGGGATCGAGCTCGATGTGATGCAAGCGGGTGGCGAGCGCCATCGGCAAGAACTCGTCGTCGTCGTCGATCTCGGCGAAGAACGGTGCGTCGACCAGATCGCGGCCGAGGCGCAGCGCGGCCGGATAGCTGCCTTCTTCGGTGTAGACCAGGCGAATGTCGGGCCGGGCGGCGAGCGCATCCAGGATCTCCGGATCGCACTGCGGGCCGTTGGCGACGACGATCAGCTCGACCTTCACGTCCTGCTGCGACAGCACGCTGTCGATCGCCCGGTTCAAGGACGCCAGGCGCGTCGTGGTGGCGGTGGTCGGCAGGATGACGGAGATCGCGCTCAAAGTCCGTAGAGTGTACCCCAAACCAATTGCTTGACCACCGGCCGGCCCTCTTCCAGTATCGTCGCGCCCATGCGCCTCATCGGCCGGGCCGTCGTGCTGCTGCTGGCCGCTGCGCTGGTCGTCGCGAGCCTCCCGCCGGGCTTCGACGAGGACCGGAGCGTCGCCGGCTTTTGCAGTCCCGATTGCCTCCTCCAGCAGGACGCCGCGCATTCGGTGGCCATCACGCCGACCCTGGCGCGTCAGGACGTGTCGATCCAGCCCACGCCCGAACGTTCGCGTGTCGCCCTCCCCGTCGCGGCGCTCGTTCACGGGGCGGCGCCCGACACGCCTCGCGCCCCGCCCCGCGCCTGATCCCTCGACGTTCACGCTGAAACGGCGGCCTTCAGGGCCGCGCACTGTAGCTCACGGCAATGCTTCGCGAGGGCGTTCATGCGCTGGTGGTCCGCTTCGACGATCGGGCCTTTGCTGGTCGCGGTCGCCGCCTCGGTTGTGGCGGCGGCGCCGCCCGGCGGCGAGGTGACCGGCGCCGTGAAGGACGCGTTCGAGCGTCCGCTGGCGGCGGCGCGCGTGCGACTCGAGACCAGCGACGGGCGCGTGACGGACCGGGTGACGGCCGACGAGCAGGGGCGCTTCGCCTTCGCCGGGGTCGCGCCCGGCCGGTACACGGTGGTGGCGGAGGGGGAAGGGTTCGAGCCGGCGACCACGATCGTGACGGTGACCGACGCGGAGGGCGCGCGGGTCGATCTGATCCTCGCCACGCTGCTGCCGCTCGACGTGCGCGTGACGGCGCAGCGTCTGGAAGAGGAGCGGATCAAGGTGCAGCCGCGTCTCGGCGCGTCGACCTACGAGATCGGCAGCCAGGCGATCGAGAACCAGCCCGGCGGCGAGAACAATCCGTTACCCCGGGTGGTGCTGCAGGCGCCGGGCGTCACGCAGGATTCCTCGAGCGCCGGCGGTATTCACGTGCGCGAGCAGATGGGCAACGTTCAGTACCGCATCAACGGCATCGTGCTGCCGGAGGGCGCGACCTTGTTCGCCCAGGGTGGCGGCCTGAGCCCGCGCTTCGCGAGCTCGATCACCTTGCTCACCGGCGCGCTGCCCGCCGAGTACGGGCTGCGCACCACCGGCATCTTCGACATCCAGACGAAGAGCGGCGCCTTCGATCCGGGCGGCTTCATCGGCATGTACGGCGGCAGCCACAGCTGGATCCAGCCGAGCCTGGAGTATCGGGGAACCATCGGTCGACTCAACTACTTCGTGACCGGTGACTACCTCGAGAACAGCATCGGCATCTCGCCGGCCACGCCGAACGGCGCGATCCACGACGACACCCAGCAAGGCCACGCGTTCGGCTACTTCGAGTTCATCCTGGACGCCACCAGCAAGATCACCGCGATC
>CAYVHH010000230.1:0-7585 GCA_964450175.1 uncultured bacterium | reverse complement strand
CGTCGTCGCGCGCGTCGTGCCGAGTCTCGCCTTTCCCCTGATCGCCGGCTGGCTCGTCTCCGTCTTCAATCACGAGTGAGCTTCACCGACCTCCGCGAGTTCGTCGACCATCTCGAGAAGCAGGGGCGGCTCCGGCGGGTCACGGCACCCGTCTCACGCGATCTGGAGATCGCCGAGATCACCGATCGCGTGTCGAAAAGCCCGCCCGACCGCAACATGGCCCTGCTGTTCGAGCGCGTCGACGGCTTCGACATGCCCGTCCTCGTGAACGCGTTCGGCGCGCAGGACCGCATGGCCCGTGCGCTCGGCGTGAGCCACCTCGACGAGCTCGGCGAGCGAGTCGCGAAGCTCCTCGACCTGAAGCTGCCCGGCACCTTCGCCGAGCGCCTGCGCAAGCTCGGCACGCTCTTCGACCTCGTGAAGGCCGGGCCGAAGCACGTGACCTCGGCGCCGTGCCAAGAAGTCGTCGAGACGGCGCGCCCGTCGCTTGCGGGGCTGCCGGCGCTCCAGTGCTGGCCCGGCGACGGCGGCCGCTACATCACCCTTCCGGCGGTCTTCACGCGGGACCCGCGCACGGGCCAGCGCAACGTCGGGATGTATCGGCTCCAGGTCTTCGACGACCGGACGCTCGGCATGCACTGGCAGACGCACAAGGGCGGCGCCGAGCACCATCGGGTCGCCGAGGAGCAGGGCCCGTCGCCCGACCGCATGCCCGTCGCGATCGCGCTCGGCGGCGATCCGGCGATGATCTACGCGGCGTCCGCCCCCCTGCCGCCCGGCGTCGACGAGGTCGTCTTCGCCGGATGGCTGCGCGGCCACGGCGTCGATCTGGTGCGCTGCGTGACGAACGATCTGGAGGTGCCGGCGCACGCGGAGATCGTGCTCGAAGGCTACGTCGACCCGCGCGAGCGGCGGCGCGAAGGCCCGTTCGGCGATCACACCGGCTACTACTCGCTCGCGCGCGATTACCCGGTGTTCCATCTCGCCGCGGTCACCCGCCGGGCGCGCCCGATCTACCCGACGACGATCGTCGGACGCCCGCCGCAGGAAGACTATTGGCTCGGCAAGGCGACCGAGCGGCTCTTCCTGCCGATCATCCGGCTCATGCTGCCCGAGGTCGTCGACATGAACATGCCGGCCGAGGGCATCTTCCACAACCTCGTGATCGTCTCGATCAAGAAGCGCTATCCCGGCCAGGCCCGCAAGGTGATGGCCGCGCTCTGGGGCATGGGGCTCATGATGCTCGCCAAGACGATCGTCGTCGTCAGCGAGCACGTGAACGTCCACGACCTGTCGGAAGTCGCCTGGCGCGCCACCGGCAACATCGATCCGCGGCGCGATCTCATGATCATCGAGGGGCCGATGGACGATCTCGACCACGCGGCGCTGCGCCACCGCTACGGCGGCAAGCTCGGCGTGGACGCGACGGAGAAGAGCGCGCTCGACGACGTCGCCCAGCCCTGGCCCGACGAGATCGTGATGAGCGACGAGGTGCGCGCGCGGGTGACGCGGCGCTGGAAGGAGTACGGGCTCTGAGCAAGCTCCGGCGCGTGCTCGACGCCATCAAGTTCGAGCACACGATCTTCGCCCTGCCCTTCGCCTACATCGCCATGGTGCTGGCCGCCGGCGGCTGGCCCGGCTGGTGGACGGTCGGCTGGGTCACGGCCGCGATGGTCGGCGGCCGCACGTGCGCGATGGCGGCCAACCGCGTCATCGATCGCTTCATCGACGCCAAGAATCCGCGCACGGCGGGGCGGCATCTGCCGAGCGGCTTGCTGGGCGTGAACGAGATGCGCGCGCTCGCGCTCGCGGGCGCCGTGCTCATGGTCGTGGCCGCGTGGATGCTGAACCCCCTCTGCTTCACCCTGGCGCCGCTCGCCCTGGCGTTTCTCGTCGGCTACCATTACATGAAGCGCTTCACCTGGCTCTCGCACTGGGTGCTCGGCTTCACCGACGGCATCGCGGGCGCCGGCGGCTGGATCGCGGTCCGGGGCGTCTTCGAGCCGCCCGCCTTCGTGATCTGGTTCGCGCTCACGACCTGGATCGGCGGCTTCGACCTCATCTACGCCTGCCAGGACGTGGCCGTCGATCGGGCGCAGGGGCTCCACTCCTTCCCCGCCCGCTTCGGGGTGCGCGCGGCGCTGATCGCGGCCCGCGTGAATCACGCGCTGACGGCGCTGGCGCTCGGCGTGCTCGGCTGGCAGCTCGCGCTGGGCCCGATCTACTGGGTCGGCTGGCTCGCCGTGGCGGCGCTCTTTGCCTACGAGCACTCGCTCGTGAGCCCGCGCGATCTCTCGCGTCTCGACGTCGCCTTCTTCAACGTGAACGGCTACATCGCGCTGATCGTCCTCGCCGCGGTCGTGCTCGGCCTGCGGTAGTGTCGGCATCGCCGGCGTTCTCTCCGTCCAAGGGCGAGGCCGTGCGCACGATGTTCACCCGCATCGCCCGCCGCTACGACCTCATGAATTCGCTCATGACCGGCGGCCGTCACCATGCCTGGCGCCGCCGGGTGGCCGAGGGCGCCGCGGGCGCGCCCGGCGGACCCGTGCTCGACCTCGCCACCGGGACGGCCGATCTGGCGATCGCGGTCCGCGCCCGCACGCCCGGGCGGTTCGTCGCCGGCGCCGATTTCTCCGAGGGGATGCTCCGGGTCGGGCAAGCCAAGCTCCGCGAGCGCCGGCTGGCTCGCGTGGAGCTGCTCGTCGCCGACGCGCTCGCGCTGCCGTTTCGCGACGGCGCCTTCGCCTGTGTGATGTCGGCGTTCCTCCTGCGCAATCTCGAGGATCTCGGGCGCGGCCTCGCGGAGATGCGCCGCGTGACCGCGCGGGGCGGCCGCGTTATCACGCTCGACATCGTGCGCCCGGCGCAGCCGCTCTGGGGCGCGATCTTCGGCGCCTACTTCAATCACGTGGTCCCGGCCATCGGTGCGTTCGTGGCCGGCGATCGGCAGGCGTACACCTATCTGCCGCAGTCGGTCGATCGCTTCGTCACGCCGGACGAGCTCGTCGAGCTGATGGAGGACGTCGGGCTGCGCGACGTCACGTATCGGCGGCTCGGGCTGGGCACGATCGCGCTCCACGTCGGCATCGCCTAGCGACCGGGCCGCCCGCCCCGCGCCGCGCGGGTTGCCCGGGATGGGCCGAGCGGCCTATGCTTGGCCGACATGAGCGCTCGATGATCAGGAGGCGCCGATGCCCCGCACGATCTGGCTCGCCGGTCTGCTGGCCCTGTCCCTGTCCGCCTGTGTGGAGACGGGCCCGGCTCACACCAACGGAAACGGCGGCAACGCGAATCCGCCCGATTCTCTGGATCGCGTGTTGAGCCGGACCTTCACGGTGCCCGCGTTCAAGCTCGAGAGCGGCCAGGTGCTGCCCGAGATGACGCTCGCCTACGAGACCTACGGGCGGCTCGCGCCGGACGGCCGCAACGCGATCCTCGTCGCCCACGGCTTCACGAGCAACCACCACGCGGCCGGCAAGCATGCGGTGACGGATACGACGGTCGGCTGGTGGGACGGGCTCATCGGCCCGGGCAAAGCGCTCGATACCGACCGCTACTTCGTCGTGTCGTCCAACATGCTCGGCTCGTCGTTCGGCTCGACGGCGCCGAGGAGCCCGAACCCCAGGACCGGCAAGCCCTACGGGCCCGACTTCCCGGATATCACCCTGCGCGACATCGTCGGCGCCCAGAAGACCTTGCTCGAGGGGCTCGGCGTCCAGCACCTCGTCGCGGTCGCGGGGCCGTCGTTCGGCGGCTATCAGACGTTCCAGTGGGCCGTGACCTATCCGACCTTCATGAGCGGCGCCGTCGTGGTGGTGTCGGCTCCGAAGGGCTCCGGCGGGGACGCCGCGGTGAAAACCTTGCAGGATCGCCTCGCCACCGACCCGAACTGGAACGGTGGCTGGTACTACGATCGCGGCGGAATCTTCCCGACCATGCTCACGATGCGCATCGAGACGCTCCAGCGCTACGGTCAGAACGAGGTGCTGGCGCGAACGATCGCCGATCCCGACCAGCGGGCGGAGCGCGTCCGGCAGCTCGCGGAAGGATGGGCCCGGCAGTTCGACCCCAACTCGCTGATCACCCTGCGCAAGGCGGCGGTGAAGTTCGACGCCGAGCGCGACTTCAGCAAGATTCGCGCGAAGGTGCTCTACGTGCTGTCGCGGACCGACAAGCTCTTCCCGCCGTCGATCGCGCCGGACGTGATGGACAAGCTCGCCCGTGCGCGCGTGGACGCGAAGTACTTCGAGATCGACACCGAGCTGGGACACTCCGCGAGCGGACCGGAGTGGGCGAAGTGGGGACCCACCCTGAAAAACTTCATCGCCAGGCTCGAGCCATAGTCGGCGCCGGCGAGCCCCGCAGCGGCCGTACGTCCGCAGCAGCCATATATATGGAGGGCTGACCGCGTGAAGATCACGGAGCTCGAGCCCATCCCGCTGCGGCTGCCCTTCGCGCAGCCGTTCAAGATCTCCCAGGGCGCGCGGGAGACGCTCGAGACGTTGATCGTGCGCGTGCACACCGACGAGGGCCTCGTCGGGATCGGCGAGACCCAGGCCTGGCGCCGGCAGGGCAGCGCCGAGCTCCTGTGGAGCCTCGTGCGCACCATCAAGGATCACTTCGAGCCGCTGATCGCCGGGCGCTCGCCCTTCGACGTCGGGGGCATCTTGCAGACGCTGAACGAAGCGCTCTACAACACGCTTTACGCGCAGGCCGCCGTGGCCGACGCACTCTACGACATCGCCGGCAAGGCCGTCGGGCTCCCCGTGCACAAGCTGCTCGCCGGCGAGTGTCGCGATCGAGTGCGCATCGGCGGCCTTCTGGCGATGAAGCCCACCGTCGGCGAGCTGATGGAATCGGCGCAGGCCTTCTACGAGCGGGGCTTCCGCCATTTCGGGCTGAAGATCGGCCTCGATCCCAGGCAGGATCTCGCCAACGTCGTGGCGCTGCGGGAGCGATTCGGAGATCGCGTCGTGCTGCGCGTGGACGCGAACGGCTCGCGTACGACGCCGCGCTCGCGCTCCTGAAGAAGCTCGAGCCCCATGACATCGACGTGGCCGAGCAGCCGGTCGCGATCTGGGATCTCGAAGGGCTGGCCGCGCTCTGCCGCGCGACCAGCATCCCGATCATGGCTGACGAGTCGGTCTCGACCGATCATTCGCTGCTCGAGGTCATTCGCCGGCGCGCGGCCACGGTGGTGCAGACGAAGATCGCCAAGAACGGCGGGATGTATCGGGTATGGCGGCTCTGGACGCTCGCCTCTGCCGCCGGCATGCGCATCTATCCCGGCAACCATCCGAGCACGAGCGTCGCCACGGCGGCGGTGGCGCAGCTCTGCGGCGCCTGGCCCGGACCGCTCATGGAAGGCGTGTTCGCCGTCGGCGTCAGCGGCGCGCTCGGCGCCGACATCGTGACCGAGCCCATCGTGCCCGTGAACGGCGAGATCCGCGTGCCGTCCGGACCGGGCCTCGGCGTCGAGCTCGATCCCGACGCCATCGCGCGGTTCCGGATCGATCGCTAACGCCCGCTCGTCAGGAACGCGTCCAGCTCCTCGACGAAGGCGGGCGGATTGTCGAGCACCAGATGGTGGTAGCTCGCCGGAATCTCCACGAGCGTCGCGTTCCGGATCGCGGCGCGTAGCTTGTCGGCCATGTCGTGCGGCAGCACCGGGCTCAGCTCGCCGCGCGCGATCAGGGTCGGCGCCGTGATGCGGTCGAGCAGGGTCCAGGCGTCGACCGGCTGGCGTCCGGAGTTACTGGCCGGATCGAAGCGATAGAACCACGCGCCCTCGCGCTCGACCACCCCCGCGGCCCCCAGGTGCGCCAGAAACGCCGGATCGGCGTTCGTCTCCCGCGGCAGCAGACGAAACGATTGCGCCGCGGTCTCCTGCGACGGATACGGCCTCAGCGTGCGCTCGCCCCGCCGGCGTAGCCGGTCGAGTCGATCGGTCGGGATGGTCGGACGCGAGTCCACGATGACGAGGGCGTTCACACGATCCGGATGCCAGGCCGCAAACGACATCGAGTTGTGGCCGCCCATCGAATGGCCGACGAGCGTGACGCGAGCCAGGCCCAGCGCGTCGAGGAAGCCGACCAGGTCCGACGCAAAGTTTTCGGTCGCGTAGGCAGGCGGCTCGGCCCACTGGCTCTCTCCGTGACCTCGCTGATCGAGCGCGATCACGTGAAATCGATCGACGAACGCCGGCGTGACCCGGTCGAACCAGTGGGCGTGCGCGGAGCCACCGTGCAGGAAACAGATGGCCGGGCGTCCCACAACTCCCCATTCGAGAAAGCTCAATCGGAGCCCATCGACGACGACGGAACGTTTGCGCGCGCTCTCGCATCCAAAGGGTGAAGTGGGTGGCATGCGCCGAATTGTATCCGCAAAAATTTTTGCTTTGTGCGCTTTCCCGCTCCGGCTATTGTCGAAAGTACCGATGAGTGACGAGCGCACGTCGTCGAATCGTCGTCGCAGCGTCCTGGATGGAGCCTATACAGCCGGGCTTCTCATTGTTGCGATTCTCGCCGGCTACGGTCTGCTGGCTCCGTCGAACCTCGCCCGCGCGGCGACGCTGGCTCGACCTCAGCCAGCGCCCACTCCTGCACCAGTCACCGAGTATCTCGGTAAGCCGGTCGAGCGCGCGGCCGAGCCGCCGCGTCTGACCTGGCCAAAGATGGTCAGTGGTCAGATCCTTGACGACAGCCGCGCGCCGCTCGAGGGCGCCTCGATCGTCATCGGCGGGGTCGAGCACCGGACGGATGGCGAGGGCCGGTTCACCGTCGAAGGCCATCCGCCCGACGCTCCGATCCTCGTCAAGCGCCCGGGCTTCGCGAAGGTGACGGTGACGCCCACCAAGGACTCGATCGAGGTGGTCATGAAGCCGCAGCTGATCAAAGCGGCATACCTGACCTACTTCGGCGTCGGGAGCAAGGAAATCCGCGGCCGCGTCCTCGATCTGGCCGCGCGCACCGAGCTCAATGCCGTCGTCATCGACGTGAAGGGCGACCGGGGTTGGATCGTCTATAAGACCGAGGTGCCGGAGGCGCTGGCGGTCGGCGCCCAAGGGCCCGGCACGCTCAAGGACTTCGACGCGCTGATGGCAGAATTCAAGTCGCGCGGCATCTACACGATCGGCCGCATCGTGACCTTCAAGGACAACATCCTCGCCAACAGCCGTCCCGACCTCGCCATCGTCGACACCCGCACCGGCAAGCCCTGGATCGACCGAGAGAACCTGGCCTGGGTCGATCCGTTTCGCGAAGAGGTCTGGAAGTACAACGTCGCGATCGCGCGCGAGGCGGCCCGCAGGGGCTTCGACGAGATCCAGTTCGACTACGTCCGCTTCCCGACCGACGGCAAGCTCGGCGCCGCAAAGTACGCGGCCCCCAACAACAAGGAGACGAGGCTCCCCGCCATCGCCGGCTTCCTCGGCCGAGCCCGGCGTGAGCTCGGCCCGCTGGGCGTCTACGTCGCCGCCGACGTCTTCGGCTACACCGCCTTCAACGAGAACGACACGGACATCGGCCAGCGCATCGAGGAGCTGGCGCCGCATCTCGACTACTTCTGCCCGATGGTCTACCCCTCC
>CAYVHH010000229.1:0-4145 GCA_964450175.1 uncultured bacterium | reverse complement strand
GTTCGCGCTGTCGCTCTTGCCGCCGTCGCTCACGAAGACCTCGTCGACGGCGATCTTCACGCCACGCGAGCCGAAGTCGTGAGCCGCGATCTCGGCGCGCAGGAACTCGTAGCCGACGTATGGGCCATACCCCTTGAAGGTCTCGCGCCGCGCCATGTCGTCCGCGGCCTCGTGAATCGCGCGCACGACGGCCGCCGGCAGGGGTTGGGTCACGTCGCCGACGCCCAGGTCGACGAGGCGAACGTCGGGGTGCGCGTCGGTGAAGACCTTCGTCCGGCGCCGGATCTCGGCGAAGAGATAGCTCTGATTGAGGTTGAGATAGAACTCGTTGAATCGCGGCACGGAAGTCTCCCGCGCGGATTCTAGCAGAGTGCGGGGTGGACTCGTCGCCTTGCGCGGCCACGCTCGATCGTATAAGTTGGCGGGCAATCGAAGCGGGAATCGCCCGAACGGAGGCGCTCGATGCGGACTGGTGTGGTGGTGCGCCTGATCGTGGTCGCGATCATCGGTCTCCTCGGTCCGGCGCTCGCGGCGTCGGCGCAGCCGGCCGGTACGCTCGTGGTCGGCCTCGTGGCCGAGCCGGTGAATCTCGATCCGGCGCAGGTGACCGACCTCAACTCGAACCGAGTCGGCCGCCGCATCGCCGAGACGCTCGTCACGTTCCCGGAGGAGAGCACGCAGGTCGTCCCGGGCCTGGCCGAGTCGTGGACGATCTCGAAGGACGGTCTGCGCTACACCTTCAAGCTGCGTAAGGGCGTCACCTTTCACGACGGCACGCCCTTCAACGCCGAAGCCGTGAAGTTCTCCATCGAGCGGCAGATCGATCCCGAGCACCCGGCCAACAAGCTCGGCAAGTATCCGTTCGCGAACTATTTCTTCGGCAACGTGAAGGCGGTCGAGGTCATCGATCCGTCCACGGTCGAGTTCGTGCTGAAGGAGCCGCGCGCCTCGTTCCTCACGATTCTGACGGCGGCCGCGGCGTCGATCGTCAGCCCCACGGCGGTGAAGAAGCTCGGCGCCGACTACGCGCTGCAGCCCGTCGGTACCGGGCCGTTCAAGTACGCGTCGTGGGATCGCGGCCAGCGCGTGGTCCTCGAGAAGAACCCGAGCTACTGGCGCTATCCGGTCAAGATCGACCGCGTGGTCTATCGGCCGATCGTCGAGGGTCAGGCGCGACTGACCGAGCTCCTGACCGGCTCGCTCGACCTCATCGTGGACGTGCCGCCGGACTTCGTTGCGCAGCTCGAATCCAGCCCGAAGGCGACCCTGCTCAAGCAGGTCGGCGCCCACGTCTGGTATCTGGGTATCAACAACCAGAAGAAGCCCTTCGACGACAAGCGCGTGCGCCAGGCGCTGAACTACGCCGTGAACAAGGAAGCGATCGTACGCGACGTGCTCAAGGGCACCGGCTCATTGTCGCGCGGACCGGTGCTGCCGGCGACGTGGGGCGCGGATTCCGGGCTCAAGCCCTATCCGTACGATCCGGAGCGCGCGAAAAAGCTCCTGACCGAGGCGGGCTACCCCAGTGGGTTCTCGACGACGCTGTGGGTGCCGGAGTCGGGCTCGGGCATGCAGTCGCCGGTGCCGATGTCGACCGTGATCCAGTCGAACCTCAAGGCCGTCGGCATCACCGTGGCGCTGCAGACGATGGAGTGGGGGGCCTATCTGGCGAAGCTCAGGACGAAGGAGCAGGAGCTCTTCGCGCTCTCCTGGATGGCGGGCAACGAGGATCCGGACATGGTGATGTACCCGCTGCTTCACTCGAGCCAGTGGACGCCGGCCGGCCCGAATCGCGCGCTCTACAAGAACGAGCGCTTCGACGAGCTCCTGCACCAGGCGCGGCTGACGACCGACCAGGGCAAGCGCGCCGCGCTCTATCGCGAAGCCCAGCGCATTCTCGTCGACGATCCGCCGTGGATCTTCTTCGACCACGAGATTCAGACCGCCGCCCACGCCAAGCGGGTTCAGGGATTCAAGCTCCACCCGAGCTTCGATCTCCGCGTCGAGACGATCTCGCTGAAGTGAGGGTCTCGAGGCGGTGAGGCGATACGTCGTCCGCCGTCTGCTGCTGCTCGTGCCGGTCCTGCTGGGCGTCTCGATCATCATCTTCATGGTGTTGCACCTGGCGCCGGGTGACCCGGCCGAGATCATGCTCGGCTCCCAGGCGACCCAGGCCGACCTCGAGCGCCTGCGCGCGGAGCTGGGTCTGACCCAGCCGCTCTCCGTGCAGTACGTCCACTGGCTCGGCCTCGTCGTGCGCGGCGATCTGGGACGCTCCATCTGGATGAAGCGGCCGGTGCTGAACGAAGTGCTCGTGCGCTTCAAGGCGACCCTCGTGCTCACCGGTGCCGCGCTCGTGCTCTCGACCGCGGGAGGCCTGGCGCTCGGCATCACCTCCGCGATCCGGCCGAACTCGTTACTCGACCGGCTCAGCGCGGTGGCGTCCCTCTTCGGCGCCAGCATGCCGGTCTTCTGGCTCGGCATCGTGCTGATGGTACTCTTCGCGCTCTGGCTGGGCTGGCTGCCCGCCTCGGGCATGTTCGCGCCGTACGGTGGAGGCGATCTCCGAGACCTGCTCGTTCACCTGGCGCTGCCGGCGATCACCTTGGCGGCGGCGTCGGTCACGATCATCGCGCGTCTCACGCGGAGCACCATGCTCGAGACCTTGGGGCAGGACTACATCAGGACCGCGCGTGCGAAGGGTGTCGTGGAGCGCGCCGTGGTCCTGCGCCACGGCCTCAAGAACGCGCTGATTCCGATCGTCACCGTCGTGGGCGTCCAGGCCGGCTATCTGCTGGGCGGCGCCGTCCTCACCGAGACGGTGTTCGCCTGGCCCGGGGTCGGCACGTTGATGGTCCAGGGGATCCTCGCGCGCGACTTTCCGCTGGTGCAGGGGTGTGTCCTGGTGATCGCGCTGAGCTTCGTCGTCATCAACCTGGCGGTGGACCTCTTGTATGCGTGGCTCGATCCACGCATCCGTTACGAGTGATGGCGGCCGCGCGGTGAGTATTCGGGTCGCGGGAGTCGGCGATCCGATCGCGCGCGTGGCCGACGCCTCGCGCTTCCGGCGCGGCCTCCACCGGATCGCGCGCCGTGAGCGCCTGGCGAGCGTCGCCGCGCTGGCCTTGCTCGCGGCGGTGCTCGTGGCGCTGCTCGCGCCCTGGCTCCCGCTGCTCGATCCGGACGCGGTCGACACGCCGAATCGCTTGCGGCCGCCGCTGACGCACGGTCATCGGCTCGGCACCGACGAGTTCGGCCGCGATCTGCTGGCGCGTCTGGTCTGGGGCGCGCGCGTGTCCCTGCTCGCCGGCGCGGCCACCGCGGCGGCGGCGATGGTGATCGGCGTGACGCTCGGGGTGCTCGGCGGCTTCTACACGGGATGGGTCGAGACGGTGGTGATGCGCCTCACCGATATCCTGATGGCGTTTCCCTACATCCTGCTGGCCATCGCGATCGTGGCGGGCCTCGGGCCGGGCCTGCGCAACGCGATGATCGCGATCGCGATCGTGGGGTTTCCGATCTACACGCGGCTCGTGCGCGGCGTCGTGCTGTCGCTGCGCGAGCGCGAGTTCGTCGAAGCGGCCCGCGCGCTCGGCGCGACCGATCCGCTCATCCTGGCTCGCCACATCCTGCCGCACTTGCTCTCACCGGTGATCGTGGCCTTCAGCCTCGACGTGGGCGCGAAGATCCTCGCGACGGCCGGCCTGTCCTTCCTCGGGCTCGGCACTCAGCCGCCGACGGCCGACTGGGGCAGCATGCTCGCGACCGGCCGCCAGTTCGTCGTCCTGAGCCCCCACGTCGTGCTGCTCCCGGGTCTCGCGATCTTCGTCGTCGTCCTGGCCCTCAACCTGGTCGGCGACGCCCTCCGCGACCTCCTGGACCCCCGCACCCACACCCGCTGACCCGGAACGTCCCTCAAGGCCGACGGATTCACTCCGAAGCTGATCTCGACGGAGAGGCGACGCACGGCGGGCCCGCGCTGTACTCGCGCGGATGTTGATATCGGCTCGACGGGAAGACGGCGGCGCCGGGCGGGGTGCAGGAGGGGTCGAGCGGACCCGTTCCCGCGAAGCGCACGACGGACGTCGCGCGCCCAGATGGAGCCCAGCCGCCGCGGAGCAGCGCACGCGCGCCGCGTGGTCCGT
>CAYVHH010000228.1:0-4678 GCA_964450175.1 uncultured bacterium | reverse complement strand
AGGGGGCTGGACCCGCGTCATCGTGGAGAAGCCGTTCGGGCATGACTACGAGAGCGCCCGCACGCTCAATAGCCGGCTCGGCCAGGTCTTTCTCGAGGAGCAGATCTACCGGATCGACCACTATCTCGGCAAAGAGACCGTCCAGAACCTCCTGGTATTGCGTTTCGCCAACGGAATCTTCGAGCCGTTGTGGAACCGGAGCCACGTGGCCGAGGTCCAGATCACCGTCGCGGAGTCGATCGGCGTCGAGACACGCGGCGCCTACTACGAGGAAGCGGGCGCGCTGCGCGACATGATGCAGAATCACCTGCTCCAGCTCCTGTGCCTCATCGCGCTCGAGCCCCCGGTGACCTTCGACGCCGGCCCGGTCCACGACGAGAAGACCAAAGTCATGCGCGCCATCCGGCCGATCGACTCGCGCAAGGTCGACGAAGTCGCGCTGCGCGGCCAGTACGGCTCTGGATTCGTCGGCGGCAAGCCGGTACCGGGCTACCGGCAAGAGAAAGGGGTCGCGCCGGACTCCAAGACCGAGACGTACGCGGCCGTGCGACTCACGGTCGACAACTGGCGCTGGGCGGGCGTGCCCTTTTACCTGCGCACGGGAAAGCGCCTGGCCAAGCGCGTGAGCGAGATCGCGATCCGCTTCCACCGGACGCCGCACATGATCTTCCATCGCGATCCGGCCGGCGGAGTCGATCCCAACGAGCTCGTGATCCGAATCCAGCCGGACGAGGGCGTCGCCTTGACCGTGGCGGCCAAGATGCCCGGGCCGGACCTCAAGCTCCTGCCGGTCGGGCTCGACTTCCGCTACGGCGTGGTCTTCGGCGCCGAGCCACCGGAGGCGTACGAGCGCCTTCTGCTCGACGCCGTTCACGGGGATTCGACCCTCTACGCGCGGGCCGACTGGGTCGAGCAGGCCTGGTCGCTGCTGGGTCCGGTGCTGGACGCCTGGGGGAACGACGGATCGCCCGCGCCGTATCTCTACGAAGCGGGTAGCTGGGGACCGGCCGAGGCCGACTCGTTCATCGCGCGCGACGGCGGGGCCTGGAGAACGCCCTGACGCCGACACCGGGTCGGAGGAGAGCCTCCCCCGACCCGGTGTGCGTCGTTACTTCGTCGCTTGCTGTTGAGCCCTGCTGGCCGTCAGCTCGACGAACGTGTACCACCAGCCGTCGACCAGATGAACCTCGAGCGAGCTCCCGGACTTCTCATAGACCTGCGTGGTGCCGTGATCCGCGGTGGAGGTGCTGCTGACATGGCGCCAGCCGTTCGCCTCCAGCGTGGTCCGCATCGCGACACCGAGGCTGTCGACCTCCAGCCGTCCGCGATAGACGAGCCGCGCGGCCTTGACCGTGGGCGACTCGATCACCGTGGACTTGCTGGGCTGGTACGTCAGCCCCTTCGGCACCGGGATGTCTTCGAACTCGCTTCGAGCGGCCCTCGACGACGTGGTAGCGCACCCGGCCGTGAGCGCGAGGACGAGGAACGCGGCGAATGTACGTTGAATGCTCATGCTGGGAGCCTAACAGGGGCACCATAGCGTCGCAAAGAAATTCGATCCGAATCACCGCGACCAGGACGTTCTCGCGTCCGAGAATCGGCGCATTCTCACCGCTGCGGCGGATCGACGAAATGGTACCAGCGGTGATTTCGCGTCCAGCCCGCTCGTCTCGCCGATCGGGTGTCAGCCGAGAACGGAGTAGCCGCCGTCCACCGGGATGGCGGTGCCGGTCACGAAGTCGGAGGCGGGACTCGCCAGGAACACCGCGACGCCGGCCATGTCCTCGAGGGTGCCCCAGCGTCCGGCCGGTGTTCGCCTGAGGACGTTGTCGTGGAGCTCCGCGACCTGCCGACGCGCGCCCCGCGTCAGCTCGGTGTCGATCCAACCCGGAAGCACGGCGTTGACCTGGATGTTGTCCTTGGCCCAGGCGGTCGCGAGGGATTTGGTCAGCTGAACCAGCCCGCCCTTGCTCGGACCGTACGCCGGAGAGAACGAGACGCCGAAGATGGACATCATCGAGCCGATATTGATGATCTTGCCGCCCCCGGACGCCTTCATCGGCGCATAGGCGGCACGCGAGCAGAGGAAGGCGCTCGTCAGGTTGGTGTCGAGGACGTGATGCCACTCGGCGAGCGTGTAGTCCTGGGGCTGCTTGCGGACGTTGGTTCCGGCGTTGTTCACGAGGATGTCGAGTCGACCGCACCGGTCGACCGTGGATTTGATCAGCGCGTTGACCGACGCCTCGTCGGCCACGTCGACGGCGATGGACAGCGGCTGGCCGCCGAGCTTCTCGAGCGCGCGCACGGCCGCGTCGGACTTCGCCTGGTTGCGGGCGGCCACGACCACGCGGGCGCCCGCGCCCGCCAGCCCCTGGGCCATGCCGAGGCCGATACCGCCGTTACCACCGGTGACGATCGCGACTTTGCCCTTGAGATCGAACATGCATGCCTCCGGGCGCATCTTACCCGAAGTCGTGAGACGGAACGTGGTGGCCGAGCGCCGGGAGCCCCTGGGCGCGGCTCGCGCGCACGGAGATGACCCCGTCTTGCCGCTGCGCGATCCCGTCGACGAGGAGATAGGGCTCGGACACCAGCGCCAGGCGATGGCGCGCGAAGATCGGCGGGGTCACGATCACGTTCGTGATCCCCGTCTCGTCCTCGAGGGACAGGAAGACGAAGCCCTTCGCGGTGCCCGGACGCTGGCGGACGATGACGCTGCCCCCCACCTGGACCTTCGCCCCGTCCTCCACCCCCGCGAGCTCGCGCGCGCTCAGCACGCCGCGGGCCCGGAGCGTCGCGCGGCGCAAAGCCATCGGATGACGCCCGAGCGTCACGCTGGTGCCGGCGTAGTCGGCGGCGAGCCGCTCGATGTCGGTCATCTCGCTCAACGGGCTCGGCTCGCGTGGTGGATCCGCGAACAACGGTCCGGGATGTGGGGCCGCCGCCGTCCAGAGATTCGTCCGGCGCGTCCCGCCGAGCGAGGCCAGCGCTCCGATCGCCGCGAGGGTCTCCAGCTCGTCGCGGTCGAGCTGAGCACGGCGGGCGAGGTCGTGGATCGAGCCGAACGCTCGCGCCCCGCGCGCCTCGACGATCGCGCGGCCCGCCCGCTCGCGCAATCCTCGGACGTACCGTAAGCCCATCCGCATCGCCGGGCCGCCGCGGTCGGACGGCTCGATCGTACACAGCCACTGCGAGCGTGCGACGTCGATCGGCACGATCCGCAACCCGTGGCGCTGCGCGTCCTTCACGATGGTCGCCGGGTGATAGAACCCCATCGGCTGGTTGTTGAGCAGCGCCGCGTAGAACGCCGCGGAGTGGTGGACGCGCAGATACGCGCTCGCGTAGGCGAGCAGCGCGAAGCTGGAGGCGTGGCTCTCAGGAAATCCATAGAGCGCGAACGCGGTGATGGCGTGGACGATCTCCTCGGCGGCGGCGCCGTCGATACCCTGGCGCGCCATGCCCGCGCGCAGCTTCGTCTCGACCTCGGCCATGAGTCGCTCGCTGCGCTTGAAGCCGAACGCGCGCCGGAGCTCTTCCGCTTCCGTGGCCGTGAAGCCGGCGGTGACCATCGCCATCTTCAGGAGCTGCTCCTGGAACAGCGGCACGCCGAGAGTGCGTCGGAGGATCGGCTCGAGGCTCGGGTGCGGATACGTGACGGGTTCGCGGCCGCGCCGGCGCCGGATATAGGGGTGCACCATGTCGCCCACGATCGGGCCGGGGCGGATGATCGCCACCTGCACGACGAGATCGTAGAACCGCTCCGGCCGCACGCGCGGGAGCGTCGCCATCTGGGCGCGGCTCTCGACCTGGAACACGCCGATCGTGTCGGCTTCCTGGAGGCTTCGGTACACGGCGGGGTCGTCCGGCGGCAGCTGCGCCAGATCGACCGAGCCGCCCGTCTCGCGCACGAGCGTCAGCGAATCCTGGAGCACCGACATCATTCCCAACCCGAGGAGATCCACCTTCACGATACCGAGCCCCGCGCAGTCGTCCTTGTCCCACTGGACGACGACCCGGCCCGGCATCGTCGCGGGCTCGATGGGCACGACGTCGTCGAGCCGGCCCGCGGCGATCACCATCCCGCCCGAGTGCTGGCCGAGGTGGCGAGGCAGGTCCTGGATCCGCGTCCAGAGCGTGGCGAAGCGGCGGATACGGGGTGAGGTCGGATCGCAGCCGGCCTCGGGCAGATGCTTGGTCAGGAGCTCGTCGGGATCCTGATAGCCCCAGTTGGCGACGAGCTTCGCGAGCCGATCACGCATCTCGGCCGGGAGCCCGAGCGCCTGGCCCACCTCGCGCGCCGCGCTCCGGCCTCGGTACGTGATCACGTTGGCGGTCATCCCGGCGCCGAGCCGTCCGTATCGGCGGTAGACGTGCTGGATCACCGCTTCACGCCGCTCGCCGCTCGGGAGATCCAGATCGATATCGGGCCATTCCCCGCGCGCTTCGCTGAGAAATCGTTCGAACAAGAGCTCCATGCCGACCGGGTCCACCGCCGTGATCCCGAGCGCGTAGCAGACCGCGCTGTTGGCCGCCGAGCCACGTCCCTGGACCAGGATGTCGTGGGTGCGGCAGTGCTCGACGATGTCCCAGACGATCAGGAAATAACCCGCGAGGTCGAGCCGGCCGATGAGCTCGAGCTCGTGCGCGACCTGGTGCCGCGCGCGCGCGGCGAGGGTGC
>CAYVHH010000227.1:0-6481 GCA_964450175.1 uncultured bacterium | reverse complement strand
TCGAGCGTGTCGACCGAGTCGAAGAGGGGCTCCTTGTCTTCCTGCATGTCCGAGTTGTAGGCGAGCGGCAGCCCCTTCATCGTGGTGAGCACCGCCACGAGATTGCCGTAGAGGCGGCCGCTCTTGCCGCGCACCAGCTCGGCAACGTCGGGGTTCTTCTTCTGCGGCATGATCGACGAGCCGGTCGCGAAGGCGTCGGAGAACTCCACGAAGCCGAACTCGGCGGTCGCCCAGAGCGTCAGGTCGGCGGCGAGGCGCGACAGGTGCATGCCGGTGATCGCGGCCGCCGACAGGAACTCGAGCAGGGTGTCGCGGTCACTCACGGAGTCGAGGCTGTTCGGCGAGACCGCGGCGAAGCCGAGATCCTTCGCGAGCGCCTCGAGGTCGATCGGAAACGCCGTGCCGGCGAGGGCCGCGGCGCCCAGGGGCATCGAGGCGGCCCGCGCGCCGCAGTCGGTGGACCGATCGCGATCGCGCTGCAGCATGAACACGTACGCGAGAAAATGGTGGCCCAGCACGATCGGCTGGGCGCGCTGCAAATGCGTGTAGCCCGGCAGCGGCGTGTCGAGCGTCTCGGCGGCGCGCGCGACCAGCGCCTCCTGCACGCGCCGCAGTCCGGCGCGGATGCGCGCGATGACCTCTCGGAGATAGAGGCGTTCGTCGACCGCGATCTGATCGTTGCGCGAACGCCCCGTATGCAGCTTGCCGCCGACCTCGCCGATCAATTCCTGGAGCCGTCGCTCGATGTTCGTGTGGATGTCCTCGAGCTCGGTGCGGTACGGAAAGGTTCCCGCCGCGAGCTCGTCCCGGACGGCGGCGAGGCCGCGCACGATCGCATCGCGCTCGGCGGCCGACAGGAGTCCGGCTCGCGCGAGCGCCTTGGCCCACGCGACGCTGCCGGCGATGTCGTGCGGCCAGAGCCTCCGATCGAACGCGAGGGATCCGGTGAACCGCTCGGCGGCGGGGTCGGCGCCCGCGGTGAACCGGCCGCCCCAGAGCTTCTCCGACTGCTCCGCGCCGCTCCGCGGAGCCGCGCGCTTGCGGGGCCGCGACTTCACGGCAGGAGCGCCGCGATGTCGTCCATGATCCGGCGTGTCACGTGGGAGCGCGCGCTCCGCCGTCCGTGGGCCCCGTCACCCGAGAAGCAGCGAGCCGGTCCGAACCTGACGCCGATCGGGACGCGGCGCGGAATGTAGCCGCGCCGACCGGCGAGCGCCTCGTAGGTGCCGCGAATGCCGGCCGGCACGACCGGCACGCCCGAGCGCAGCGCGAGCAGGGCGACGCCGGGCAAGCCCGGCTCGAGCCGGCCACGAACGCTGAAGGGGCCTTCGGGGAAGATGCCCACCACGCGACCTTCCTGGAGGCTCTGGAGCGCGCACCGGAGCGCGCCGACGTCGGCCCGGTCGAGGTCGATCGGGATCGAGCGGATGTTGCGATGAAAGATCGGATGCAAGGGCGTCGCGCGCCAGACGCGCGGCATCACCAGGAACGAGATCGGCTCCGGCACCGTGACGCCGAGCACGACGCCGTCCAGATAATTGTGATGGTTCGCCGCGATGAGGTACGGGCCGCTCGGCGGAAGATGCTCGAGCCCGTCGACGCGAAGATCGAACCAGCGCACGAGCGCTTGACGGAGGGGCGGGCGAAGCGCGCGATAGAGGAACGGCACCGTCGGGGCTTCGCGGGCGATGCTCCCGGGTTCGGCAAGCGTGCTGGGGCCGGCCATGTCGCGCGTTTTATAGCACGGTTCACCGAGCGCGGGCGAGCCGGTACCGGGCGACCGCCGCATTGTGCTCGGCGATCGTCGCCGAGAAGTGATGATGCGTGTCGTCCATCGCGACGAAGTAGAGGTATTTCACCGGCGCCGGGTCGAGCGCCGCCTCGATCGCCGCGAGCCCCGGGCTCGCGATCGGTCCGGGAGGCAGCCCCGGGTTGCGGTAGGTATTGTACGGATGATCGATCCGGAGATCGGCTCGAGTGAGCGCGCGCCGATCCTTGCCCGTGGCGTACTGCACGGTCGGATCGGCCTGGAGCGGCATCTTGAGCTTGAGCCGATTCCAGAACACCGCGGAGATCGTCCGCATCTCGTCGCGCTCCACCGCCTCGCGCTCGATGATGGAGGCGAGCGTGAGCAGCTGGTGCACGGTGAGCCCGCGCGCGGCGGCGCGCGCTGTGATGTCGGCGCCCATCTTCGCGCGCAGGCGCTGCACCATGCGGGTGAGCATCTCCTCGGGGGTCATGCCTCGCACGAACTGATAGGTATCGGGGAACAGGTAGCCCTCGACGCTCGGCGCCTCGATCCCGAGCATCGAGAGAAAGGCCGGATCGGTTGCCAGACGACGGATCGTGGCGCTCGGCGCCAGGTGGTCCGCTTCGAGCGCGCGGGCGAGCTCGGAGACAGTCGCGCCTTCGGGCTGCAGGACGAGGTGCTGCTTGACCCGCCCGGCTTCCAGCTGGGTCAGGACGTCGAGGGTCGAGGCCCCGCGGTCGAGCTCGTACTCGCCCGCCTTCAAGCGCCGGGTGGTGCCCCGAAGCCCGGCCAGGACGACAAATCCCGCGCGGCTTCGGATCCCGCCTGCCTGGTGCAAACGGTTAGCGATCTCCAGGACGCCGTCGTGGGCTGGAATCTCCACGAGCACCGGGCCGGCCTGAAGCGCATCGGTGGGCGTCGCCACTTCGTAGCCCAGCAAGGCGACGACGGCAACCCCAACGAGCATGAGGAGGGCAATGGCGGCACGCAACCCCATGATTTCCCAGTGTAACATCGGGGCTCTGGTATACTGTGATGCCTTGGTGGCCGAATCACCCCGATCACACTGGCTCGCTTCTAGGGGGTCCCATGCTTGAGTTGCAACTACCTACCCGTCACGATTGGACTGTCCAGGACAAGACTTACGGCAAGCTGTCGATCGAGCCGTTCGAGGCTGGCTTCGCCCTGACCGTCGGTATCGCCTATCGCCGGGCGCTCCTCTCGGCGATCCACGGTGCCGCGCCGACCTGGGTCAAGATCGAAAACGTCCTGCACGAGTTCTCGCATCTGCCGGGTGTGATGGAAGACACGCTCGATATCATGATGAACCTCCGCAATGTCGTGTTCACTTTGCACGTGAACCGTCCCAAGATCCTCCGGCTCCGCGCCCAGGGCAGCGCGGTCGCCAAGGCCAGCGACTTCGAGACCGACGCGGATATCGAAGTCCTGACGCCGGACGTGGTCCTGGCGACCCTCGACAAGGACGGGGTCTTCGAGATGGAGGTCTGCGTCGAGCGCGGCCGGGGCTACGTGTCGGCCGAGAAGCGCGAGCCCGAGGCTCTGCCGATCAACGCGATCCTCCTGGACGCCGACTTCTCGCCGGTCAAGCGTGTCAACTTCCACGTCGAGCCGGTGACGGAGGGCCGCGAGCGGCTGGTGCTCGAGGTGTGGACCGACGGCAGCGTCAGCCCGGCGACCGCGGTCGGTGAGGCGTCACGGATTCTCGAGGACCACTTCGATCTGCTCATGGACTTCCCGGAGGTCTCGCCGCAGGAAGAGGCCGCCGAGCGCGACGAAGCGCGGCCGCGCACCGAGCTGAACGAGAACCTCTTCCGCAACGTCGACGAGCTGGAGCTGTCGGTTCGCGCGTCGAACTGCCTCAAGACCGCGAACATCCGGACGATCGCCGACCTCGTGCAAAAGACGGAAGCCGAGCTCCTCAAGACCAAGAACTTCGGCAAGAAGTCGCTGAACGAGATCAAGACGATCCTGGGCGAGATGAGCCTGTCGCTCGGCATGCGCCTGGATCCGGAGGAGCTGGAGCGACTCCGCTCCCAATACGAGCGGGCGTACGAAGCGTAGCGGCTGACGCACGCTCCCGTTGACTAGCGGGAGAGACGGGCTTTGATGCGGTCGACGGCTTCTTCGGTCGCGGCGCGGGCGCCGAAGGCGGTGAGGCGGAAGTAGCCTTCGCCGCTCGGGCCGAAGCCGGCGCCGGGGGTGCCGACCACATGGGCCTCGTTCAGGAGCTTGTCGAAGAAGTCCCAGGACGATAGACCGCCCGGAGTCTTCACCCAGATGTACGGGGCGTTGCGCGCACCGTAGACGGTGAGTCCGGCGGCCTCGAGTCCCTCCCGAATGATCCGCGCGTTCTCCATGTAGTAGTCGACGAGCGCGGTGACCTGCTTCTTTCCCTCGGCCGTGTACGTCGCGGCGGCGGCGCGCTGGATGACGTACGCCACCCCATTGAACTTGGTGGACTGGCGGCGGACCCAGAGCGAATTGATGCTCACCGGGTCGCCCGAGGCCGAGCGGCCCTGTAGCTCCTTCGGGACGACCGTATAGGCGCAGCGCGTGCCGGTGAAGCCCGCGGTCTTCGAGAAGGAGCGGAACTCGATCGCGACGTCGCGCGCGCCTTCGATCTCGTAGATCGAGTGCGGGATCGCCGGGTCGCGGATGTATGCCTCGTAGGCCGCATCGTAGAGGATGACGGCGCTCCGCTCGCGCGCGAAATCGACCCAGGTCTTCAGCGCCGCGCGCGTCAGCACCGCGCCGGTCGGATTGTTCGGATAGCAGAGAAAAATCAGATCGACCGGCCGGTCCGGGATGCGCGGCTGGAAATTGTTCTCCGCCGTGCACGGCAGGTACACGATCCGATCGTAGCGACCGCTCGCGTCGGCGTTTCCGGCGCGCCCGCCCATCACGGTGACGTCCAGGTACGCAGGGTACACCGGGTCGCTGAGCGCGACCACACACTCCGGCCCGAAGATCTCCTGGATGTTGCCCGTGTCGCTCTTGGCGCCGTCGCTCACGACGATCTCGTCGGCGGTGAGCTTGATGCCGCGCTCGCCGTAGTCGTGGCGGATGATCTCGTTGACGAGGAAGTCCCAGCCGGTCTCGGGCGGATAGCCGCGGAACGTCTCCGGCCGCGCCATCTCGTCGACGGCTTCGTGCATCGCACGGATCACCGCGTCGGGCAGCGGCCGGGTCACGTCGCCGATGCCCAGGCGGATGAGCTTCGCGCCCGGGTGCGCCGCCTGATAGTCACGCGTGCGCCGGCCGGTCTCGCTGAAGAGGTAGCTGGCGCGTAGCTTCAAGTAATGGTCGTTGATCCGGGTCATGGCGCTCGATTCTAGCAGATCGGTTCGGGGTCCAGGCAGACGCGCTCGATCCGTCCCGAGGCCCATCGAGTGGCAGTCAGCGTGGCGCCGTCGGTCTCGAAGATGAGCGCGCCGTCACGATCGGTCCGATAGATCTGAGCGCCTGCCTCGGAGAGTCGCGCCACGACGCCGGCATCGGGATGCCCATACGCGTTGCGTGCCCCTACCGAGATGGCGGCAACCCTCGGGCCGACCGTACGGACGAAGTCGGAGCTCGTCGAAGAGCGCGAGCCGTGATGGGCGACCTTGAGGACCGTCGAATCCAGGCGCGCCCCCACGGCGGTCAGCTCGCGCTCACGCGGAATACCAATATCGGAGGTGAGCAGGAACGAGGCACGCCCCATCTCGATTCGCAGCACCAGCGCGGCTTCGTTGCGCCGTCCGCCGTTCATCGCGGTGGGAGGGAGCGCCGCGATCTCGGCACCCCCGAAACGACGCGTCGTCGGAGGACTCGCCGAGGTCCACTCCTCGGCGATCGAGAAGAGCCGCCGGACCGCGCCCGTGCCGCCGGCGTGATCGCTGTCGTCGTGCGTGACGGCAAGGCCGGCCAGGCGAAGAATGCCGCGATTCCAGAGGTACGGCGCGACCACACGCTCGCCGGCGTCGAGGCGCATCGGGCCGCCTGATCCCGCGTCGATGAGAAGGGCGCGGCCGTCGGGCGTCTCGACGACGATCGCGTCGCCCTGGCCCACGTCGAGAATCGTGAGCCGCAACAGTCCGTCGGCCGGCCGCACGAGCGGCCACGCCGCGAAGCCGATCGCGACGACGAGGAGCGCGGCTCCGAGAAGGAGCCATGTCCGTGGCGCTCTCACGTCGCGATCGCGGCCGGCGCGCCAGACCAGCAGCGACGCGAGCGCGCCGACGTAGCACGTCACGGCGAGCCAGCCCGGAGCCGGGAGATAGAGGACGGCGCCCGGAACATGGGCGGCGAGCGCGACGAGCCCGCGCAGCGCCAGCAGGACGGGCCAGACGGCGTCGAACGCCACCGCCGCGACGGTCTCGCTCAGGAACGACAGGCCCACTGCGACGAGCCCGCCGACGGTGGCGACGCCGGCTAGAGGAACGACGGCGAGGTTCGCGATCAGGCCGATCGTCGAAAGCTGATTGAAGTGGGTCAAGGAGATCGGCAGCACCGCCAGCTGCGCGGCCGCGCTCACGGCGAGCGCTCCGAGGACCATTCCGCGCGGCAACGGCGCGACGACGATGCCGAGCGTGGCGGCGAAGGAGAGCTGAAAACCCGGGTCGCAGAGGTCGATGGGTCGAACCGCGAGGATGCCGAGCGCCGCCAGCGCCAGGCTGTTGGTCACGGACGCGTCAAGGTCCAGGAGTGAAGCGACCAGGACGAGCACGG
>CAYVHH010000226.1:0-6019 GCA_964450175.1 uncultured bacterium | reverse complement strand
AGGCCGGCTGCGCGCTGGTCGGCGGCGAGATGGCCGAGCACCCGGACTCGCTGCCTCCCGGAGAGTACGATCTCGCCGGCTTCGCGGTCGGCATCGCCGAGCGACAGCGATTGATCGACGGCTCGAGAATCCGTCCCGGCGACGCCGTCCTGGGCCTGGCCTCGTCCGGTCTGCACTCCAACGGCTACAGCCTGGTGCGGCGCATCGTGTTCGACGTCATGAAGCTCCGCGTGACCGACACACTCCCGGGAACCGGGCGCCTCGTGGCGGACGAGCTACTCACTCCGACACGGATTTACGTACGATCCATTCAGACCCTACTGGAGACGATCGAGGTGAGGGGCATGGCGCACGTGACCGGGGGCGGCGTCACCGGCAACATCCCCCGGGTGCTCCCCGCTGACTGCCGGGCCAGGCTCGTCCGAAGCTCCTGGTCGCCCCCCGCGGTCTTCGAGACTCTGCGCCGAGCCGGTCGAGTGGAGGACTCCGAGATGTTCAGGACCTTCAACATGGGGATCGGCTACGTGGTCATCGTCGCCGCAGGCGATGCGGATGCGGCCGCGCACATCCTGCGAGGCTCGGGCGAGACGGTCGCGCACATCGGCGACATCGTCGCCGGCGAGCGCGGCGCGGAGCTCGTGGCGTGACCGCCCCGGGCGGTCGTCTACGCGTTGGCGTTCTGGTCTCGGGCCGCGGATCCAATCTCCAGGCGCTCCTGGACGCCGCCGCGAGAGCCGACTACCCGGCTGAGATCGTCGTCGTGATCTCCGACCGGGAGCGAGCGGCCGCCCTCGATCGGGCGCGCGCGGCGGGTGTCGAGGCGCTCTACGTGAATCCCAAGGACTTCGCCGACCGGGAGGGCTTCGACCTGGCGCTCGTCCGCGAGCTCTCGGCGCGCCGGGTCGGTCTCGTGTGCAGCGCGGGGTTCATGCGGATCCTTTCCCCGGCATTCACGCGCGCGTTCACCGGGCGCGCGATGAACATCCACCCCTCGCTCCTGCCCGCGTTTCCGGGGCTCCATGCTCAGCGGCAGGCCCTGGATCACGGCGCGAAGGTCGCCGGCGCGACGGTGCACTTCCTCGACGCCGGGGCGGTCGACACCGGACCGATCATTCTCCAGTCGAGCGTGCCCGTGCTCGCGGACGATACCGAAGACACGCTCGCGGCCCGGATCCTGATCGAAGAGCATCGTCTCTATCCCGAAGCGGTCCGCCTGTTTGCCGAGGGACGCCTCTCCATCGACGGCCGGAGGGTTACCGTGCGAGGTCAGCCATGAAGGTCCGCCGGGCGCTCATCAGCGTTCACGACAAGACGGGGATCGTCGAGTTCGCTCGCGCGCTGGCTGGTCTCGGCGTCGAGATCCTCTCGACCGGCGGCACGGCGAAGCTCATGCGCGAGTCGGGTGTCCGCGTCATCGACGTGTCGGAGGCGACCGGCTTCCCCGAGATGCTCGACGGTCGCGTCAAGACGCTCCATCCGAAGATCCACGGCGGAATCCTGGCCCGCCGGGACGTCCCCGAGCATCTCGCGGCGCTCGAGAAGCACGGGATCCGACCGATCGACCTGGTCGTCGTCGCCCTCTACCCCTTCGAGCAGACGGTGGCACGACCCGGCGTGACGCAGGCCGAGGCGATCGAGCAGATCGACGTCGGCGGCCCCACGATGATCCGGGCGGCCGCCAAGAACCACGGGAGCGTCGCGGTCGTGACGGCGCAGTCGCAATACGGCGCGATCCTCGACGAGCTGCGCGCGAGCGGCGGATCGCTCAGCGACGCGACGTGCTTCCGGCTTGCCCAAGACGCCTTCCGCCGCACCGCCGAGTACGACGCGGCCATCTCGGCCTTCCTCGCCTCGAGCGCGCCCGCGCGCGGCGACGGCATCCGCAGCGAGCCGTTCCCGGCCCAGCTGCGGTTCGAAGCCGAGCGCGTACTCCCGCTGCGCTACGGGGAGAACCCGCACCAGGACGCCGCATTCTACCGTCAGGTCGGCGCGCCGGCGGTGGGCCTGGCCACCATGAAGCAACTCCACGGTCCGGAGCTCGGCTACAACAACCTGCTCGACTTCTCGGCGGCGCTCGCGCTGCTGCTCGAGTTCGAGGAGCCGGCGGCCGTCGTCATCAAGCACACGAACCCGTGCGGCGTCAGTCGGGCGGCGACCGTCGGCGCGGCCATGGTCCTGGCCAAGGCGTCGGATCCGGTCTCGATCTACGGCGGGATCATCGGGGTGAACCGCACCGTGGACGCCGCCGTCGTCGAGGCGCTGGCGGGGATCTTCGTCGAGATCCTGTTCGCCCCGTCGTTCGCGCCGGACGCGCTCGAAGAGATCAAGCGTACCAAGAAGAAGTGCCGCGTCTTCGAGGTCGCGTGCGACCGGACCTTGCCCGCGCGGCTGCCCGAATACCGCGGGGTACTGGGCGGGTTGCTCGTGCAGACGACCGATCTCGCCGACCTCGAGCCCGCCAATCTCAAGACCGTCTCGAAGCGGGCGCCGACCGCCGCCGAACTCGACGCGCTGCGCTTCGCGTGGCGCGTGGGCAAGCACGCCAAATCCAACGCGATCGTGCTCACGACGCGCGACCAGGTGGTCGGCGTCGGCGCCGGCCAGATGAACCGGGTCGACTCGGCGCGCCTGGCGGTGATGCGCGCTCGCGAGGTCGGCCTCTCGACGAAGGGCACCGTGTGCGCCTCCGACGCGTTCTTCCCGTTTCGAGACGGATTGGACGTGATCGCCGGGGCCGGCGCCACGGCGGTGATCCAGCCGGGAGGCTCCTTGCGCGACGAAGAGGTCATCGCCGCGGCCGACGAGCAGGGGCTCGCGATGGTCTTCACAGGCATCCGTCATTTCCGTCACTGACCGAGAGCGTGCGATGAGCCCGTCCCAGCCCGAACGCATCTACGGCGTGCGGGAGCTCACCCGGATCCTGACGCTCACGCCGAAGCGGGCCGGGCAGCTCCGCCGGCTGGAGCTTCTCCGGGGCGATTCCGGCTACACGTTCCGCGACCTGCTGGCGCTGCGCGCGGCCAGCGCGCTCCTCGACGCCGGCGCCTCGGTGCGGCAGATCCGTGAGGCGCTCACGGCCTTGCGCCGTCAGGATCCGGACCTCCAGCAGCCGCTGGCCGAGATACGGCTGGTGCTGGAAGGCGACCGGCTGGTCGCCCAGTCCGATCGCGTTCGCTTCGACCCGCGAACGGGGCAGATGGTGCTGGCGCTCGACTCGGGCGGGCTCGAAGCCGCCGCCACCGCCACGCTCGGCACCGGCCTCGTGCGTCCGCTCGCGCCGCCCGCCGATCAGGCCGAAACCTGGTTCGAGCGCGCCAGCGAGTGGGACGGCGATCCGGCGCAGTGGGAAGACGCGATCGACGCCTACCGGCGCGTCGTCTCCATCGATCCGACCTACGCCGCGGCGTGGAACAACCTGGGCCTGCTCCTGCACCGTATGGGTCGCTACGACGAGGCCAGTGAGGCGTACCTCTCGGCGCTCGATCAGGATCCGCAGTGCTGCGAGGCCGCGTACAACCTCGGCTCGTTGCACGAGGACCGCGGCGCAATCGAGGACGCGATCGGCGACTACCGCAAGGCGCTCGAGCTCTCGCCCGACTACGCCGACGCCCACTTCAATCTCGCGGGCGCGCTCGCGCGCAACGGCCGCGACGGCGAAGCGATCAAGCACTGGCAGCGCTACCTCGAGCTCGACTCCGGGAGCCCCTGGGCCCGCATCGCGCGCGCCCACCTCGAAGTCGTCGAGCCGCCCGATACCGAACGATGAGGCGGGATCGAACCACGAACCAGGGCCGAACCCCGCACCCGAAAAGATCGGGCGTGCGCAGATCGGGCCTGCGGAGATCGGGCGTGCGGAGCTTCGCCGCGCCTGTCTCAGGCCACCCCCGGACCAAGCCGGGCTCACGGTCCCCGCTCCAATGAAGATCCTCATCGTCGGCGGCGGCGGCCGGGAACACGCGCTGGCCTGGAAGATGACGCAGAGCCCGCTGGTCGACGCGTTGTTCGCGGCCCCGGGCAATCCGGGCATCGCGCGCCACGCGCGGTGCGTCGACCTCGGCGTCGACGCCCACGATGAGCTCGTCGCGCTCGCCCGACGCGAGCGTATCGACTTGACGGTGATCGGCCCGGAGGCTCCGCTCGTCGCGGGGCTCGCCGATCGGTTCAGCGCCGCGGGGCTCGCCGTCTTCGGGCCGAGCGCGCGCGCGGCGGCGATCGAGGGCTCCAAGGCGTTCTCCAAGGACCTGATGCGACGCCATGGGATTCCGACCGCGCGGTTCTCGACCTTCGACGACGCCGACGACGCGCGTCGCTTCTGTCGCGAGATGGGCGCCCCGCTCGTGGTCAAGGCCGACGGGCTGGCGGCCGGCAAGGGCGCGATCGTGTGCGCCACGCTCGAGGATGCCGACGCCGCGATCGCCGAGTGCATGGAGCGGCGGGCGTTCGGCGCCGCCGGCGCGCGCGTGGTCGTCGAGGAGTTCATGATCGGCCAGGAAGTCTCGTTCTTCGTGCTGTCGAACGGCGGCGACGTCATGACGCTCGCCGCCGCCGAGGATCACAAGGCGGTCTTCGACGGCGATCGCGGCCCGAATACCGGCGGCATGGGCTGCTACTCGCCGGTGGCGGTGTTCGACGAAGCGCTCGAAAAGCGGGTCCTGGAGACGATCGTGCGCCCGACGCTCGCGGCGCTCGCCGGTGAAGGCGCCCCGTATCGTGGCGTGCTCTACGCGGGCCTCATGCTGACGGCGCAGGGGCCGAAGGTCGTCGAGTTCAACTGTCGCTTCGGCGATCCCGAATGTCAGGCGCTCATGGTGCGCGCGCCGGGCGACCTGGTGCCGCTGCTCCATGCGGCCGCTCGTGGCGACGCGTGGCCGCCGGCGCATCCGTGGCCCAGCACCGCCTCGGTCTGCGTGAACATCGCCTCCGGCGGCTACCCGGGCAAGTATCCGACGGGGTTACCGATCCGCGGCGTGGACGCGGCTGACGCCAGACCGGGTGTCCAGGTGTTCCATGCCGGAACCGCGACGAAGAACGGGACCCTCGTGACCGCCGGCGGGCGGGTGCTCGGCGTGACCGCGGTCGCCGAGAGCATGGACGCGGCGATCGCGGCGGCGTACGCCGCGGTTCGTGAGATCTCGTTCGATGGAATGCACTACCGGACCGATATCGGGAGGCGCAGAGCGTGACTGGACCCGTGCGCGTCGGCATCGTGCTCGGCAGCGACAGCGATCTCGAGGTGATGCTCGAAGCGGTGAAGGTGCTCGACGCCCTCGAGGTCGGCAGCGAGGTCGTCGTCACTTCGGCGCACCGGACGCCGGAGCGGACTCACGAATACGCCACGACGGCGCACGCCCGCGGGCTCGGCGTGCTCATCGCCGGCGCCGGCGGCGCTGCCGCGCTTCCCGGCGTCCTGGCGGCCTCCTCGCCCTTGCCGGTCATCGGCGTGCCGGTGGCCTCGACACCGCTCGGCGGGATCGACGCCCTGCTGTCGATCGTGCAGATGCCGAAGGGCGTCCCGGTCGCGACGGTGGCGATCGGCAAGTGGGGCGCCGCCAACGCGGGCCTGCTGGCCGCTCAGATCCTCGCGGTCGGAGATCCCGCGCTGGCCGCACGCATCGCGGCGTATCGCAAGCGGTTGGCCGACGAAGTGGACGAGCGCGCGCGCAAGGTCGCCGCGCAGATGAAGTCCGGCGGGCCGCCGAAGTCGGGGACGTGACGGGCCCCGAACGGTCGCGCGTCCTCGCCGTCGATCCCGTTGCGCCCTCTCGAGCCGCGCTACGCGCCGCCGCGGACACGCTCCGCGCCGGCGGCGTGGTGGCGTTTCCGACCGAGACCTTTTATGGGCTCGGCGTCGCCGCGCTCGACGGCGGATCGGTCCGGCGCATCTTCGAGCTGAAGGGGAGGCCCGACTCCAAGCCCCTGCTCGTCCTCGTCGACTCGGTCGCGATGGTCGAGAGCGTCGCGCACGTCACCCCATCGGCGCGCGACCTGATGACACGGTACTGGCCGGGCGCGCTCACCC
>CAYVHH010000225.1:0-5534 GCA_964450175.1 uncultured bacterium | reverse complement strand
ATCGAAGGCATCGGCTACATCGTCTATCCGCGGCCGGATCTGATGACGACGATCGGCTCCGCCGCGCGCGAGCTGGGCGAGCACCTGATCGGCATGAGCGTGCTCGAGCCGGAGGCCGCATGGGAAAAGCTCGCGCGGCGCGGCGACTGGGTGGGTCCCGGTGGCCTCCTGCATTGCGCGCTCGCGCCGCTCGACATCGCGGTGTGGGACGCCAACGGCAAGACACTGGGACAGCCGCTCCATCGCCTCCTCGGCGGCTTTCGCGACCGGCTCCCGACGTACGCGAGCGACGGGCTGTGGGTCAGCCTCTCGCCGGGCGAGCTCGCCGCCTCGGCGAAACAGCACGTGGCCAACGGGTTCAGCGCGGTGAAGCTGCGCCTCGGCAAGGAAACGGCGCCCGAGATGGAGGCGCGGCGCGTGCAAGCCGTGCGCGACGCCGTCGGGCCGGACGTGCGCATCATGGTCGATGCGGTCGAGAGCTGGTCCCTGGCCCGGGCGCGGCGCACCGGCCGCATGCTGCAAGACGCCGGCATCGCGTGGCTCGAGGATCCCGTCCATCATTCGGATGTCTCGGGGCTCGCCGATCTTCGCCGCCGGCTTGATGTGCCGATCGCCGCCGGCGAGCACCTCTATCACCTCGACGCATTTCGGACCTTGCTGCAGGCGCGCGCCGTCGACGTCGTCATCCTCGACCTGGCTCGGGTCGGCGGTGTGACGCCCTGGCGGAAGATCGCGGGGCTCGCACAAGCGCATCGCGTCCCGGTGTGCGGCCACGTGGTCCCGGAGATTCAAGTGCACCTGCTGTCGGCCGTCGCCAACGGCCACATGGTCGAGTACGTGCCCCGCTCGGCCGGCGTCCTCAGAGCGATGCCGCGGATCGAGCACGGCGAGCTCGTCGCACCGCAGGGGCCCGGTCTCGGGCTCGAGCTCGACGAAACAGCCGTGCGTCGCTACCGGGTCGTCTAGCGCGCGATGCCCGGTCGCTTCGCCGGCCAGGTCGCGATCGTCACCGCCGGAGGCTCCGGCATCGGCGCCGCCACCGCGCGGCGCTTCGCCGCCGAAGGCGCGGCCGTGGTCGTGGCCGATCTGAGCGGCACGCGCGCCGAGACGGTCGCCGCGGGCATCGCCAAGGACACCGGCCGCGCGGCCGCCATCAAGATGGACGCGGCGGACTCCGCGGCGGTCCAGCAGACGATTCGGCTGGCCCTCGACAGATTCGGCCGGCTCGACGTCATGCTGAACAACGCGGGGCTGGCCGAGCCGGCGCCGCTCGACGAGATCTCGCTCGAGAGCTGGAACCGCGTCATCGCCGTCACCTTGACCAGCGCGTTCCTCGGCATGAAGTACTGCCTGCCGGTCATGCGCGCCCAGGGCAAAGGCGTCGTCGTCAACACCGCGTCGATCTCGGGCACGGCCGGCGACTACGGGCTCTCGTCCTACAACGCCGCCAAGGCCGGCGTCATCAACCTGACTCGCTCGGCGGCGATCGAGAACGCGCGGCACAACATCCGCGTCAACTGCGTCTGCCCCGGCTTCATCGACACGCGCGCCACGCAGATCCTGGGACGCGATCGCGCCGACGAGCTCCGGCGCGTCTACGCCGAGGCGCATCCGATCGGTCGCGTCGGCCAGGCCGACGAGATCGCGAGCACCGTGCTCTTCCTGGCCTCTGACGAGGCGTCCTTCATCACGGGCGCCGCCATCGTCGCCGACGGCGGCCTGACCGCGCATACGGGCCTGCCGCACTTCCAGAAGCCGACCCCGTAACGGCTTGCCGGCGCGGGCGTCCTAGTCGGCCAGCGCCTTCTTGAGGGTGGAGACGTTGCGGGCCTGCTCGGCCTCGTCGTGGTCCGCGGTCTTCGTCTCCTTCAGATCGATCGTGATGCTGGCGATCTTGCCGGTGAACTTGAACGGCACCTTGTAGGACTCCGTGACCGGTGTCTCGCCGTCCTCGCCGACGTCGGCGCCCTCGTCGGCCGAGAACACGCAGCACTGCGTGCGCTCGATCCGACCGGTCGCAACCTGCTTACCGTTCACGAAGAGCGTGCCCTTGCCGCCCTTGCCGATGCCACCGCCGTCATAGGCGAACTCGTAACGGACGGTCACCTTTCCCGGCGGCAGCGCCTGGGTGCCGGCGACGGTATAGCGCTGCAGGCCGAGCCAGTTGTACGTGTAGGTCGGCTTGCCGTCCTTCACGTAGAGGCTCCAGCCTCCGAACCGCCCGGCCTGCGCGAGCAGCACGCCGTTGGCGCCGTTCTTGGGAATCTCGAGCTCGGCGGTGATCGTGTGCGAGCGGTTCTTCACGTTGATGAAGACGTTCTCCGACATCCCGATCATGCCGGCGTGGACGGTCAGCGACGTACGACCGGCCATCAGGTCCGGCCGGCCCACCAGTGCCGCGTTCAGGCGCTCGAGGATGCGGTCGTCGAGCGGCAGCACCGAATACTTGCGCGCCTCCTCGAGGAAGAGCGCCTGCATCTCCTTGAGCTTCTCCGGATTCTTCGCGGCCAGATCGTTGACCAGGCTGAAGTCTTGCCGCGTGTCGTAGAGCTCCCACTTGTCATTCTCGAACGTCGCGCGGGGCTCTGGCTCCCAGGCCGCCCGATGAACGGTACCGGCCAGCCAGCCGTCCTGGTAGACGGCGCGATTGCCGAAGATCTCGAAGTACTGGACGGTGTGGCGGTCCACGGCCTTGGCGTCGGCAAAGGTGTACGCGAGGCTCACGCCCTCGATCGGCTTCTGGGGGACGCCGTTGACCACCTTGGGTTCCGGCAAGCCCGCCGCTTCCAGGATGGTCGGGGCGATATCGATGACGTGGTGCCACTGCGAGCGCAGCTCGCCTTTCGCCTTGATCCCCTTGGGCCAGTGGACGACCATGCCGTTGCGAGTGCCGCCGTAGCTCGAGGCGACCTGCTTGGTCCACGTGAAGGGCGAGTCACCGGCGACCGCCCACCCGGCGGCATAGTGCGGATACGTCGTGGGGCCGCCGAGCTCGTCATAGTGTTTGAGGATGTCCTGGACGCTCTCGTGCACGCCGTTGAAGAACGTCGCCTCGTTGTACAGCCCGACCATACCGCCTTCAGCGCTCGCCCCGTTGTCACCGACCAGATAGAAGATCAAGGTATTGTCGAGCTGGCCGGTCGCCTCGATGGCCTTGATCAGCCGACCGATCTCGGTGTCCGCGTATTCGCCGAATCCGGCGAAGACCTCCATCTGTCGGGCGAAGAGCTTCTTCTCGTCGGCGCTCAGCGCGGCCCAGTCCTTGATCGCCGCCGGCTTGGGCGCCAGCTTCGTATCGATCGGCACCACGCCCATGCGCCGCTGCCGCGCCAGGGTCTCCTCGCGCAGCGCGTCCCAGCCCTGGTCGAACTTGCCCTTGTATTTCGCGATCCACGACTTGGGTACGTGATGGGGCGCGTGGGTGGCGCCCGGCGCGAAGTACATGAAGAAGGGCTTGTCCGGCGTGAGCGACTTCTGGTACTGCATCCAGGCAATGGCCTGGTTGGTCATGTCGGTCATGAAGTGATAGTTCGGGTCGTTCGGCAGCTCGACCTTGGTCATCCCCTCGTAGAGCGCCGGCGCCCACTGATTGGTCTCGCCGCCGATGAAGCCGTAGAACTTGTCGAAGCCCGAGCGGGTCGGCCAGCGATCGGTCGGCCCGGACGGGCTCACCTCCCAGGCCGCCGTCTCGTGGGACTTGCCGAAGGCGGCGGTGCTGTAGCCATTGAGGCGCAGCATCTCGGCCAGCGGCGCCACGCTGTCCGGCCGCTTTCCGGTCTGCCCGGGAAACGCGGTCGCGGTCTCCGTGATCGAGCCCAGGTTGTTCACGTGATGGTTGCGGCCGCTGAGCAGCGCCGAGCGCGTCGGCGAGCAGAGCGCCGTCGTGTGGAATTCGTTGTAGCGGAGCCCTCCGCTCGCGAGACTCTCCACCGTCGGCATCCGAATCGGGCCACCGAACGCGCTCGACTGGCCGAAGCCCATGTCGTCGATCAACACGATGAGGACATTGGGCGCCCCCGCCGGCGCCTTCACCTCGAATCGCGGCGGCGGGGTGGCCTTGCGCGCATCGAGCTCCGTGATCGGTGGGGTGACGGGCTCCGGGATCGGCAGCACCGTCCGGTCCGTGGGAAGAACGACCTGCGCGGCTCCGGACCCCTGGGCGGCGACGGGCAGCGCCGCCAGCGGGGTCAAAGTCAGGCTCACGCTCAGGGTCCACGCAATCGATCGAACTGACATCGTCATGCCTCCCGTGGAGGCCCATTTGCGCACGGCGCTCGGCCCGAGACGATCGGACCTTGGTCTCACTCGAACGCCTCAGCGACTACCTGGCACGACGCCTTCCGGCAACGACTCGACGTGCGCACAGATCTCGCGCGGGCGTGTCAGCCACACGCGGTCCGGGCGACCGAGGATGTGCTGGAGCGCCTGGCGGAGCCGGCGTATCCGGTACGGCCGCCCGGTGACGAACGGGTGGAGTGAGATCGGGCACACGAGCGGCTGGCGCGCCGATTGCTCGAGCATCTCGTCGAACTGATCGACGATCATGTCGGCGAACTGGTCGGCGGTGTAGCGATACCAGACGATCCCGCGCGTGTCGTTCACCTCGATCGGGTACGGCATCGCGAGGAGGCGGCCCTTGCGAGTCTTGATCCACACGGGCTGATCGTCCATCGTCCAGTCCATCGCGTAGCGATAGCCGGCCTCCTGCAAGAGATCCATCGTGACGGCGCTGTTCGAGAGCCACGGGCTCATCCAGCCGACCGGCCTCGTGCCTTCGTGCCGCGCGATCGTGGCCGTCACCCCCTCGATCAGCGCGCGTTCCTGATCCTCGTCGAGATGGCCCTGCTCGTCGGAGTTGGTGACACCGTGCCCGAGAATCTCGTCGCCCCGCGCGCGAAGCCGCTCGGGAATGTCCGGCGCCATCTCGTAGATCGCGGTGTTCATCTGCGCCTGGGCCGGGATGCCGAGCTCGTCCAGCATCTCGAACAACCGCCACACGCCGACGCGGTTGCCGTAGTCGCGCCAGCTGTAGACGCTGTGGCTCTGCGCCTGATCCGGCGGCGCGATGGCCGCCCCCTTGCCGACGCCGAAGCCGAAGCCCTCGATGTTGAGCGCCACGTAGACGGCGAGCCGGCGTCCGCCCGGCCAGGCATAGTCGGGTCGCTTCGTGATGTTCGAGTACTCGTAGCGTCCGTGCGTCGGCAGCATCGCGTTCGTCCTCCCGGCGAGATGGTTGCGCGTATCGTACACTGTGGCGACTGGAGGGCACGATGATCGATCCGGCGTTCACGCTCGAGAAGAAGATCGCGATCGTCGTCGGCGCCGCCAACGGCATCGGGCGCGCGACCGCGCTCGCCTACGCCGCCGCCGGCGCCCAGGTGGCCTGCGCCGATGTCGAGGAGCCGGGCGCCAAGACCACCGCGGCCGAGATCGAGGCCGGCGGTGGCCAGGCGCTGCCGGTGCGCCTCGACGTCACCGACGGCGCCAGCTGCCGCGACGCCGTCGCCGCGACGGTCCGGCGCTTCGGCGGCCTC
>CAYVHH010000224.1:0-7349 GCA_964450175.1 uncultured bacterium | reverse complement strand
CTCGGCGTCTTCGCCCTCCACGCGCTCCTGCCGCCACTGCTCCTGGCGGCGACCCGCAAGCCGTGGACTTACTTCACCTTCAATCCGTGGCTCACCCAGCTCCCCACGTATCTGACCTCCGGCGCCCCGCTCGGCCAGAAGCTCGACTTCCTCTCCCGCGTCGCCATCTTTTGGTTCTCGGCGGACGGTGCCTACGGCTTCCCGGAGTGGGGCTTCGCCGTCGACGCGATGGATCTCGCGCGCTTCCTCGCGATGTCGCTCCTGGTCGCGGCCTATTTCGCGCTCGTGCTCCACAGCCGTGACCAGGGACGGCTGAAGGGCTGGCGTGCCAGTACGAGCCGCGCCGGGGGCATTGCGGGCGCGTGCGCGGGAGTCCTCGGGCTCTCGACCGGGCCGTGCAGCGTCGTGGGCTGCGGGGCGCCGGTGCTGCCGGTGGTCGGCCTCGTGTTCGCCGGGCTCTCGAGCGGCACCCTGGCCCTGCTCTCGGGCGCCTCGCGCATCTTGAGCGTCGTCGTCCTCGTCGCGCTCACGCTCGTGGTCGCGTGGCTCGGCTGGCAGGCGGGATCGAGACGGCTCAGCCGAGGTTGACGACGACCGACTTCACCTCCGTGTATTCGGCGATCCCCTCGTGGCCGCCTTCGCGCCCGAGGCCCGATTCCTTGAAGCCGCCGAAGGGGATCTCGTGCGTATACCCGGTGGCGTCGTTGGCGCCGACCAGTCCGTACTCCAGCTGCTCGGACACCCGGATCAGGCGGGCCAGGTCGCGCGTGTAGAAATAGGCCGCGAGCCCGAATTTCGTCGCGTTCGCGCGCCGGATCACCTCGTCCTCGGTGTCGAATATCAGAATCGGCGCCGCCGGCCCGAAGATCTCCTCCTGCGCGATCGCCATGTCGTCGGTGACGCCGGTCAGCACCGCGGGCGAATAGAAGAAGCCCTTGGCGTAGACGTCGTGAGTCAGATAGCGGCCGCCGCCGACGAGCTTGGCCCCGTGCTTGACCGCGTCCTCGACCAGCGCGTGCACCTTCGCGCGGGTCTCCTCGTTGATCAGCGGACCGATCTGGGCACCCGGCTCGAAGCCCGGCGCCACCTTCAGCTTCGCGACCGCGTCGACGAACGCTGGAATGAATCGCTCGGCGATGCCGCGCTGGACGTAGATCCGGTTCGCGCAGATGCACGATTGGCCGCCGACCCGGAGGAACTTCATCGCGACCGCGCCCTCGAGCGCCGCCTTGAAGTCGGCGTCGTCGAACACGATGAAGGGCGCGTTGCCGCCGAGCTCGAAGGAGAGCCGCGTCACCTGCTTGGCGGCGGTCTCCATGATGCCCTTGCCCACGTCCGTCGACCCGGTGAAGCCGATCTTGCGGATCAGCGGGTGCGTGAGCAGCTCGGCGCCGACGAGGCGCGAGCGGTTGGTCGTGAGCACGTTGAACACACCGCGCGGCAGTCCCGCCACTTCCGTGATGCGCGCGATGGCGAGCGCGGTGAGCGGCGTGGCCGACGCCGGCTTGAGTACGACCGTGCAGCCGGCGGCGAGCGCCGGCGCGATCTTACGCGTGACCATCGTCGCCGGGAAATTCCACGGCGTCACCGCGGCGACGGGCCCGATCGGCTGGCGCAGGACCCAGTACCGCTTGCCGGGCTGCGGCGACGGAATCCACTCCCCGGCCACCCGGCGGGCTTCCTCGGCGAACCAGCCGAAGTAGCCGAGCGCGAACTGGACTTCCTTCCTGGCTTCCTCGTACGGCTTGCCGTTCTCGAGCGTCACGAGCCGCGCGAGCTCGTCACGCCGCTCCTGCATGAGCTCCTGGACCTTGAGGAGGATGCTCCCGCGATCCTTCGGCGCCAGCACCGACCACTCGCGGAACGCCGCGTGCGCGGCGGTGACGGCGCGCTGGATCTCCGGGGCCGCGCCGTTGGCGACGCGCGCCACGACGCTCCCGTCAGCCGGGTTCTTGACGTCGAAGGTGGCGCCGCCCTCGGCGAGAATCCACTCGCCGTCGATGTACATGCGCTCGAGGTCTGCCATGCGAACCCTCCGAGCTGACGGATTTGGCGACTTCGCCCGCGCGAGCGTACGCCCGGGGGCGACGGCGCGCTAGACGCGCCGCGGCACGCGGACGGCTAGGCGTCGTTCGAGAGGTGGTCCACGAGCCAGCGCGCGGTCCGCAGAAGCTGACCATCTCGGTGCCGCGCACCGACCAGCTGAACTCCGAGCGGCAGGCCGTTGGCGCCGTGCATCAGCGGCACGTTGAGCGCCGGCATCCCGCAGAGCGTCCACAACGCGCAGAACGCAGGGTCGCCGGTCGACTCGAGCCCCTTGGGGGCGGTGCCGAACGCGGCGGGCGTCAGCATCGCGTCATAGCGCTCCTCGAGGAGCTCGGTGAGGCTCCCGACGAGCTGCGGAACACGGCCGAGCGCATGAAGGTAGTCGCGCGCGAGCACCCCACGGCCGTGCTCGATCCGGGCGCGCAATGCCGCCGAGAGCTTGTCCCGCCCATGCTCCCATTCCCGCCGCAGGTTGACCGCGATCTCGGCGCCGCCGATGACGCGCTGCCACTCGAGCACCTCGTCGGCCGGGGTGGGCAGCTCGAGCTCCTCGACACGGTCGCCGAGACGCTCGACGAGCTCGCCGAACGCCTCGCGCGCGTCGGCATCGACCTGGTCCCACAAGGACGTCTTCACGAACGCGAACCTCGGCGCCAGCGGCGACTCCGCGGCGGCCACGACCCGGTACAGCACCCGGGCGCGGGGACGCGAATCCGGGTCGCGCTCGTCGTGCGATGCCAGCTCTTCGAGGAGCAGCGCGATGTCCTCGACCGAGCGCGCGAAGAGACCCACGTGATCGAGCGTGCGCGACAGTTGGAACATGCCGTGGCGGGGAATCAACCCGTGCGTGGGCTTGAGCCCGTATACACCGCAGTACGACGCGGGCCGCACCGTCGAGCCCGTGGTCTGGCTCCCCAGCGCCACCGGAACCATCCCTGCGGCCACCGCCGCGGCCGAGCCGCTCGAGGAGCCGCCCGGTGTGTGTCCGGCATTGTGCGGATTGCGTGTCTTCCCCGGCGTGCGGGTGGCGAACTCCGTCGTGACCGTCTTGCCCATGATGACCGCACCCGCGCCCCGCAGCAGGGAGACGACCGACGCGTCACGCGACGGCGTCCGCCCGGCGTGCAAGACGGAGCCGTTCTCCGTGGGCATGTCCGCCGTGTCGATGATGTCCTTCAGGCCCACGGGCACGCCGTGCAGGCCCCCGATCCGCTGTCCGGACACGCGAGATTCGTCGGCGGCGCGCGCCTGAGCCAGCGCGTACTCGGGATCGAGGAACGTCCAGGCCTGCACCTGCCCGTCGACCTCGCGCACGCGCGCCAGACAGGCCTGCACAAGCTCGACCGACGTGACGGCGCCCTTGCGGATCATCTGCGCGGCCTCGACCGCCCCCAGCCGATGCAGATCCTTCACGTCCATCGCGTCGTCGAGATCCGCGTCAGGCGCCCGGCGCCTTCAGAACCAGGGGCACGCGGTCGGCGCTGCCGGCGCGTCGGACGGTCAGCCGGAGCGGCGCGTCGAGGCCGGCATCGGCGAGTGCCTCACGTAACGCGTCCCGCGTGACCACGGCGAGATCGTTGATCTGGAGGATCACGTCGCCGACCTCGAGCCCTCCGCGATCCGCGGGGCTCTTCGGCACCACCACGGAGACCGCCAGGGCCGTCGACGAGCCGGGCTCCGGGTCGCGCACGATGAACCCGAACTCGGCTCCGATCCGATCGCCGACGACCGCGCGGGGCATCGCCGCCAGCCGGACGTCGAAGCGGCGCCGTCCCTCGGCACGGAGCACGGTCAGCCGAACGTCCTTGCCGGGCGCCGACGAGGCGATGAACCGCTGGAGCACCCGTGTCTCGGTGACGGGGCGCTCCTCGAACGCCACCACCAGGTCGCCGGTCTTGAGCCCTGCCGTCTGGGCCGGCGTTCCCTCCATCACCTCGACGATGAACACGCCGAATCCCTCGCGCAGGCCATGACGCGACGAGATCTCGTCCATCTCCTGCTCGGACAGGTCGCGGATGCGGACGCCGAGCCACGCCCACTGCGCCGCAGCGACGGTCGACGGCGGCGCGGCAAGCGCGAGCAGCACCACGAGCGCCAGCGCGCGGCACCGCATGTAGGCAGCGCGCGTCATTCGCGCCCCCGCCGCAGCTCGTTCACGAGCTGGTCGAGCGCCGCGCCCAGACGCTCGAGGCGGCGCGTGACATCGAGTGTCTCGAGCAGCTCTTGCCGCAAGGTAGGGTCGGGGACCACCGCCGCGGCGATCCGATCGGCGATCGCGCCGGGAGGCTGGCCGGGCGCCAGCGCCGTATCGAGCAGATCGGGCGGCCGATCGAGGGCCCGCAGCAGCCGGCCGCACGCGTCCCGAATCCGCGCGAGCAAGGCCGAGACGTCGGTCGTCGGCGCGACGTCCTCGAGCTTCTGCGCCGCGACGATTCGATAGAGGGTGTCGCTCGGTCGCTCGCTCTCGATGCGGACGCGCCACTCGCCCTTGACGAGGATGTTGTAGCGGCCCGTGGCCAGTCGCTCCCAGCTCACGATCTCGCCCGCGCCTGCCACCGGATGCACGGCCGGCTTGCCGAGATAGGTCTCCTGGTCGAAGCCGGGCTGCAGCTTCACGACAGCGAGGCGACGGTCGCGCGCCAGGACGTCCATGACCATCGCGCGGTAGCGCGCCTCGAAGACGTGGAGCGGCAACAGAGTGCTCGGGAAGAACGTCACGTCCGGCAGCGGAAAGATCGGCAGGATCAACGGCGGCACGGCGTCGATTTCCCCGGCCGCGTCAGCCGATCTTCGGCAGCGGCCTGAGCGCGGCCAGCTCGTCGAGACGCCGGCGCACGGCCACCGCCAGCTCGCGGAACGTCCTGGCCTGGACCGAATCGGGGACGCGAATCGTGATGGGCGTCCCCTCGTCGCCGGCAAGGCGCGTGGCGGGATCGAGCGGCACCTGTGCGAGGAGCGGCACGCCGTACTCGTCGGCGAGCTTCTGACCGCCGCCTTCGCCGAAGATCGCGTAGCGCTTGCCGGTGTCGGGCGCCACGAAGTAGCTCATGTTCTCGACGATCCCGAGAATCGGCACGTTGAGCTTCTGGAACATCGCGATCGCCTTGCGCACGTCGAGCAGGGCGACCTCTTGCGGCGTCGTCACCATCACGACACCCGAGAGGGGGATGACCTGCGAGAGCGAGAGCTGGGCGTCGCCGGTGCCGGGCGGCATGTCGAAGACGAGATAGTCGAGCGCGCCCCACGACACGTCCTTGAGCATCTGCTGGATGAAGGAGTGGATCATCGGCCCGCGCCACACGAGCGGCTCTTTCTCGTTCACGAGCAGGCCGATCGACATCATCTTCATGCCGTGCGCTTCGACCGGAATGATCCGGTTGTCGAACATGCCCGGGCGGCCCCGCGTGCCCAGCATGAGCGGAATGTCCGGGCCGTAGACGTCGGAGTCGATGATCCCGACCGCGGCCCCCGCTTGGTGCAGCGCCACCGCGAGGTTCACCGTCACGGTCGACTTGCCGACGCCCCCCTTGCCTGACGACACCGCGATCGTCTGTTTGACCTCGGGGATGTAGTTCTCGGCCTTCGGCTGGCCGTGAGCGGGACCCTGGCCGTGAGCGTGCGGGGCCGCCTGAGCCGGTCGCGCGGGCTGCCCGGCGCCCATCTTGACCTGGACCTTCGCCACCCCCGGCACCCGCCCCACGGCCCGCGAGGCCATGCTGTGCAGGGTGGCTTTCGACGCCGGCGACTGGGTCGTGAACGCGAGCGTGAAGCTGACCTGGGAATCGGCGATCGCGAGGTCGCGAACGAGTCCGAGCGACACGATGTCCTGCTGGCCCTCGGGATCCTTCACCGCCCGCAGCGCGTCCAGCACGGCGTCCTGGGTGACCATACGGGCGACTATACAGGAGCGTCGAGCGCTTTCAACGGGATCGCGCGCATCCCCGCTATCTATGCGCGGAACCTTGCATTCTCACCACCGACCTGCTACAAAAAGCGAGTGATCTCTCCGGACGAATTCCGCCATACGCTGAGCCATTTCGCCTCCGGCGTGACGGTCATCACCGTGTGCGATCGCGACGGCCGGCCGACCGGCCTCACCGCGAGCGCCTTCACATCCGTCTCGCTGGAGCCGCCGCTCATCCTCGTCTGCGTCGACCACAAGTCGCAGAGCTACCCGGCGCTGGTCGCGGGCAAGGTGTTCGCGGTCAACGTCCTCTGCCACGACCAGGAGGCGGTGTCGCGCCGGTTCGCGACGACGAAGATCGAGAACAAGTTCGAGGGTGTGCCCTTCACCTTGAGCCCGATGGGCCTGCCGCTCCTGGACAACGCGCTGGCGCATCTCGAGTGCGCGACCGTCAACGTGCACCTCGAGGGTGACCACTCGATCTTCGTCGGCCGTGTCGAGCGCGCGCGCGTGGGCGCCGGCCACCCGCTGGTCTATTTCCGCGGTCGCTACGATCGTCTGTCCGGGGCCACTCCGTGACATTCGTCCCGCTGTCACGCCCGCCGGTCGACGACGAGATCAAGCGGGCGGTCCTGGCCGCGATCGACTCGCGTCAGTACATCCTGGGCCCGCAGTGCCGGCAGCTCGAGACGGAGCTGGCGAGCACGACCGGCGTGAAGCACGCGGTGCTGACGAGCTCGGCCACCGCGGCGCTGTGGCTCGCGCTCCGGGCGCTGGGCGTGAAGGCGGGGGACGAAGTGCTCGTGCCGTCCCACACGGCGTTCCCCACCGTCGAGGCCATCTGCGTCGCCGAGGCGACCCCCGTCTTCGTCGACGCCGACGAGTTCTACACGCTCGACATGCGCGACGCGGAGGCGAAGGCGACGCCACGCACGGTCGGGATGGTCCCGGTGCATCTCTACGGTCAGCCGGTCGATCTCGCGGCCGTCGAGCGCCTGGCTTCCCGGCTGGGCCTCTGGATCCTCGAGGACTGCGCGCAGGCGCAGGGCGCCGAGTGGACCGGACGCCGGGTCGGCAGCTTCGGCCGTGCGGCCGTCTTCTCGTTCTACCCGTCGAAGAATCTGCCGGGTATGGGCGACGGCGGGGCCATTCTCACGAGCGACGACGAAATCGCCGACCGCTGCCGGCGGCTGCGCGACCACGGCCGTCTGGACAAGAACGTGCACGCCGAGCTGGGCTTCAATCTGCGGTTCAGCGAGCTGCAGGCGGCGGCGCTGCGGGTCTTGCTGCCGCGCCTGGACGCGATGAACGAGCGCCGTCGCGCGCTGGCGCGACGCTACGCGGACGGCCTCGCCGACCTGCCGGTCGTGCTGCCGGCGGCCGACGAGGGGGACCGGCA
>CAYVHH010000223.1:0-5461 GCA_964450175.1 uncultured bacterium | reverse complement strand
CGTAGGTCGCGGCCTTGAACCGACGGCCGAGCGCCGCGGCCTCGGGGCAATCCGCGCCGACGAGGAGCTGTCCGCAATTCCGCGCGAAGGCGGTGAACTGTGGCCGCAGCGCGCTGAGCTCGTCGTGGTCACGACTCACGTTGTGGATGACGCCGATTGCCGGACGGTAGCCAACGAGCGTACCGTCGGATTCGCACGCCTCGGCGACCGCGGGCCCCGCAGCCGGGCCGGCCACGAAGCAGCCGCCCGTGCCCTCGCCCACGAAATCCGCGCCGCCCAGCACCGTCGCCCGAACGCCGCCTTCACGCAGGAGCCAGCCGAGCATGCCGACGACGGTGCTCTTGCCGCTGGTACCCGAGATGGCGACACCCGGCGTGGCGGCGTTGACGACTTCGGCGAGGAGCTGCGGCCGCGGCAGACACTCCAGGCCGAGGGCGCGCGCCGCCCGCAGCTCCGGAGTGTCCGCCTCGACGGCCGCCGAATAGACGAGACGGTCGATCGCGGCGGTGACCGCCTTGCCGTCCTGTGGTGCCAGCTCGATCCCCAGCTGGCGGAGTTGCGCCGCGATCTCGTGCTTCTTGCCTTGATCGAACGCGCGATCCGATCCCTGCACCACGTGCCCGCGGGCCCGCATCAGGCACGCGAGCGGGCCCATGCCGGCGCCCGCGATGCCGGAAAAGTGATAGCGCTGAGGGGTCACAGACCGACCTGTTTGCGGGGCTCCAGGTGCATCGTCGTCTCCATGTCGCGCGACTCCGTGACCTCCTTCAGGCTCCGGAACGGGAGGTTGAACACGGGTCGCGACGCCGTCAGGATCATCGCAAAGTTCAGCGCTGCCCCCAGCAGATGCACGACCGGGAGGGCGAGCAGCTCAAGCATCTCATCGCTCTTGATGTGAAGCCAGTCCAGATCCCGCCGGAAGTCGTCCATCGCGAGACGCCAGAACGGCTCCGAGCGCATGCCGAACGACTGCGTCGGCTCGGTCTCCGCGAGCGGCCGACGCGCGAGGAGGGCCAGCAGCGGAGGCGTTCCGTACTGTCCGAAGAGAAACCACGTGAGACCGCGAACGCCGAGCCAGCCGGCGGCGGCCGTCGCCACCAGCGCGCCGTTGTTCTTGGCGATCCACGGCATCGTCACCTCGACCACGCCACGGTACAGGAACATCACCTCGAAGAATATCGTGAACGCCTCGACGCCGATGATCTGGGCGATGAACCGGCCGTCGCGTGTGCGCACGGCGTTGATCAGCGCCTGAACGCAGGCAAAGCTCGCCATGACCAATGCCAGGACCAGCGCGTACAGGATCGGCACCGTGAAGCGCGAGTCATCGGCACCGGACAGATCGTTCACGAGCGTCGTGATCCGAGGCTCGAGCGTGTAGGTGAACACCGCCGCCTCGAGCACGCACCACCCGAGGAGCATCGCGAACGCGAGCCACGGCACGCCGGGCTTGAAGTAGCTGCGCATCAGCTTGCCCGACATCGCGAACGGCGTTCCGATGACGTCGCGGATGAGCCCGATCGTCATGCGCATCGCCAAGCGCGAGATGCCGAGCGCCCAGCCCAGCACCACACCGGCCACGCGTACCATGCCGACCCAGTAGAGCCATACCGCCAGCGCGGCGTCCCACCACGCGAGCAGGACCAGCGAAACGAAGCGTGTGCGCGCCGAGCGGAACGGCATCGTGTAGACGGAGAGTCCGGTACACCAGACGGCCACGACACCGAGCAGCACGGGGAACAGCAGGAACACGTACTTGAGTGCCGCCATCCAGCCGGGCTGCGGATCGAAGAAGAAGCTCATCAGGGTTTGCTGCAGCACCGGAACCCAGGCAATGGGCGCCGCCACGAGCTCGGCCGGGCCGCGCCACGCCTCGGGAAGCTTGCCGATGATTCGATCAATCATGTGACCCTCCTCCATACGCTGCATGCATGGGAGCCAATTCCAAAACTATTCCGCGCAAGACTTGCCTGGCCCTACGAGGGCTGATCTGAACCGCCGGGTGCGGGGTTAGGGGCCCTGGGCGGCGCGGCGGCCGGGCGACGAGAAGTCCCGGATGTCGCGTGTGTCGCGGGCGGGCGGCGGAGCCGGCGCGGCGGCGACACTGCGCTCGACCTTTGCGGCGGCCTGGTGCTCGAGCGCCTGGCGCTCGGCCCACGCCGACCGTGGCTGGCTCGGGCTGGGCGCCAGCGACGGCGGCGACAGCAGGGCGAAGCCCGGGTCGATCCGCGTGGTCGCCACCGGAATGACCGTTGGGTGTACGCCGCTGATCCGGCGCGGAACGAGATCCGGCCGGCCGATGCGCCGCAGGATACGGCTCACGTACCGGCGCGTCTCCGGGTACGGCGGGACGCCGCGGTACACCATCACGGCCTGCTCGCCCGCGTTGTAGGCGGCGAGCACGACGGGCAGGTTGCCGTGATATCGGTCCATCAAGCGGCGCAGGTGACGAACACCGCCCTCGATGTTCTCGTACGGGTCGAGAGTGTCCGACACCTGGAGACTCGACGCCGTTCCCGGCATGAGCTGCATCAGACCGCGAGCACCGCGCCGCGATACGGCGCGCGGGTTGAACTCCGACTCGGCCTCGACGATCGCGGCCACCAGAATCGGTGGAATCTCGTACCGCACCGCGACTTCTCGGATGTGCGCCTCGATCTCCAGGATCTCCATGATCTCGACGCTCGAGTCGGTCGACTCGACCGTCTCGCGCGCCATCCGCATGATTTCGGACTCCGGCTCCGGCTGATTCGTCCGCGACCCGAAGTACCCGTACGCTGGGACGATCGTGAGCAACAACACCCCGAGCCCCAGCGCGTGGCGCGCGAACGGCGAGAGCGGGTCTCGCTCGAGGCGTCGGATAGTCGCTTTCGTTCCGTCCAAGACATTTCCTCCGGGTTTGGTGCCTGGCGAACAGCATTCTGGATGGGTCTGTCAGCAGCACCCCCCTAGAACGCAACCCCAATGCCAGGAGTCAAAACTGACAAAGATCAAACTTGTTCATGTATTGCACGGCACCTCGCCGTCCGGGGCGGTGACAGAGCCCGTCAGCCAACCGGCACGGGCGTGTCATCCGGTCCCCCTGCCCTCCGAAAACCCGACCCGGCCCTAGACGTGATTGCGCAGCATGCTCCGACTCTGAGTCGGGCTCGCCTCGACCCCTCCCCAGCTCCGAAGCCCGAGATTTGCGCACTCGATGAAGCAATCCAGCGCGGTCGTCAGCTCGGCGCGGCTCTTTGGGCGGACCAGCTCGAGCGTGACGTCGCTGCCGTTGAAGACCGCATTGGCCGCGCGCAGCGCACTGGAGCTCGCATGGCCCTTGAACGTGCCGATCCAGGACTGATCGGGGGCACGGTTCACGCGAAAGCGGACGAAGACCCGGTTGTCGGAGCGCTTCTCCTCGAACGTGGGATCGCTGACACGCATGATCGGCATTACGACTCCACGCCGTGGCCTCGCCGGGACGATGGAGCGCGGTGCTCGGTCGCATCCCGCGGCGTGCGCGACGGCTGTGACGCCCGAGCCCTGCGCCCGGCAAGCTCAGGGTGAGAATCGCGAGCGCGTCTCACCGTGCGCCTGAATGGACCTTGCCGCGAACGATCGACGAAGACCTACCGGATGGTAGGAAGGACGTACCCCAAATAGGAGCGTATCGAAACACAGGACCCGCGAGTGTGTCTAGTGGCGCTTTCTTGATACGCTAGGGCGCCGTTTCTCACGAATGAGAGCGGACGGAGGGCTTCGATGAAGCATCGGATCGCGGCGATTCCAGGGGACGGAATCGGCAAGGAAGTCGTGCCCGAAGGCATGCGCGTCCTCGACGCGGCCGGACGCCGGTTCGGCTTCGAGATCGAGTGGACGACGTTCGATTGGAGCTGTGAGCGCTACACCGAAACCGGGCGCATGATGCCCGAGGACGGGCTCGACCGGCTCCGGCAGTTCGAGGCGATCTTCCTCGGCGCCGTCGGATTTCCCGGCGTGCCCGATCACGTCTCGCTCTGGGGGCTCTTGATTCCGATCCGCCGCGGATTTCATCAGTACGTGAATCTGCGGCCCGTGCGGCTGCTCAAAGGCGTGAAGTCGCCGCTGGCCGGACGCGGCCCCGCGGACATCGATATGCTGATCGTCCGCGAGAACAACGAGGGTGAGTACTCCGAGATCGGCGGACGGCTCTATCGCGGAACGCCGGAGGAGCTCGCCGTGCAACAGTCGGTCTTCACGCGCAAGGGGACCGACCGCATCATGCGCTACGCGTTCGAGCGGGCGATGAAGCGCCCGCGCCGCCACGTGACGTCGGCGACGAAATCGAACGGCATCATCCACAGTATGCCGTACTGGGACGAGCGGTTCGCGGCCATCGCGAAGGAATATCCGTCGGTGAAGACCGCCCAGTACCACATCGATATTCTGACCGCCCACTTCGTCCAGCATCCGGACTGGTTCGACGTGGTCGTCGGCTCGAACCTCTTCGGTGACATCCTTTCCGACCTCGGTCCGGCCATCGCCGGCTCGATCGGCCTGGCGCCGGGCGGCAACATCAATCCCGAGAAGGAATACCCGTCGATGTTCGAGCCGGTTCACGGCTCGGCGCCGGACATCGCGGGCAAGGGCGTCGCGAATCCGGTCGCGCAGATCTGGACCGGCGCGATGATGCTCGAGCACCTCGGTCACGCGGACGCCGCCGGCGCCGTCGTCGCGGCGGTCGAGCGCCTGGTCGAGGACGGCAAGACCTTGACCCGCGACCTCGGCGGCCGCGCCTCGACCAAGGAGGTCGGGCAGGCGATCGCGGAGCGACTCGAGCGCGCGTGAACTTTTTCGGTCACACCGTGCTGGCAGTCAGGCGGAGCGCGGATCCGGCTTTCGTGCTGGGGTCGATGCTACCGGACTTCGCCGCGATGATCCGTGCCCGCCCCCCGAACACCGAGCACGCCGACATCGACGCCGGCATGCAATTCCACTGGAGAACCGACGAGGTGTTCCACCGATCGCCGGCATTTCTGGCATTGACCCATCAGGCAGTCGTCTGGCTGTCGGCTCGGGGCGTGCGCAGCGGGAGCGCGCTCGCGGTCGCCCACGTGGGCGTGGAAGTCCTGCTCGATGCGGCGCTGTCCGACGACGAGGGTGCGCAGCGTGCCTATCGGGCCGCGCTCGAAGGCGCCGCGCCGGACGATCTTGGATGCCACGTGGCGTGGGCGTCCGACGAGCAACGCGATCGCTTCGACATGCTCCGCGCACGACTGCTCACACGCGGCGCGATCACGGCCGACATCGCGCCGGACACCGTGGCCGAGCGCCTCCGCTCGGCCCTGGCCGATCGCCCGCGCCTCTCGCTGGACGACACCTCAGTTCAGGCCGTCCGCGACTGGGCCCGCATCGCCCGCCCTGCAGTCTCCGCCCACGCCGGCCCCCTGATCCGAGAAATCGCCGCCCAGCTCCTGTAAGCGTCTACGCGGGGCGGGCC
>CAYVHH010000222.1:0-20009 GCA_964450175.1 uncultured bacterium | reverse complement strand
GATGGGCGTGCAGATCCGCGAGCTCGGCGAGGAGAGCCTGCGGCTCGACGAGGAGGTCCGGACCACCACCGAGCGCCAGGCGTCCATCGTCGGCGAGCGGGAAGATGTTCGCCTGGCGCTGCGAGACACCGAGCAGATCGCCGCCGAGCGCTCACGGGCCGCGACGGAGTTCGAGGCCGCCCTCGAGCGTCACCGCGCGGCGCTCGCTCTGGAGCGCGACCACGCGGAGGCGCTGCGCCTGGAGCAGGCGCGGCTGGCCGCCGAGCGCGTCGATTTGATGCGCAGCGCCGGCGAGCTGCGCGAGCGCGAGATCCAGCTGGGGCGCCGCGCCGAGCGCCTCGCCGCCGAGCTCGCCCAGGCGCAGGCGGAAGCCGAGCGTCTCGTGGGAGAACGAGGCGCGCTTGCGGCGGCGCGCGATCGGGCGGCCGCCGAGCTCGTCTCGCTCGAGGAGCAGCGCCGGCGGCTCGAGGCGCAGGAAGCGGCGGCCGAGCGGCGGCTGACCGAAGCCGAGGCGCAGCTGGCGGACGCGCGCGTCGAGCTCGCGGCCCGGCGCTCGAGCTTCGAGGCGCTGTCCGAGCTCGAGCGCGCCCGCGAGGGCTATGGCGCCGGTGTGCGCGCGGTCTTCGCCGACGGGCGGCGTGATCAGCTGCACGGCATCGTCGGCACCGTGGCCGATCTGCTCGAAGTTCCGCCCGGGATGGAGCGCGCCATCGAGGCGGTGCTGGGTGAGCGCCTGCAGTGGGTGGTCGTCGAGCGGTTCGAGCACGCCCGCGCGGCCGTTACCTATCTGCACGACCATGCCTTGGGCGCGGCGACGTTCCTGCCGCTCGAGCATCTGCCGGCGCCGCCGGATCCGGGACCGGCGGACAATGGTGTGCGCTGGGTCGCTCGTCATGTCAGCGCAACGGCCGCGAGCCTCGTCCACCACCTCCTCGGCCAGGTCGCCGTCGTCGAGCATCTGGACGAGGCGGAGCATCTCTGGCGCCGGAACGGTGTCGTCGCGACCTACGTCACGCCGGGCGGCGAAGTCCTCGGCCCGACCGGCCGGCTCCACGGTGGCGGTGATGAGGCCGCGAGCGAGACGCAGCATTCGCTCCTGGCCCGCAAGCGGCAGCTACGCGAGCTCGAGTCGGAGGCTCAGCGGCTCGCGACGGTCGTCGAGACCGGACAGACCGAGATCACGGCGCTGGCCGCCGAGTTCGCGACGCTCAAGGAACAGATCGGAGAGCTCGCGCGCGCGGTGCAGGTGCGCCTGGCCGAGCGCCTGTCGGGCGAGAAGGACGTCGAGCGGGCCGGCCAGGAACACGCCCGGGTGCAGCGCCACCTCGAAACCGTCGAGACGGAATCGCGCCAAGTCGCGCGCGAGGCCGAGGAGACCGGTGCGACCCTGGCGCGACTCAGCCAGCGCATCGCGGTCGCGCGCGACGCTGAAGGCGCGCTCGAAGCGGCGGTCGCGCGCGTCCGGGACGCGATCGAGAGCGCGCAATCCGACGAGACCGCGCTCGGCGCCGAGCTGACGGCGTGCCGGGTCGACCTCGCCTCGGTGACCGAGCGGGTCGAGGCGCTGGGCCGCGAGCTCTCGCGGGTCGACGAGATCGAGCGCGATCTGACCGACCGTCTGGCTCAGGCCGAGCAGCGCCGGGCCCAGTTGATCGAGCGGCGCGCGTGGCTGGCCGAGGAGCGCGAGCGGACCGACGTGGCGGCGCGCGAGATCGCGGTGGAGCGCGATCGCAGCGACGCCGAGACGCGCGGGGCGGCGGAGCACCACGAGGGGCTCGCCTCCGAGGTGCGCGCGGTCGAGCACGAGTCGCGTGGCGCCGAGAGCGAGCTCGGGCGGCTAGTCGCCTCGGCGCACGAGGTCGACATTCGCGCGACCGAGTGCCGCGTGCGGCGCGAGGAGCTCGGGCAGGAAGCGTGGCGCGTGTACGGCGTCGACGCGCAGACCTTGCTGGCCCATCACGATCCCGAGCGCGAGCTCGGGACCGTGCGCGAGCGGGTTGCGGAGCTCGAGGAGCGGCTGGCGGCGATCGGGCCGGTGAACCTGGTCGCCGACGACGAGTACCGTGAGCTCGACGAGCGCCTGACCTTCCTGAGAACGCAGCACGACGACCTCACCGCGTCGATCAAGGATCTGGAAAAGGCGCTGCGCGGTATGACGCGCACGGCACAGGAGCGGTTCGTCCAGGCGTTCGAGGAGATCAACGGCCACTTCAAACGATTGTTCGAGCGCCTTTTCGAGGGTGGACGCGCCGAGCTCCGGCTGGTCGAGGCCGAGGAGGGCGGCGATCCGCTCGACACCGGCGTGGAGCTCATGGCTCAGCCGCGCGGCAAGCGGCTCCAGGCCGTTACGCTCCTGTCGGGCGGGGAGCGGGCGCTCACCGGGCTCGCGCTGCTCTTCGCGATCTTCTATTTCCGGCCGAGCCCGTTCTGCGTCCTCGACGAGGTCGACGCCCCCCTCGATGATGCCAACATCCACCGTTTTCTCCGTGTTCTCAGGGAATTGACCGGCCAGACCCAATTCCTGGTCATCACTCACAACAGAAAGACCATGGAAGCGGCTGACGTCCTCTACGGCGTCACGATGGAGGAGCCGGGTCTCTCGACCCTGGTCTCGGTCAACCTGAACGCGCAGTAACAGGATGAAGAAGCTCGCGGGATACGCTACGCTCGAAGTATGTCGAGCGTCGGCGCCTACTTGCGAGGGTTGCGTGAGCAGCAAGGGCTGTCGGTCGACGAGCTCTCGCGCGCGACCCGTGTGCTCCATCACTATCTAGAAGCCCTCGAGTCGGACGACATGGCCGCGCTGCCCGCACCCGTCTTCACCAAGGGCTTCATCCGGGCGTATTGCCAGGCCGTGGGCGCCGACCCCGACGAGGCGCTCAGGCTCTACGATCGAAGTGCCTCCCGTCTCCCCGAAAGGCCCAAGGTGCCGATCGTGGCGGCCCCCGTCATCGTCTCCACACCCGATCCGAATGACTACGCGCCCCTCGTCACTCAGGCCGTCGCCGCCCCTCAGGCCGAGCCGCGCGAGACTCGCTCGCGGGGCACGCTGCTCGTCAGCTTCATCCTGGTCGTCGTGCTCGGGGCCGCGTTCTTCGCCGTTACCATGACGCTTCAATCGGGCCGGGACGGGGACGGCGGGTCGAGCCAGCGCGCCGCGCTTCCGGAGCCTCCGCCGGCGGCCGAAGTCCCGGCCGCCTCGCCTGTCTCGGTATCCGTTCCCGCTGAGAACCCTGCGCCGGCACCGGCCGTCGCCCTGCCGCCAGCCCCTGCTCCGTCGGCGGCCGTTGCTCCGCCGCCGCCCGCGCCGACTCCCGCTCAGCCCGCGAAGCCGCCCGCCGCGCCCAGTGTCGCAGCGAGCCTGCCGGCGCCGAGCGTCCCGGTGGCGCCCGCCGCGCCGCCGGCGCCCGCTGCGGCCGGCGCTCCCGCCGCGGCACCGGCCGCCTCGCCCGCCTCCGCGGCCGCCAATCAACTGACTCGCAACCCCGCGACGCCGTATCGGCTCATCGCGCGAACGACCGAGACCACCTGGATGCGGGTGCGGACCGAGGACGGGCGGACCAGCGAGGAGACGATTCCGGCCAACGAGGTCCGCGAATGGATCTCGAACGGCCCCTTCATCATCACGATCGGGAACGCCGGCGGCGTGAGCCTCGAGCTCAACGGCCGCGCGATCCCTCGGCTCGGTGCCAGCGGCTCGGTCATCACGCGATTGGTCCTGCCCTCGGACAACCAGTGAAGTTTCTCTCGGCTCTGGGTGAGCGCCTCCGCGACGGGCTCCGCCGGTCGCAGGAGTACCTCGCCGGAAGTCTCGGCACCGTTCTGGACACCGATCGGCCCGTCGACGACGCGCTGCTCGAGGAGCTGGAAGAGCTGTTGATCGCGGCCGACCTTGGCGCCTCACTCGCGGCCGACTTCGTCAATCGCGCGCGCGAGGAAGTCATGTTCGGGACGGTGACCCGCGCGAGCCAGCTCCGGCCGCTCTTCCGCCGCTTCCTCCTCGACACCTTGGCGCCGGTCTCGCAGCCGCTCAACCTTGAGCACCACCCGGCGGTCGTCCTGCTCCTCGGCGTCAACGGCTCGGGCAAGACGACGACGGCGGCCAAGCTGGCGGCCTCGCTCAAGGCATCCGGCAAGCGCGTGATCCTCGCGGCCGCCGATACGTTTCGGGCGGCGGCGATCGAGCAGCTCGAGCGCTGGGGCGAGCGCATTCAGGTCGAGGTCATCCGGCAGGCCGCGGGCTCCGACCCCGCCGCCGTCGTGTTCGACGCGGTCAAAGCCGCCACCGCCCGCGATCTGGACGTGCTGATCGTGGACACCGCAGGGCGGCTGCATACCAAGACGAACTTGATGGACGAGCTCGCGAAGCTCCGTCGTGTGATCGAGCGCCAGCTCCCCGGGGCGCCTCACGAGACCCTGATGGTTCTCGACGCGCCGACGGGCCAGAACGGATTCGCCCAGGCCCGGATGTTTCACGAAGCGATCGGCCTCACGGGCGTCTGCCTGACCAAGCTCGACGGCACGGCCAAGGGCGGGATCGTCGTTCGCATCGTGCGCGAGCTCAAGGTGCCCGTGAAGCTCATCGGCCTGGGCGAGAAGCTCGAGGATCTCCAGCCGTTCGACGCGCAGGCCTTCGTGGACGCGCTGGTGGCCGAAACATGAACGAGGGCGAGACAGCCGAGCGCTTCATGCGGCGGGCGCTCGAGCTGGCCGAGCGCGGCCGCGGGCTGACCTCGCCGAACCCGCTGGTCGGCGCGGTGGTCGTCACGTCCAGCGGGGAGATCGTCGGCGAAGGATTTCACGTCCGGGCCGGCGGGCCCCATGCCGAGATCGAGGCCCTGCGGGCGGCCGGCGCCAGAGCGCGCGGTGCAACGCTCTACGTAACGCTCGAGCCGTGCTCGCATCAGGGACGGACTCCTCCCTGCGCTCCCGTGGTGATCCAGGCTGGTGTCGTGCGCGTCGTCGCCTCGGTCGGCGATCCCAATCCGCTCGTCTCGGGAGGCGGCTTCGCCGAGCTCCGCGCGGCCGGCATCGAGGTCGTCGTCGGAGCCGGCGCCGCGGAGGCCGAGCGACAGAATCGGGTGTTCCTCACCGCGATGCGCGAGCGCCGGCCGCACGTGACGCTCAAGGCGGGGATGACCCTCGATGGCAAGATCGCCGATCGGCACGGCGCCTCACGCTGGATCACCGGCGACGCCGCGCGCGCGCGCGCGCATCGTCTTCGCAGCGAATCGGATGCGATCGTCGTCGGCATCGGGACCGTGCTGCGCGACGATCCGGAGCTCACCGTTCGCCTCGGTCAGCCCTGGCCGCGCGAGCCCTTGAGGGTCGTGCTCGACACGGCGGCCCGGACTCCCGTCGGCGCCCGCCTCATTCGCGCCGGCCGGCCGAGTCACGCCGTGATCGCGGTCGGCGCCGACGCCCCGGACGGGCGGGTCCGCGCGCTCGCGGCGTCGGGCGCCACGGTCGTGTCGTGCGGCACGCGAGACGGCCGCGTGGATCTCGGCGCGCTGCTCGCGGAGCTGTTCGGTCGTGAAGTGCGCGCGGTGCTCGTCGAGGGCGGCGGCGAGGTCCATGGAGCCTTCCTCGACGCCGGCCTGGTCGATCGGGTGGCGATGTTCACGGCTCCGCTGCTCATCGGTGGGCGTGGCGCAACGCCGGTGGTGGCGGGGGCCGGGCGCGAGCTCAAGAGCGCCGTGCGCCTGGGCGCCTTCACGGTCACGCCGCTGGGCGACGATCTGCTGGTCGAGGCCGACGTCGTCCGGGGGCCGGGGAGCCGCTGATGTTCACGGGGATCGTGGAGGAGGTCGGCTCGATCCGCGCGATCGAGCAACGTCCCCAAATCGCACGGCTCGAGATCGAGGCGCGCGTGACCCTCGAAGGAGTCGATCTCGGGGGCAGCGTCGCGGTGAACGGCGTGTGCCTGACGGTGATCGATCGGCGCCCCTCAGGCTTCGTCTTCGAGATCGGTCCGGAAACTCTTTCCCGCACGGCCCTCCGGCACTTGGTCCCCGGCGACCCCGTCAACCTCGAACGTCCCCTGCGGTTCGGCGGCGCTCTGGGCGGTCACCTGGTCCTGGGTCATGTCGACGGTGTGGGAACCGTGGACGCCGTAACCCGTGTAGAATCGACGGCGCGGGTTCGGGTCACCTTGCCGAGCCGCGACCTCGAGCCGCTCCTGATACCCCAGGGGTCGGTGGCCGTGGACGGTGTCAGCCTCACGGTGGCCGCACTGGGTGATCGGAGCTTCGAGGTGATGCTGATCCCGCACACGCTGGCGGTGACGACGCTTGGACGGCTCAAGCCGGGTCAGGCGACGAACATCGAAGCGGACGTGATCGGCAAGTATCTCGTGCGCTCGCTGGCACTGAGGGGGACGACATGACCGGGTTCTCGACCATCGAGGAGGGCATCGAGGAGATCCGCCAGGGACGCATCCTGCTCGTCGTGGACGACGAGGATCGCGAGAACGAGGGCGACCTCGTGATGGCGGCCGATCGCGTGACGCCGGAGGCCGTGAACTTCATGGCCAAGCACGGCCGCGGTCTCATCTGCGTTCCGATGCTCGGCGAGCGCCTCGACGACCTCAAGATCTCGATGATGGTCTCCGACAATACCGCTCCCATGGGCACCGCGTTCACGGTCACCGTCGACGCCCGGAGGGGCGTCACCACCGGCACGTCCGCGTACGACCGCGCGGTCACGATTCGCACGCTCGTCGATCCGCTCATGCGCGCCGACGACCTGACGCGCCCGGGCCACATCCTGCCGCTTCGCGCCATGGGCGGCGGAGTCCTGCGGCGAGCCGGGCACACCGAAGCCGCGATCGACCTCGCTCGCCTGGCCGGCTGCTATCCCGCCGGCGTCATCTGCGAAGTCCTCGACGAGGACGGGGGGATGGCGCGGGTGCCGCAGCTGACCGCGCTGGCCGCCTCGCACGGCCTCAAGATGATCACGATCCGCGACCTCATCGAGTACCGCATTCACAAGGAAAAGCTGGTGCGCCGCATCGCGACGACCAAGCTGCCGACGGACTTCGGCGAGTTCACCGCGATCGCCTACGACACCACGGTCGACAGCCGCGTGCCCCTGGCCCTGGTGATGGGCTCGGTGTCCGGCGACTCGCCCGTGCTGGTCCGCGTGCACTCCGAGTGCCTCACGGGAGACGTCTTCCACTCGCGCCGCTGCGATTGCGGGCTCCAACTGGACAAGGCGCTGCAGCGGATCCAGGCCGAAGGGCGTGGCGTCTTCGTGTACATGCGGCAGGAGGGGCGGGGGATCGGGCTCCTCAACAAGATGCGCGCCTACGAACTACAAGATATGGGGAAGGACACGGTCGAGGCCAACATCGCGCTGGGATTCCACGCCGACCTGCGCGACTATGGCATCGGCGCGCAGATCCTCGTGGACCTCGGGGTCAAGAACTTGAAGCTACTCACCAACAACCCGAAGAAGATCGTCGGCCTCGAAGGGTACGGGCTGCACATCTCCGAGCGCGTCCCGATCGAGATTCCGGCGACCGAGACGAACCGGAAGTACCTCAGCACGAAGCGCGACAAGCTCGGGCACCTCCTGTCGTCCCTGCCGGACTGATATGGCCGGTCGAGCCCCGAAGTTTCGCCGCGCCGCCGGGAGCGCGGGCCCGTTCAGGTTCGCGATCGTCGCGGCCCGATTCAACGAGCGCATCACCCAGCGGCTCGTGGCCGGCGCGCTGCAAGCGCTGCGGGCCGCGCGGCTGGGGCCCGACGCGATCGAAGTCCACTGGGTCCCGGGATCCTTCGAGCTGCCTCAGGCCGCGAACCATCTCGCGACGACCGGGCGCTATTCGGGAATCGTGTGCGTCGGTGTCGTCATTCGCGGGCAGACGCCACACTTCGAGCACGTCGCCCGCGAGGCCGCGGCCGGCATCCGGCACGTCGCGCTCACGACCGGCGTGCCCACGACGTTCGGCGTCATCACGTCGCTGACCGAGGAGCAGGCGTGGGCCCGCGCGGGCGGAGATGTGGGAAATCGCGGTGAAGAGGCCGCCGAGGCGGCGCTGCAGATGGCCGAGTGGCTTCGCCAGCTCGGCGATCATCGCGCGGGGCGGGGTCCCGCGCGTCCAGGACATGTCCGACGCCGATAAGCCGACGAGTCGGCGCGCCGTGGGCAAGCGCAGGAAGGCTCGCGAAGTCGCCCTCCAGTTCTTGTACCAGCTCGACCTCAACGGCGACGACGACCCGATTCCACACGACGAGGAATTCTGGGCGCGCCATCCGGTCGACGACGAGACGCGCGCCTTCGGCGACGCGCTCGTCCGCGGCGTCAAGTCGAACCAGGCGAAGATTGACCACGCCATTTCTCAGTTCGCGGAGCACTGGGACCTCGAGCGCATGGCGGTCGTCGATCGCAATATTCTGAGGCTCGCGGTCTACGAGCTCCTGTGGACGGCGGAGGTGCCGCCGAAGGTCGCGATCAACGAGGCCATCGAGATCGCCAAGAAGTTCGGGACCAAGGAGTCGAGCCGATTCATCAACGGCTTGCTCGACCGCATCCACAAAGAACTCCGTCCGACGTTCTGAGTCTGGCCGGTGCGGTATGCGGTCCTTTCGGATGTCCACGCCAACCTCGAAGCGCTCCAGGCAGTGCTCGCCGACGCCGCGCCCCGGACGGACGCGCTGCTGTGCCTGGGCGACCTCGTGGGCTACGGCGCCGATCCGGTCGCTTGTATCGAGATCGTCGCTCAGCGGGCGCAAGCGATCGTCTGCGGCAATCACGAGCACGCGGTCGCCGGGCTCATCGATCTGGAGTGGTTCAACGTCCACGCCCGCGCGGCCGCCGAGTGGACGCGGGAGCGCGTCGACGAGGACCATCGAACCTATCTGGCCTCGCTCCCGCTGGTCGCCCACGTGGATGACGCCACGCTCGTGCATGCCTCGCCCGACCGGCCGGACGAATGGGAGTATCTGCTGACCGCACAGGACGGGTTCGACGCGTTCGGGGCCTTCACCACACGGCTTTGCTTCGTCGGCCACTCGCATCTGGCCGGGGTATGGTCACTCGGCTCGTCGGGACCGGCGCACCGGGCGGGGCCAGTCGATCTCGAGCTCGAGCGCGGCCGCAGATATCTCGTCAACGTCGGCAGCGTCGGTCAGCCTCGCGATCGCGACCCGCGCGCCGCATACGCGATCTGGGACGTCGAGCGCGGAACGATCGCGGTCCGCCGCGTCGCCTACGATATCGCGGGGGCGCGCGCCAAGATCCTCCGCGGAGGACTGCCGCGGTTTCTCGCTGATCGGCTCGCGTGGGGCTCCTGAGCCTGCGTCCGTCTCCTCGCCGTGCCCTCGTCCTGCTGGGGACCGCCTTCTTCCTGGGGCTCGCGTTTCCTCGAACGGACTGGGAAGGGACCGTCTGGGTTGGCCTCGCCCCGCTGATCGTCGATTCGCTGCGCCAGCCGATTCGCCAGGCCTTCGCCTGGGGCTGGGCGTTCGGCACCGTCTTCTACCTGGTCCTCCTGCGGTGGCTCGACTTCACCTTCAGGACGTACAGCACGATTCCGTGGCCGCTCACCTGGGGCCCGACGCTCGCCCTCGCCGGATACTGCGCGCTCTACGTCGGTGCCTTCGCCGTCGCCATCGCGTGGCTCGGACGACGCTCGACTGTCGGGGCGCTCTGCGCGTCGCCGTTCCTGTGGGTCGCCGGCGAGTGGCTTCGCGGCCACCTGTTCGGCGGCTTTCCCTGGGGTCTCATCGGCTACTCGCAATATCTGCGCTTGCCGGTCATCCAGATCGCCGAGCTCGGCGGCGTCTATGCCGTCTCGCTGGTGATCGTCACCATCAATGCCGCGATTGCCGGCTGCTTCGTGCTTGCGTGGCGCCCGGCGCTCGGCGGGGTCGCGATCGCCGGAGCATTGCTGGGAGGCACGCTCGCCTTTGGCGCCTGGCGGCTGGCGGAGCCCGCGCCTCCGGGCGAACTGACCGTGGCGATCATGCAACCCTCGATCGAGCAGCCCTTGAAGTTCGACCCGGCGTTCGGCCCGACGACCCTGGCGATCTATCTCACCCTGACATCGCGCGCGGGCGCCGAGCGGCCGGACCTGATCGTGTGGCCGGAGACGGCGGCCCCCACGCCCCTGCGGCGCGACCCGGAGCTCCTGAGAACGCTCGGCGCGCTGTCCGGCTCTCTGCACGTTCCGCTCCTGGTCGGCTCGATCGACGTTGATGCGTCGACTCCGCCGAAGGTTCGTAACACCGCGTTTCTTCTCACGGAACGAGGCATCGTCGGGCGATATGATAAGATCCAGCTCGTCCCCTTCGGTGAGTACGTGCCGCTATCGGGACTGATCGGATTCGTTCGGGGCTGGGCCGAGTTCATCGCCGAGCTCGAGCCTGGCTCCAGCGCGAGCGTCTTTCCGGGCCCGCCAGCCCCGTTCGGAGTGGTGATCTGTTACGAGGGAATCTTCCCTGAGCTTGTCCGCGAGTTCGTGAAAGGTGGCGCACGCCTGATCGTGAACATGACGAACGACGCATGGTTTGGTCGTACGAGCGGCCCGTGGCAACATCTCGCCATGTACCCCTTCCGCGCCGTCGAGCACCGCATCGCGGTGGTTCGTGCCGCCAACACCGGGGTCTCAGCATTCATCGCCCCCACCGGAAGGATCGTGCGCCGCGTGCCGCTGTACGAGCGGACCACGGCGTCCGAGCGCGTGCCGCTCCGGACGCGATACACGGTGTATTCACGCTTCGGGGACTGGCTCGCGTACCTGTCGCTCGCCGTCTCGGGCGCGCTGCTCGCGATGCGCGCGTACAAGCGAGTGGCCTGATGCTCGGTGATTTCAAGCGCGACATCACGTTGCTGTCGGGCCGGCTGACCGAGCTCCGAGGCCATCTTTGACGTCCCTGCCAAGGAGCAGCGTCTCGCCGCGCTCGACATCGAAATGGCCAAGCCGTCCTTCTGGGAGGACAACCGCCGGGCTCAGGAGGTCCTCCGTGAGCGGACCGAGCTCTCGCGTCTCGTCGCGCGCCTGAAGGAGCTCGGCGGGAAGGCCGAAGATCTCGGGGTGCTCCTCGAGCTCGCCGAGGAGGCGAACGATGGAAGCGTCGACGCCGAGCTCACCGACGGGATCGCCGGCCTCACGAAGGACCTCGACGAGTTCGAGCTGAAGATCATGCTCTCGGGCCCCCACGACACGAAAGCCGCGATCGTGTCGATCCACCCCGGAGCCGGCGGCACCGAGTCGCAGGACTGGGCCCAGATGCTCCTGCGCATGTACCTGCGCTGGTGCGAACGCTCGGGCCTGAAAGCGGAGGTGGTCGATCTCCTGCCCGGTGACGAAGCGGGCATCAAGTCGGCCACGGTCGAGGTCTCCGGCGAGTACAGCTTCGGCTATCTCCGCGGCGAGACCGGCGTGCATCGTCTCGTGCGCATCTCTCCCTTCGACGCGTCCCGCCGCCGGCAGACGAGCTTCGCCTCGGTCGCGGTCGTGCCCGAGGTGGACGACGTCGAGGTCAACGTGCGGGAGGACGAGATCCGCGTGGACGTGTTTCGAGCGTCGGGGCCGGGCGGACAGGGCGTCAACACCGCCGACTCGGCCGTGCGCATCACGCACATGCCGACCGGCATCGTCGTCTCGTGCCAGAACGAGCGCTCGCAGCTCCGCAACCGCGACACCGCCATGCGGATCTTGAAGGCCAGGCTCTACGAGATCGCCGAGAAGAAGCAGCGCGACGAGCTGGCGGAGCTGACCGGCCACAAGAAGGAGATCGCCTTCGGCAGCCAGATCCGGTCGTACACGTTCCACCCGTACCAGCTGATCAAGGACCATCGAACCGGGCTCGAGGTCGGTAACGTGGAGGGCGTCATGGATGGCGACCTCGACCCCTTCATCAAGGCGTACCTGCTCTGGGCGAGAGGTCGTGAGGCATGAGTGAGGATCGCGGGGGTCGCGGGCGAGGCGAGTCCGCGCCAAGCCTGGACGACAACGAGCTGATCCGCCTCCGCCGCGAGAAGCTCGACAGCCTGCGCGGTCACGGGATCGATCCGTTCGGCGGTCGATATCCGGTGACACACTGGGCCCGTGATCTCGCGGAGCGGCTCGGCAGCGCGAACGAGGACGAGCTGAAGGGCTGTGGTCCCGTGAGCCTCGCGGGCCGCATCGTGGCGATTCGCCATCACGGCAAGACGTGCTTCGCCCACCTCATGGATCAGACCGGACGGATCCAGCTCTACGCGCGCGCCGACGGCCTCGGGGAACAATACGCGCGGTTCGTCGAGCTCGACATGGGCGACTTCGTCGGCGTGACCGGCGAGATGTTCCGCACGCGGACGGGTGAGCTGACGGTGGCGGTGAAGACGTTCACGTTCCTGGCCAAGTCGCTCCGGCCGCTTCCCGAGAAGTGGCACGGTCTGAAGGACATCGAGACGCGCTACCGGCAGCGCTACGTGGACCTCATCGTCAACGCCGAGGCGCGCGAGATCTTCACGATGCGCGCGCGGCTCGTGCGCGGTATTCGGGCGTTCCTCGATGCGCGGAGCTTCCTCGAGGTCGAGACCCCCATGATGCAGCCGATCCCGGGCGGGGCGATCGCCAGGCCCTTCAAGACGCACCACAACGCGCTCGACCTGGATCTCTACCTGCGCATCGCGCCCGAGCTCTATCTGAAGCGTCTGCTGGTGGGCGGCTTCGAGCGGGTCTACGAGATCAATCGAAACTTCCGGAACGAAGGGATCTCGACCCACCACAATCCCGAGTTCACGACGCTCGAGTTCTACCAGGCGTACGCGGACTACACGGACCTGATGGAGCTGACCGAGGCGCTGTTCGTCGAGCTCGCCCACGCGCTGCGCGGCTCGCTGTCTCTCGTCTGGGGCGAGCACCCGATCGATCTCAAGCCGCCGTGGCGGCGCCTGGCGTTCTTCGACGGCCTGTCGCAGGCTCTCGGGGTCGGCGTCACGCCCGCGACGGACGTCGCGACCCTCGCGAAGGCGGCGGCGGCGCACGGGATCGTCCACGACGCGGGACCGGCGTGGAAGCTGTGGAAGGAAGTCTTCGAGACTCTGGTCGAGCCGACGCTGATTCAACCGACGTTCGTCATCGACTTTCCGACCGAGCTCTCGCCGCTGGCCAAGCGCAAGCGCGACAACCCGTTGCTCGTCGATCGATTCGAGCTGTTCGTGGCGCGGCACGAAGTCGCCAACGCGTACAGCGAGCTGAACGATCCGATCGACCAGCTGGCTCGCTTCCGCGAGCAGGCGGCCCTGCAGGCGCGCGGCGACGACGAGGCCCATTGGCTCGACGAGGACTACGTCCGGGCGCTCGAATACGGCATGCCGCCGGCCGCCGGCGAGGGGATCGGCATCGATCGGCTCCTCATGATGTTCGCGGACCAGCCCTCGATCCGCGAGACGATCCTGTTTCCGCTCCTGCGGCCCGAGGGCGGTCGATGAACGGCCTGCCCTTCGAGCTCCTGCTGGGTTTCCGATATCTCCGGTCGCGCGGTCAGCGCACGAATCTCTCGCTCTTCGTGTGGATCGGCCTCGGCGGTGTCTTTCTGGGCGTCGCCGCGCTGATCGTGGTGCTCGCGGTGATGACCGGCTTCCAGGACGGGATCCGCGATCGGATCATCGAAGGCAGCCCGCACCTTCTGATCTTCCAGGGCGGCGCCCAGGGGCTCGACAACGCCGACACGATCGCGGCCCGTGTGAAGGCTATCCGCGGCGTCCGATCGGCCACGCCGTTCGTCCACCAGCAGGCGCTCTTCACGACCTCGAATGGCGGAGCGCGCGGCGGCCTGATCCGGGGCGTTGACTTGACGACTCCGGCCGTCCGAGAGGACGTCCGCGCGCAGCTCCGGCAGGGCTCGCTCGATCCGCTCGCCGACGGCGCGCCGGCCATCCTGCTCGGACGCGAGCTGGCGCGAAGTCTCGGTGTGTTCCCGGGCGATTCGGTCACGGTGATCTCGCCCGAAGGGGCGATGACCGCCGTGGGCATGGTCCCCAAGATGCGGCGCTACCTGGTGGCCGGTACGATCGAAATCGGCATGCACGAGTACGACTCCTCGATCGCCTATTTGAGCCTGCCCGCCGCGAAGGAGTTCGCGGGACTCGCCGGGGTCACCGGCATCGAGGTCAAGCTGAACGACCCGTTCGACGCGAAGAACGTCGGCCGACTGGTCTCGGCGCAGCTCGGCTTCCGGTACTGGGTGCGCGACTGGATGGAGATGAACCGGAGCCTCTTCGCGGCGCTCCAGCTCGAGAAGCTCGCGCTCTTCGTCGTCGTGACGATCATCGTGCTGGTGGCGGCGTTCGCGATCATCGGCCACCTCGTGCTCCTCGTCGCCGAGAAGCGCAAGGAGATCGGGATCCTCAAGGCGGTGGGGGCGTCTGCGCGCTCGATCACCCTCGTGTTCTTCGCCGTCGGCATGACGATCGGCGTCGCCGGCACGGCGGCCGGGGCCGCCGCCGGGCTCACCATCATCTGGGCCCAGAACACCTACAAGGTCATCCGGCTCGCGGGCGACGTGTACCAGATCGACTATCTGCCGATGAAGCTGACGATGAGCGATGGGCTGATGATCATCGGCGCGACGCTCATCCTGTCGTTCCTGGCCACGATCATCCCGGCGAAGCGCGCTGGCTCGCTGGCGCCGGTCGACGTGCTCCGGTATGAATGAAGTCGGGTCCGCCGCGCTGCTCGTCGGCGAGGAGCTCGAGAAGGAGTACCGGTCGGGCCCCGAGGTTGTGCGCGTGCTCCGCGGCGCGAGCGTGACGATCGCGCCCGGCGAATTCGTGGCCCTCCTGGGAGCCTCCGGCGTCGGGAAATCGACCCTGCTCCATCTGCTGGGCGGTCTCGATCGACCGACGGCGGGCCGCGTCTTGTTCCAGGGCGAGGACCTCGCGACGTGGCCCGAGGCCGGGCTCGCGCGTTATCGGCGCCGCGACGTCGGGTTCGTCTTCCAGTTCTACAACCTCCTCGGGGACATGAGCGCGCTCGAGAACGCGATGATTCCCGCGCTGATCGAGCGCAAGCCCGCTCGCGAGGTGCGAGAGCTCGCCGCGGCGGCGCTTGCGGAAGTCGGGCTGGCCGATCGGATGCGTCATCTCCCAGGCGAGCTCTCGGGGGGCGAGCAGCAGCGGGTCGCGATCGCCCGCGCGCTGATCAATAACCCCAAGGTCATCCTGGCCGACGAGCCGACGGGGAACCTCGACCCCAAGACCAGCGAGGTCATCTACGAGCTCTTTCTCCGGCTCCAGGCCGAGCGGAAGCTGGCATTCCTCGTGGCGACCCACAACCCCGACCTGGCCCAAAAGGCTGAGCGGGGCTATCGGCTGGTCGAGGGGCGGGCGCGCGAGATTCGAGGCGAAGCGCCGCCGATCGAATAATGGTTTCGCGCAGTTAGTGAGCGGTTGGCAAAAAAGGCTAGCGGGCTTGGGGGGCGTGGGCTATACTGAATTCGCAGTCTGGTAACTAGCCGTCAGCGCAAGTAAATTCGCATCTCCGCGACCTGCGGGAGGGGTAGGGCACACCAGTGTTTGAACGGTTCACCGAACGGGCGCGACGGGTCATTATCTTAGCGCGTGAGGAAGCCGGCCGTTTCCGCCACGATTTCGTCGGTACGGAGCACGTCCTTCTCGGGCTGATCCGAGACGGCGAGGGAATCGCGACCGCGGTTCTCCAGCGGCTCGGGCTGCGGCTCGAGACCGTCAAGGCGGAGGTCGAGCGCGCGCTCGCAGGATTCCCCAAGACGCTCACGTTCGGGGAAGTGCCGTTCACGCCGCAGGCCAAGCGCGTGCTCGAGCTGTCCATCGAGGAAGCGCGGCAGCTCGGCCACAACTACATCGGCACCGAGCACTTGCTCCTCGGCCTCATGAAAGAGGGGCAGTCGATCGCCGCGAAGATCCTGGAGTCCCTCGGCGCCCGACTCGACGAGGTCCGGCAGGAGACCCTGGCGCTGCTCGGCGACCAGTACTATCCGCGGCCCAAGAAGCGCTCGCAGACGCCGGTCCTCGACGAATTCGCCCGCGACCTCACCCAGCTCGCGCGCGAGACCAAGCTCGATCCGGTCATCGGCCGTGAGCAGGAAATCGAGCGTGTCATCCAGATCCTCGCGCGGCGGACGAAGAACAATCCCGTCCTGATCGGTGAGCCCGGCGTGGGCAAGACCGCGATCGTCGAGGGGCTCGCGCAGAAGATCATCAGTCACGACGTGCCGGACGTCCTCGCGAACAAACGGCTGCTCCAGCTCGATCTGGGCGCCCTCGTCGCCGGGACGAAGTACCGTGGCCAGTTCGAGGAGCGGCTGAAGGCCGTCATGAAGGAGATTCGCCAGTCGGAGAACGTCGTCCTGTTCCTGGACGAGCTCCACACGCTGATCGGCGCGGGCGCGGCCGAGGGCGCGATCGACGCGTCGAACATGCTCAAGCCGGCGCTCTCGCGCGGCGAGATCCAGACGATCGGCGCGACCACGCTCGACGAGTACCGCAAGTACATCGAGAAGGACGGCGCCCTCGAGCGGCGCTTCCAGCCGGTCATCGTCAAGGCGCCGACCGTGCCGCAGGCGATCGAGATCATCCGCGGCCTCAGACACAAGTACGAGGCCCACCACCGCGTGAAGATCAGCGAGCGCGCGATCTCCGCGGCGGTGCAGCTGGCCGATCGCTACATCACCGATCGCCAGCTTCCGGATAAGGCCATCGACGTGATCGACGAGGCCTCCTCGCGGACGCGCCTGATGGCGCTGACGCCGCCGCCCGAGCTGAAGGAGATCGAGAAAGAGCTCGAGCGCGTGATCCGCGAGAAGGACATGTACCTGGAGGCGCAGGAGTTCGAGAAGGCCGCCTCGCTCCGCGAGAAGGAGAAGGTCCTTCGCCACCGCGACGAGGAGCTCAAGCGCGAGTGGGAGAAGAACAAGGGCAAGGGGACGCAGTCGGTCGAGGAAGAAGACATCGAGTTCATCGTGTCCCGCTGGACCGGCATCCCGCTCGCCAAGCTCGAAGAAAAGGAATCCGAGAAGCTCGCGCGGATGGAGGAAGCCCTCCACGGTCGGATCATCGGCCAGAACGACGCGGTGGCTGCGGTCGCCCGCGCGATCCGTCGCTCCCGCGCCGGCCTGAAGGACGCCAAGCGCCCGGTCGGCTCGTTCGTGTTCCTCGGCCCCACCGGCGTCGGCAAGACCGAGCTGGCCCGCGCCCTCGCCGAGTATCTGTTCGGCGACGAGAACGCGCTGATCCGCGTGGACATGTCCGAGTACATGGAGAAGTTCTCGGTCTCGCGCCTGCTCGGCGCGCCTCCCGGATACGTCGGCTACGAAGAGGGCGGCTTCCTGACCGAGAAGGTGCGGCGGCGTCCGTACTCCGTCGTGCTCTTCGACGAGATCGAGAAGGCGCACCCGGACGTTTTCAACATGATGCTCCAGGTCCTGGACGATGGCCGGCTCACCGACTCGCTCGGCCACGTCGTCGACTTCAAGAACACCATCCTGATCATGACCTCGAACCTCGGGACGAGCCTCATCGGCAAGCGCGTGTCGCCCGGATTCCTCCAGGAGACCGATGAGTCGACCTACGAGAAAATGAAGGAACGCGTCCTCGAGGAGATGAAGCGGGCGTTCCGGCCGGAGTTCCTGAACCGGATCGACGACATCATCGTGTTCCACGCCCTCTCGCTCGATCACATCAAACAGATCATTCGCTTGATGATCGACCGGATCAACAAGCAGCTCACCGAGAAGGGCATCGAGCTGATCCTGACGCCGGCGGCCGAAGCGGCGCTGGTGGAGAAGGGTTACGACCAGACGTACGGCGCACGGCAGCTACGGCGGACGATCCAGAAGCACATCGAGGATCCTCTGGCCGAGGCGATCGTTCGCGGCCAGGTCGCGGAGAGCGCCCGCATCGAAGTGGATATCGAGGGGGCGAACTTCACGTTCCGCGAAGCGCAAGCTGCCGAGGCGCCTCTCGAGCTTGCAGAGCACTAGCAGGCTGTCCTCACACGCCTGAAGAGCCTGGTGACGACAGCCGGCCGGGTGTGTCTGGCGGTCGTTGTTGTTTTGACGGCAGGCCTCTTCATCGCCTCGACGGCCCGGGCTCAGCAGTCCCAACCGCCGCCCATCCTGATCCGGGATATCCACGTCGAGGGCAATCGACGCGTGCAGGACGCTGTGATCCTCGGCCGAGTCAAGAGCGCCGTCGGCTCGGCCTTCAACCCCTCGCTTCTTTCCGAGGACATCCGCTCCATCTTCAGCCTCGGCTTCTTCGACGACGTCCAGCTGCGGGTCGAGGACTTCGAGGGCGGTGTGAGGATCGTCTTCGCGGTCTCGGAGCGCCCGTTCGTGCGCGACGTCGACTTCGTCGGCAACAAGGCCGAAGACCGGGACACCCTGCAGGACAAGATCGACGTGAAGCTCGGCAGCGTCTACAACCCGGTGGACGTGCAGCACGCGGTCGAAAAGCTCCGGGACTTCTACGAGGATGAGGGCTACTTCGAGGTCCAGATCACGCCCACCGTGGAGAAGTTCGCCGACTCGGACGTGAAGCTGATCTTCAACATCGTCGAGGGGCGCCAGATCACCATCGAAGCGATCCAGTTCCGCGGTAACAAGGGGCTGCGGGACGACCAGCTCAAAGAGGCGATGGAGACGAAGGAGCGGCAGTACTTCATCCTGCGCGGCAAGGTGCAGCGCCAGCGCCTCGAGACCGACGTCGATCGGATCCTCGTCCTCTACAACGACAACGGCTACGACCAGGCTCGCGTCGAGTCGCACGACGTCGCCGTCGATCGCGAGCGGGCGCGGGTGACGATTACGGTCGTCGTCGTCGAGGGACCGCAGTTTCGCGTGGGCGACGTGAAGATGACCGGGGTCACCCTGCTGCCGGAGCGCGAGGTCGATCGACAGATCAGGCTCAAGACCGGCGACGTGTTCTCGGTGAGTCGGGTCCGTGACAGCGTCGCGGGGATCTTGAACCTCTACAGCGCAATCGGCCGCGCCTCGGCCGACGTGAACGCCAAACGCGACCAGCTGCCGGCCGTCAATCAGATCAACCTGACCTTCGAGATCACCGAAGGGCCCGAAGTGTACGTCGAGCGCATCAACATCAGCGGCAACGTCCGGAGCGAGGACAAGATCCTCCGCCGTGAGCTGCCGCTCCACGAGGGCGATCTCTACACGCTCCAGAACAAGGAAAAGGCCCGCCAGCGGCTCGTGAACCTCGGCTACTTCGAGACCGTCAACGTCGACACCCAGCCCGGCTCCGACAAGACGAAGATCATCGTGAACGTCGTTGTGGTCGAGCGAGCTACCGGCGTCTTCAGCATCGGCGGCGGCTACTCCTCGGTGGACTCCCTGGTCGGCACGATCGACCTGGCCCAGCGCAACTTCCTGGGCCGCGGCTGGGAGGTCGCGATCCGCATCCGCGCCGGCGCGCAAACCCAGCAGGGGACCATCAGCTTCACCGACCCCTGGCTGTTCGACCGCCCCTTGTCGGGCGGCTTCGACATCTACAAGAGCATCCGCATCTACCAGGACTACACCTACGACACCACCGGCCTGAATCTCCGGATGAGCCACCCGTTCGCCGAATACTGGCGCTGGAACACGGGGTATCGTCTGTCGCAGGACATTGTCAAAGACTTGAGTGCCACTGCGCCGCCGGACCTGGTGGAGCAAAAGGGAACGACGATCACCTCCTCGATCGGCGGCGCTCTGACCCGTGACAGCCGGGACCTGGTCGCGGCTCCCAGCAAAGGCGGGCAGACCGCCTTCACCCTTGACTTCGCCGGCCTCGGGGGCGACTCGCAGTTCTACAAGGCGACCTTCCTCCAGACCTACTTCAAGCCGATCTGGTTCGGCCACATCCTGGGGAGCCGGTTCGAGGCGGGATTCGTGGAGGGATGGGGCGGGAAGGAAGTCCCGATCTACGAGCGCTTCTACCTCGGCGGGCCGAACACGATCCGCGCGTTCAAGTTCCGAAGCATCTCGCCCGTCGACGATGCCGGGTTCAAGACGGGTGGCACGTCCGAGATCCTGGCCAAC
>CAYVHH010000221.1:0-11534 GCA_964450175.1 uncultured bacterium | reverse complement strand
CCGCGGGCGAACGTGTTTTGGCCGAAGTACACACCGTCGATGATCGCTTCGCGGTTGATGGCGAGCACGATGGCCTGGCGCACGCGTCGATCGTCGAAGGGCTTGATGCGCGTGTTGAACCCGTAGAAGCGCACGCTGATCATCGAGCGCTTCACGTAGATCCGGTTCGGATCCGCGGCCAGCGCCCGCCGATCGGCGCGCGGCGGCACCGGCGCGTCCTCGAGATTACCCTTCAGGAACTCCTCGTGCATCGCATCGTGCTGCTCGCCCGGGAAGATGCGGAAGACGAGCTGACTCAGCCGCGGCGCGCCGTCGAAGTACTCGGCGTTGGCGCCGAGCACGATCTCCTTGCCGCGATCCCACCGGAGGAATCGGAAGGGCCCTGTCCCGATCGGTTGAGCCCCGAACGCGTCACCCTGCGCTTCGACCACGTCCCGCGGCACGATCTTGGCGTGACCGATCGCGACAACCGACGCGAAGGATTGGCTCGCCTGGGTCAGGGCGACCTGCACCGTGTAACGATCGAGCGCGACGAGGCCGGTGACGCTCTTGGCGCGGCCGTCGCGGAATTCGCGCGCGCCCTTGATATGCTGGAACGACTCGTTCGCATTGGACCGCGTCCTGGGATCCAGGATGCGCGTGAACGAATAGACCACGTCGTCGGCCGTGAGCTCGCGCCCGTGGTGAAACTTGACTCCCTTCCGTAGCTCGAACGTCCAGGTGAGCCCGTCTCGTGTGGCGCGCCAGAACTGCGCCAGCGCAGGCTTGATCGTCAGGGATTGGTCGTACTGCACGAGACCATCGAAGATCTGCTGCGAGACGGACCGCCCGTACGTGTCGCTGATGCGCGCCGGGTCGAGCGTCTCGGGATCGTTGCCCAACGGCCGCCGGTACGTCCCGGTTGACACGGGCCCCTCCGGTTCCTGGGCCGAGATCTGGGCGCCGGGGCGAAGGGTGGGAGGGCCTATGAGAAGCAACAAGGTCATCGCTACGCCGGCGAGGAAGGCGCCGAGCAGGAGGGCGAGTTTGAAGGGGGGCATACCGCCCCCCCTCATTCTCATCCAATCAAGGAGGCTGATGTACTTAGTCCGCGCCACCGTCAGCGGTACCAACCGCCTGGAAGAACTGCGTGGAGCCCGACGTTCCCGACTCGATCACCGGCGCCACGAGCAGGAACGACGCGACCACCGCGGCCACCACGACGATTCCGGTCCACACTTTCGTCATTGCTTTCCTCCTCGACGGTTGATGGGCTCTCCCCATGAGTGCCCGAAGTACAAGCCGTGATTCGGCGAAGCAATTCCACCGCCACGAACGATCGACGAGAGCAACTCCGGCTCAAGTTCCTGTTTCTCGACCACGAATTACGCGTGAGTCGTCACGGACTCATCGGCGCCGCGCCCAGTGACTGTGCGGCGCGCCCACTTACTGGGCGCCCAGTAGCTGGGCGTTCAGCGTTGTCCGGGCGCGCGAATCCCCCACCGCGCGAGCTTCACCCGGAGCGAATTGCGATGGATCTCGAGAATTCGTCCCGCTTCGGTCAGGTTCCAGCCGACGCGCTCGAGGACGCGCAGCACGATCTGCTGCTCGAACTGGTCCGTCGCCTCGTTCAGTGGGAGCGCCTCGGCGGCCCGGACTTTCGTGGCCTGCTGGGGTAGCGACACATCCAGCGGCAGGTCGTTGAGCTGGATGATCGGGCCCTCGGCCAGGACCACACACCGCTCGACGACGTTCTCCAGCTCGCGCACGTTGCCCGGCCACCGGTACGCGTTGAGCGCGGCGAGCGCCTCGGGCGAGAGTCCTTCGACGCGCTTGTGGAAACGCCGGTTGTCACGCCGGATGAAGTGCTCGACGAGCAGCGGGACATCCTGGATACGCTCCCGCAGCGGCGGCACCACGACCGGCACGACGTTGAGCCGGTAGTAGAGGTCCTCCCGGAAGGCCCCGCTCCCGACGGCCTCCTTGAGGTTCGTGTTGGTCGCGGCGATGAACCGGACGTCGATCTTGACCGGGCGCGTGCCGCCGACCCGCTCGATCTCACGCTGCTGGAGCACGCGCAAGAGCTTGGCCTGGAGCTCGGCTCGGAGCGTGCCGATCTCGTCCAGGAAGAGTGTGCCTCCCTGCGCCAGCTCGAACTTTCCCAGCTTTCGCTGGTGGGCGCCGGTGAACGCGCCCCGCTCGTGCCCGAACAGATCGGACTCGATCAGCGTCTCGGCGATCGCGGCCGGGTTGACGGCGATGAAGGGCCCCTCACGGCGCGGGCCCTGATGGTGGATCGCCCGAGCAACGAGCTCTTTGCCGGTGCCGCTCTCGCCGGTGATCAGCACGGTCGTCGGCGTCCGGGCTACCTGGGCGATGAGCCCGTGAAGCTTCTCGATCGCGGGATGCCGGCCGACGATCTCGTCCGCATCGTGCGCGCGCGCCAGCTCGGAGCGAAGGAACGCGACCTCGCGCTCGAGCGCCCGCCGCTCGAGGGCGCGCCGCGACAGGGACAGGAGTTCGTCCTCCTCGAAGGGCTTGGTCAGATAGTCGAAGGCACCGAGCTTCATCGCAGCCACCGCGGTCCGCACGGTCTTGACGGCCGTGACGAGGATCACCTCGATCCCCTCGTCGAGCGTCTTGATGCGCTCGAGCACCTCGATGCCGTCCATTCCAGGAAGCCGGATGTCGAGGAGCACGAGGTCGACCGCCGAGGCGCGAACGACGTCCAGCGCGGCGGGGCCGTCGGGCACGTCGGTGACGTCGTAGTGATCTTCGAGGATCAGCCGGAACGACTCCCGAACGCCGGGGTCGTCATCGACAACGAGGACGACGGGGCGCGCCATTCCCGGACTCTAGCACCAATCGTGCTCAGCCTGGCGGCGAGCTGCGCCGACCGATATCCAAGTAGAATTCGGGTGTTCTCGATCCGGGACATTGACGCTTCGCCCGAGTCGGCCGAACAATCGTCTCGTGATCGCGCGGGTCCTTTCCGCGGCGCTCGTGGGTGTGGAGGCCGCGCTGGTGCGTGTGGAAGTCGACGTAGCTCCAGGTCTGCCGGCGTTCACCACGGTCGGGCTTCCGGACTCGGCGGTTCGCGAGAGTCGCGAGCGGGTCCGGACGGCCATACGCAACGCCGGCTTCCCCTTTCCATCCGATCGGATCACGGTGAACCTGGCTCCGGCAGACGTCCGCAAGGAAGGAACATCATTCGATCTGCCGATCGCGCTCGGCATCCTGGCAGCGACCGGCACCGTAAGGAACGGACAGATCGGCGAGTTCGTGGTCGTGGGCGAGCTGGCGCTCGACGGCCAGATCCAGGGTGTCCGTGGGGTCCTCGCCGTGGGCCTTGCGTGCCGGCGTCAGGGCATCAAGACCCTCGTCGTTCCCCTCGCGAATCACGGCGAGGCGCTGGCGGTCGACGGCCTCCGGGTGCTCGCTGCGCCGACCCTACGCGACGCCGTCGGCCTTCTGAATGGGGCCGATCCGACGTCGGTCGCACCAGCCGCGCCCGCGCCTCCGGCCGCCGCCGTGGCCGACGAGCTCGACTTCTCGGACGTGCGGGGCCAGGCCCATGCCAAGCGCGCGCTCGAGATCGCGGCGGCCGGGGCGCACAACGTGCTGCTCGTGGGCCCGCCGGGAGGCGGCAAAACCATGCTGGCACGACGGCTGGCGGCGATCCTCCCGTCGCTCACGCGCGACGAAATGATCGAGGCCTCGACCATCTGGTCGGTCGCCGGGCTGCTGCCGCGGCACGGCGAGCTGATGAGCCGGCGGCCGTTCCGCGCGCCTCACCACACGATCTCGGTGTCGGGTCTCATCGGCGGGGGCGGGCCGCCCCATCCCGGCGAGGTGACGTTCGCCCATCTCGGTGTCCTTTTCCTGGACGAGCTCCCGGAATTTCAGCAACACGTCCTCGAGTCGCTACGCCAGCCGCTCGAGGACGGCCGCGTCACGATCGCCCGCGCCAGCGGTGTCAGCGATTTCCCGGCACGCTTCCAGCTCATCGCCGCCGCCAATCCGTGCCGACGAGGCTGCCATTCACTCGACGCGTGCGTCTGCACGCCCGCCGAGCGCAATCGATATCTCGGCCGCATATCTCGCCCCCTCCTCGACCGCATCGATCTGCAGGTCGAGCTGCCGGCGCTGGCACCGGGCGATGTTCACGCCGGGGATTCAGGCGACGCGAGCGAGACGATCAGAGCGCGCGTGGACGTCGCGCGCCGGAGGCAACGTGATCGCTTCCGCGCCGGCGGCATCCGCGTCAACGCCGCGATGAGTCCGCGCCAGGTTCGACGCTTCTGCTCGGTCTCGGGCGAGGCCGAGCGCCTGCTGACCGCGGCCATGACGCGCTTGGGACTTTCGGCGCGCGGCCACGATCGCGTTCTCAAGGTCGCACGCTCGATCGCCGATCTGGCCGGCGTCGACACGCTGACCGCCGAGCACTGCGCGGAGGCGATCCAGTATCGTGGGCTCGATCGCCAGTGGCGGGCGTGAGCCATCGCTCATTGCTTCTGCACGACCACCCTTCCCTCCGCGTTCACGAACACTCGATAGCGGCTCCCGTCCTTGCATGCGGCGACATAGTCGTTGTCGCCTTGCTTGGTGGCCGAGACGACCTGCCCACACGGCTGCCCCTGCAGCGCGATGACCGCCGTCAGATCCCTCAGCACCGCCGGATCGTCGGCGGCCTGCGAACGCCCCGCGAGCAGAGTCGCCATCGACCCGATCAAGATCGCGACCGTGATTCGCCTGCTCATTGCCCCCCTCCAGAGGATTCAGAGATTCTTGAACTTGTCGGGATCGATCAGAATGTTCCACAGCGCCTCGCGTGACGACGACACGTCGCGGGCGAGCGTTGGATCTGCATCCTGCAGAAGTGACAACACCTTCAGGAGGAGCAGATCGAACGCCTGCCGAAGTTTCGCCAGCATGGTCTGATCACGCCGTTGATGAAACTCACGGAACTCGTCCAGCAGATCGTCGACCTGGTTCTTGAGCGACAGCTTGGTGAAGACTCCAATCGCCTTGGTGTCGCGTAGGCGCTGCTCGAGCGAGGTCAGGTCCAGGGTCACCGCCGTCGGTTTCGTGGGCGGTGGCGCCGCAGCTTCCGGCGGCGGTGCGGTCTCAGTCGACGGCGGTGCGGCGCTCTCGGGCGGAGCCGGGCTCTTCTCTCCGGGTGAGCTCTGCTGCGGAACGGACTCCGCTCGGGGTGGTTCGTTCCGCCGAGGCGCACGCGGCCCGACGGGAACCGCGGGCGACTTCGGAGTCGCGATCGGCGGCCTTGGAGTCACAGGCGCGGTCACCTCGGGAGGCTTCGGTCGCGGCGGTGCGGTCTCGACAGTCCGTGGAGGCTCGACCTCTTTCGTCGGGACCGGCTCGGGGTGAGTAGTCGCCGAGGGCACGGCACGACTCGCAGGGCGAGCGGTCTCGCGACGACCATCGCCGGCCTGGCTGAGCGAAACCAGGATCGCGACTACCATCGCCCCCGCGCAATTGCCGATCGTCACCCGTGGCTCCGCTCTTGTCTCTCTCGATCGGGCCTTCCGATTCCAGCATGCCTGACGCTCGACTGCCAGTCTTAGAATGTCCGCGATGCCAACGTTTCCGCGCACACTCTGCTGGCCGGCGGCGACCATCAGCCCCCCGTGATCCTGGAGCACGGCGCCGCGAACTCGGGCCGCGTCTGGAGCGTCTAGCACCGACGACGTCGTCGCTTTCGCGCGCACGCTCCGGCAACGTCTCATTGGCCGACGGCGCCTCACATTGGGGCTGGTCCTGAACCGGCGCGTGCTCCCGAGGATTGGATCCGTGGTCGGCAGCTGGCTCGAAAAGAAGTGGCGACTGCGGGAGTAGCGGACTAGCGGCGGCCGCGCGGCGGAATGTTCGTGTAGACGATCGCCCCGTCATCACCGACGGTCCGATAGACGGTCGTCGGCGGGCTCGCCGCGCCGTTCGTCGTGCCATCGTAGTAGTACATGACCCGCGTCACGTAGTCTCGGGTCTCCGGGTATGGCGGGATCCCTCGATTCGCGACCACCGCCTTCTCGCCCGCGTTGTACGCCGCCAGCGCCAGTGGCAGGTCGTTGCCGAATCGGTCGATCAGCCCGCGAAGATGTCGAACACCGCCGTCGATGTTCTGCTGGGGATCGAAGCTGTTGCGAACGCCCAACATCGTCGCCGTTTCGGGCATGAGCTGCATCAGCCCTTGAGCGCCCTTCACCGAAACCGCGCGCGGATTGAACGCAGACTCCACGCGGATGACGGCCTGGACAAGGCGTTCCGAAACGCCGTAGCGCTCGGCAGCGGCCTTGATCTCGGCGGCATACCGCGCTGTGTCCGGACGGGCGAGACGCAAGAAACCAGCGGACGTGCCGGAGGAATACCCCACGAGGTTTTTGTACCGGGGATCGGTCGGCGCGTTCGTGAAATGGACCGTCCCGTCGCCCTCGGAGAGCCTAAAGACCTGGGCTCCGGCTGAGGTCGATGAGAGAAGCACTGTAGACATCACGCCCAGGAAAACCCCGAGGCGAGACATACGGCTATGTTAGCCGACGCGGCGCTCCACCTTCAAGGTAGAACGCCGCGTCCGGAAATCCCGCAACTCCTCGAAATCAGGAAGATAAAGCCATCCGCTCGACCTCGGGCCACGTCGGCGCATCCTCGAGCGCGTATTTCAGGACATCCCGCACCGAGTCCACCAGGTGAATCGTCATCTCGTCGCGGACCCGGGCCGGCACGTCTTCCATCAGGTTCTTCGCGTTACGGCCTGGAATCAGCAATGTACGGATCCCGGCGCGATGCGCCGCCAGCACCTTCTCCTTGATACCGCCGACCGGCAGCACGCGCCCGGCCAGGCTGACCTCGCCGGTCATGGCGAGCCCGGACCTCACGCGCCGGCCCGTCAGCAACGACACCAGCGCGGTTGTCATCGTCACGCCCGCGGACGGCCCATCCTTCGGGATGGCACCAGCCGGAACGTGCACGTGGATATCCGACATCTCCCAGAATTCCGGCGCGATGCCGAGCTCGTCGGCATGTGATCGGACCCACGAAAGGGCCGCTTGCACCGACTCCTTCATGACGTCCCCGAGCTGTCCGGTCAGGGTGAGGGTGCGCTTTCCCTGCATCCGCGTCGCCTCGATGACCAGGACGTCCCCGCCGACCGGTGTCCATGCGAGTCCGATCGCGACGCCCGGAACACGCGTGCGCTCCTCGACCTCCTCGAGCTCGAAGCGCGGCACACCCAGGAACGACGTGACCACGTCGGGCGTGATCCGGGCGGCCTCCGCGTGCCCTTCGGCGCGCCGGCGCGCCACTTTCCGGCAGACGCTGGCAATCTCGCGCTCGAGATTCCGCACTCCGGCCTCGCGGGTGTAGCCGCGCGCCAGGAGGCGCAGCGCCTCGGGAGTGAACTCGATGTCCTTTTCCGGGTCGAGGCCGTGCTCGCGCGCCTCTTTCGGTACGAGGTGGCGCTGGGCGATGGCGATCTTCTCCTCCTCCGTGTATCCGGCGAGCGGGATAATCTCCATCCGGTCGCGTAGCGCCGGGGGCACCGTGTCGATCACGTTCGCCGTCGTCACGAACAGCACGCGCGACAGATCGAACGCGACGTCCACATAGTGGTCGCGGAACGAGACATTCTGCTCGGGATCGAGCACCTCGAGCAGCGCCGAGGCCGGGTCGCCGCGGAAGTCCATCCCGAGCTTGTCGATCTCGTCGAGCATGAACACCGGGTTCTTCGTCCCGGCGCGCCTCAGCCCCTGGATGATCTGGCCCGGCAGCGCGCCAATATAGGTTCGGCGATGGCCGCGGATCTCAGCCTCGTCTCGCATGCCGCCGAGTGAGATGCGGTGGAACTTTCGGCCGAGCGCCCGGGCGATCGACCGGCCCAGTGACGTCTTGCCGACGCCCGGAGGACCCACGAAGCAGAGGATCGGGTCCTTCCCGGACGGACGGATCTTCTTGACTGCGAGGTACTCGAGGATCCGCTCCTTGATCTTCTCGAGGCCTTCATGGTCCTCGTCGAGGATCGTCCGTGCCGCGCCGATGTCGACGTTGTCGGCGGTCTCTTGCTGCCACGGAATCGACACGAGCCAATCGATGTAGGTCCTCGCGACCGTGTATTCCGCCGCAGCCGGCGGCATCTTCGCCAGCCGATCGAGCTCGCGAAGCGCTTCCTTCTTGGCCTCTTCGGTCATTCCGGCCGCCTCGATCTTCTCGCGCAGGCTGTCGATCTCCTGCGTGCGGTCGTCGCCGTCGCCGAGCTCCTTCTGAATCGCCTTCATCTGCTCGCGCAGGTAGTACTCCCGCTGCGTCTTCGACATCTCCGACTGCGCTTCCGACTGGATCTTCGAGCCGAGCTCGAGCACCTCGACCTCTTTCGTGAGGGCCGCGACCAACCGCTGCAGGCGTTCGGTGACGCTGATCGTCTCGAGCAGCTCCTGGCGCAGAGTCGTCGGCAAGGTCGGAAGCGATCCGGCGATCAGATCTGCCACGGCGCCCGGGCTCTCCGCGGCGCCGAGAATGTTCGCGAGCTCATCGGGCAAGTTCTGCGACAGCGAAATGACCTGCTGGAAGAGTCCCGAGGCCGTGCGCGCCAGCGCTTCGACCTCGAGCGTCGCCGTCGACGGCGCTTCGTCGGGGAGCCGATCGATCCGGGCACGGATGAAGGGCGCCTCCTGCACGACGTCGGCGAGGCGGAAGCGTGAGAGTCCCTGCACGATCAGGCGCAGGGTCCCGTCGGGCTGCTTCAACGCCTTGTGGATCAGGATCGCGGTCCCGATCGAGTGAAGCTCTTGGACGCGCGGGTCCTCCGCGGCCGGATCGCGCTGCATGACCGCGCCCACGATTCGAGTACCCTGAAGCGCTTCCTGAACGAGCCGGACCGACGCGGAACGCCCAACCGCCAACGGCGTCACCGCCTGCGGGAAAACGACCGTACCGCGAAGAGGCAAAATCCCCAATACGTCGGGGATGTTGAGTTCTTTCTCGTCGCGCTCGCCAGCCATAGTTCTCCTTTCGAACCTAGAACAGATCGACGGGCTTCAGCTGGCCGGATGCCGCCCGGACGAGAGCCTCTCGGGGCTCTTGCGGCCGGCTCTGACCCGTCGTCTCGCCGCCCTCCTCCCGGAGGTAGGTCACGAGATCCTCGATCTGTTTCTGCATCTCGATCATGCGGCGTCTCATCTTTAAGATGACCTCGATGCCGGCGAGATTCACACCAAGGTCACGGGTGAGCCTGAGCAGCCGAGCGAGCTCGTCGACATCCTCGGTGGAGTACATTCGCGTCCGACCGACGGTCCGGCTCGGACGCACGAGCCCCTTCTTCTCATAGAAGCGCAGGGTCTGCGGGTGGACGTTGAGCATGTCGGCGACCACCCCGATCATGTAGAGCGGCTTACCGCGATCGGTCACTCCGCTCACTCCGCACCTCCCCGATAACGCTCGAGCGCGGTCCGTGTCTCGACCGGCATCAGCCGGGCGAGCTCGCGCACCAGCTCGTGTGTCCGCGCGTCGAGACCGGTCGGAACCTCGACGCGGACCGTCACATAGAGGTCGCCCGTCGACTCGCCCGTTAATCTCGGCAGCCCTTGCCCGCGCAGGCGGAACACCTGCCCACCCGTCGTGCCGGGTGGCACGACCAGCACCGCCTCTCCCGACGGCGTTGGGACGCGGATGCGGGCGCCGAGCAGAGCCTCCCACACGCTGATCGGGACGTCGCAGTGCACGTTGTCGCCCTTACGCTGAAAGAACGGATGCTCTCCGACTCGCGTGCTCACGAGAAGATCGCCTCGCGGTCCACCGAACGGGCCGGCATTACCCTCGCCGGCCACGCGGATTTGTGCGCCGGAATCGACTCCGGCTGGAACCACGACGCCAACCGGCTCGACGACACGACGCACACCGCGACCCATACATGCCGAGCATCGTCCTTCGGGGCCGGCGCCGCTCGCCCCACAGGTCGGGCACGGCGAGAATCGCTGGACATCGAGCCGGACGTTCGTCCCCCGAACGACCCCGGCGAACGATAGATCGACGACGGCATGGACGTCGTCGCCCCGCCGCCCCTCGGCCAGCGCGGCGTCGGCACCCACCGCGTGCCCATACTGGTCGTACATCTGACGCGCGGTGGGGTCGCCGAGAACCCTGAACGCCTCGGCGATCTCCTCGAAGAGCTCGCGGGCCCGCTCGTCCCAGAAATTGACGTCGGGAGAATACTGCCGCGCGAGGCGCTGGTACGCTCGACGCACCTCGCGCGGCGGAGCCGTCGCCGCGATTCCTAGAACTGCATAGTAGTCGCGACGCATGACCCGTTACTTCTTCTTGTCGCCCAGATCCTCGAAGTCGGCGTCGACCACTTCACCCTCCTTGGGACCCGGCGCGCCCTGGCTCGGCCCACTGGCCGCGCTCGAGCCGGCCGGCTGGCCTTGCGCCTGCGCCTCGCGGTACATGATCTCCGCGAGCTTGTGAGACGCCTGGCTCAGGCCCTCCTGCGCGCGCTTCATCCGTTCGATGTCTTCCCCCTTCAGCGCCTCACGCGCCTCGGCGAGCGCCTCGTCGATGGCCTTGCGATCACCCTCCGCCAGCTTGGCGCCGTGCTCGCCGAGCGTTCGCTCGGTCGAGTACACCAGCGAGTCGGTCTGGTTGCGCACCTCGATCTCCTGCTTCCGCTTCGAGTCCTCGGCGGAGTTCGCCTCGGCTTCTTTGACCATCCGCTCGATCTCGTCCTTGGTCAGCCCGGACGACGCGGTGATGGTGATGTTCTGTTGCTTGCCCGTCGCCTTGTCCTGCGCGGCGACGTTCAGAATGCCGTTCGCGTCGATGTCGAACGTCACCTCGATCTGCGGCATCTGACGCGGCGCCGGCGGGATGCCGACCAGGTGGAACTTCCCGAGCGTCCGGTTGTCACGCGCCATGGGTCGCTCGCCCTGCATCACGTGGACCTCGACGGAGGTCTGGTTGTCGGCCGCCGTGGTGAAGACTTCGCTCTTCTTCGTCGGGATCGTCGTGTTGCGGGTGATGAGCGGAGTCATCACGCCGCCGAGCGTCTCGATTCCGAGCGAAAGCGGCGTGACGTCGAGGAGCAGGAGGTCCTTGACCTCTCCAGTGAGGACCGCCCCCTGCACCGCCGCGCCGACCGCCACGACTTCGTCCGGGTTGACGCCCTTGTGGGGCTCGCGGCCGAAGAGTTGCTTCACGGCCTCCTGCACCTTCGGCATCCGGATCTGACCACCCACGAGGATGACTTCGTTGATGTCCTTCGGGCTCACGCCGGCGTCCTGCATCGCCTGTCGGCACGGGCCGAGGGTGCGCTCGACGAGATCGGCCACGAGCGCCTCGAGCTTGGCTCTGGTCAGCGTGAGCACCAAGTGCTTGGGCCCGCTCGCGTCGGCCGTGATGAAGGGCAGGTTGATCTCGGTTTGCAGGGTCGTCGACAGCTCGCACTTCGCCTTCTCGGCGGCTTCCTTCAACCGCTGCAGGGCCATCCGGTCCTTCAAGAGGTCGATGCCGTGTTCCTTCTTGAATTCCCCGGCGATCCAGTCCATCACGCG
>CAYVHH010000220.1:0-15445 GCA_964450175.1 uncultured bacterium | reverse complement strand
ACCTGCCTCCACTGATCGATCAGCCAGACTCCCACGGGCTCGTAGGGCATGGGAATCCCGCGGTTCTTGAACGTGAAGGTGAATCCCTCGGGGACGCCCGCCTCCTTCAGGAGCCGCTTGGCCTCGGCGCGCGACTTCGCGATGTCCCGTCCGTAGCCGGCCAGCTTCTCGAGCTCGGCGGGCGGCGTCGCGAACGGCGTCCCGGGGACCTGCACGCCCGCGATCTCCTTGACGATGGCGATCTTCGACAGCGCCTGCGAGCCTTGATGGCGATCAAGCGCGAGCGAGAGGGCGCGCCTCACCCGTTTGTCGTCGAACGGCTTCTTCTCATGGTTCATCGCCACGAGCAGCGCGCAGTCCCACGGGCTCTCCTGCACCGTGATCTTGGGACCGAGAGCCTGGACCAGGCTGTCGCGCTCGGCGGGCGAGAACCCTCGGAACTGGATGTGTGCGCGCTCGCCGCGAACGGCCGCCACCTGTGCCGCGGAGTCCTTGATGAAGATCGCGCGGTAGCCGTCGAGATAGGGCTTTCCTTTGTCCCAGTAGTTGGGATTCCGCTTGCCGACCCAGTGGGAGCCCCGTACGTGCTCGACGAAGATGAACGGTCCGGTGCCCATGACGTGAGTCTCGTACCAGCGCATGTCCTTGGCCAGGATGTCGGCCTTGTAGATCCAGTTCCAGGGCGAGGCGAGCGACATCAGGAAGGAGCCCGACGGCCACTTGAGCCGGAAGACGATCGTGTAGGGATCCGGCGCCTGCACCGCCTCGACGTCCAGATATTCGCCCTTGCGGTCGGAGGCAACACCGGCCGGCGGGAAGATGATCTTGTCGTAGCTCGCCTTTACGTCCTTGGAGGTCATCTCGCTACCGTCGTGGAACTTGACACCTCGGCGGAGCTTGAGCGTGTAGGTTCGACCGTCCTTCGAGATCGTCCACGATTCGGCGAGATCTCCGACGATCTTGGCCGCGAGCTTGTCGGTCGGATCGGGCCGGAGCAGTGTGTTGTAGTGGGGAGCCATCGGATGGATGATCCCGAACGTCTCCTCGCGGTGCGCGTCATACGACGGGGGCTCGGACGGCACCGCGAAGATCAGCTCTCCACCGTATCGGGGTTTGTCTTGGGCCGTGGCCGGGCTGGCCAAGGTCACGGCGACGATCGCGACTACGAGGCTAGAGAGGCAGCGTCGCATTGATGTCTCCTTCGAAGGTCTCACTAGATAACCGGCATCGAGCACGAGCGGTTTCAGCATCGAGCACGGAACGGTCGTGAGTCAAGCGAGCAGGCATGCGGCCCGGTGTGCCGGCCTGATCTCTCGCAGGTCGGGCACCTCGACCCGGCAGCGGTCGACGGCGATCGGGCAACGGGGATGGAACACACAGCCCGGCGGCGGGCTGAGCGGGCTCGGCACCTCGCCGCCCAGCACGACCCGCTCACGCTGGGCTTCGAGCGCCGGATCGGGGATCGGCACCGCCGAGAGCAGCGCCTTCGTGTACGGGTGCAACGGCGAGTCGTAGAGCGACTTCCGATCGGTGATCTCGACGATCCGGCCCAGGTACATGACCGCGACGCGGTCGGAGATGTGGCGCACGACCGAGAGATCGTGGGCGACGAAGAGGTACGTGAGCCCGAACTGCGCCTGGAGATCCTCGAGCAGGTTGATGATCTGCGCCTGGATCGAGACGTCGAGCGCCGACACCGGCTCGTCGCAGATGATCAGCGAGGGCTCGACCGCCAGCGCCCGCGCGATCCCGACGCGCTGACGCTGGCCGCCCGACAGCTGGTGCGGATAGCGGTGCGCGTGCTGCGGCAGGAGCCCCACGTGGGACAGGAGCTCGCGCACGCGCGTGGCGCGACGCGCGCGGTCACCGACCAGACCGTGGACGGCCAGCGGCTCGGCGATGATCTGCCCCACCGTCATCCTCGGATTGAGCGAGCTGTAGGGATCCTGGAAGATCACCTGCATCTTGCGGCGGATCGGACGGAGCTCGTCGTCATCGAGCGCCGCGAGGTCGCGCCCCTCGAAGAGGACCTGCCCGCTGGTCGGCCGCTCGAGCTGCAGGATGCACCGTCCCGTCGTCGTCTTGCCGCAGCCGGATTCGCCGACGAGCCCCAGCGTCTCGCCGCGGCGGATCTCGAAGCTCACGCCGTCGACGGCGCGGACGAGACCGGCCCGGCGTCCGAACAGGCCGCCGCCGACCCGGAAGTGCTTCACCAGATTCACGACTTGAAGAAGCGGGGCGCCGTCGCTCACGTGCGTGCCGCGGTCCGGACCCGGTCGAGGTTCTCGGCTTCCCAGCAGGCACTCACGTGACCGCCTCCGTTCACCGGACGCAACGGCGGCGTCTCGAGGCGGCACCGGTCGACGCTGAAGGCGCAGCGCGGCGTGAATGCGCACCCGGTCGGCAGGCGCGTCAGGTCGGGCGGCTGGCCCTCGATGGGATCCAGTCGCGCGCGCCGTGGCTCGTCCAGGCGCGGCACCGAGCGAAGCAGACCGAGGGTATAGGGATGGCGCGGATCGGCGTAGAGCTCGCGCGCGGTGCCGCGCTCGATGATCTTGCCGGCGTACATGACGTTCACGCGGTCCGCATAGCGGGCCACGACGCCCAGGTTGTGCGTGATGATCAGAAGGGCGACGCCGAAGCGTCGCGAGAGATCTTTCATGAGCTCGAGGATCTGCGCCTGGATCGTCACGTCGAGCGCCGTGGTCGGCTCGTCGGCGAGGATCAGCGCCGGATTGCACGCCAGCGCCGTCGCGATCATCATCCGCTGCCGCATGCCGCCGCTGAACTGGTGCGGGTACTGCGGCAGGCGCCGCGCGCCATCGGGAATGCCGACCATGCCGAGCAGCTCGATCGCGCGCTGCCGCGCCGCGGCCGGCGTCAGTCCCAGATGAATCTCCAGCCCTTCGGTGAGCTGGCGGCCGATCGTCAGCACCGGATTGAGCGAGGTCATCGGCTCCTGGAAGACCATGCCGATCTCGCGCCCGCGTACGTGGCGCATCTCTTCTTCGGAGAGCCGCAAGAGATCGCGGCCCTTGAAGAGGATCTGGCCGCCGACGATCCGGCCCGACGGGCCGGCGACGAGCCGCATGATGCTCAGCGCGCTGACGCTCTTGCCGCAGCCGGACTCGCCGACGAGCGCGACGGTCTCGCTCTCGCCCACGTCCCAGGAAACGTCATCGACCGCGCGCACGACGCCGCTGCGCGTCACGAAGTGCGTCTTGAGGTTTTTAACCTCGAGGAGGGTGCCCACCGCGGCCGCAGTGTAGCACTTCAGCCGACGGGGACGGGAGCGAGGCTGATCGGCCGGTCAGTCTTCGCGACAGCGCGCCGCGTCCAGATGCGCGCCGGCGCGGGACTCGAGGGAGGCGTATTCCCGGCAGACCGCCTCGGCCACACACGCCCAGCGGTGCTGGGCCGCCCAGCGCACGCCCTCGCGGCCCACGCGCCAGCGCAGGTCGGGGTCGGCGACGAGGGCGTCGATCCGCTCGGCCAGCGCGTCGACGTCGGCTTCCGGAATCAGGAAGCCCGTGACGCCGTCGCGCACCGTGGTGACCAGCCCGCCGACCCGAGAGGCGATGACCGGACTTCCGCACGCCATGGCCTCGAGCGCGACCATGCCGAACGACTCGTAGTACGAGGGCAGGACCGTCACGTCCGCCGCGGCGTAGTAAAGGGGCAGCACGCTCTGGGGCTGCGGGCCGACGAAGCAGACCGAGTCAACCAGATCGAGGCGCTGGATGCGGTCGCGCAGCGACACCTCGTGCTCGCTCATCGGCTCGTCGGCATCGCCGCCGACGACGAGCAGGCGGACGGCCCGGCCGGTCCCACGCAAGAGCGCGACCGCGTCGAGCAGGGTGTCGAGCCCCTTGATCGGCGCCACGCGGCCGACCCACAGCAGCACCGGGTGGTCGTCGAGCCCGAGGCGTGCGCGCGCGGCGGCTCGATCGCTCGGCACGAAGAGGTCGGTATCGACGCCGCACGGGATCGTCGCGATGCGCGAGGCGGCGGCGCCGTAGTCGCGCAGGAGCTCGGCACGCTCGACGACGTTGGCGGCCACGATGCGGTCGCAGGCGCCGACGATCCGCATCTCCTCCTGCAATCGGATCGCGGGCTCCTGCTCCGCCGGGGTGCGGGCGACCCGGTTCTTCAGCCGGCCCAGGGTATGGAACATCTGCATGACGGGCACCGACCAGCGCTCCTTGAGCCGGAGCCCGGCGACGCCGGAGAGCCAGTAGTGGGCGTGAATCAGGTCGTAGTCGATCGACCGGGCGATCCGCCACGCCTCGACGCCGTCGACGAACTCGTCGAGGTGCTCGTGGACCCGCACGCGAGCCATCGGCGCTTCGTCTCCCGCCGGCAGGTGGATCACCCGGGCGCGCTCGCCCAGCGACACCACGCGCGGAATCGTCGGGTTCTGCGAGCGCGTGAAGACGTCGACCGTCATGCCCATGCGCCCGAGCTCGCGCGAGACCTCGCGCACGTATACGTTCATCCCGCCCGTTTCCTTGCCACCCAGGGCGGCCAGCGGACACGTGTGCACGCTGAGCATCGCGACGTGCAGGTTCACTGGATCTTCACCCGATAGACGGCCTCGGCGACGGGCTCGAACTCGTACTTGTACCGCTCCTCGCCGCGCAAGAAATCGAACTTTGCGCGCCCGCGCCCGATCGCGTCGCGGATCAGCTGCGCCAGCAGGACCACGCCGGGAGAGAGCGCCGCGCGATCCGGGGCGAACCCCGAATTGTAGAGGCCGACCGTCCCGTCCCACTCGATCGTGACGAAAGCCGCGATCGGCCCCGACGCGGTGTCGAGGAACCAGAGCCTGGCGACGCCACGCTCGGCGAACGCCGTGAGCGCGGCCCGGAAGAACCGCTCCATCCGCTCGTCCATGAAGCGCGCCTTGCCCACGCGCGAGCTCCGGTGCAGCGTGAGGAAATCGCCGAGGCGGGACGCGATGTCGGACGGCGCGCTCACGCATGACGCATGGGCGTCGGGGGCGTCACGCTCGAGGCGTCGCATCTTTCGCTGGAGCTCGTGTCGGTGCTTTCCGGACAGGCGGGCGAGGTAGGTCTCCCAGGAGGACGGCAACACGAGCACGGGACATCGCTCTTCCACCGTGGCGGAGACGGCCAGGCCGCAAGCGGCGGCGAGCGGTGGCAAGGCGGTGACGGTGGGCGAGGTCTCGGGCACGGCGTGAAGCTCCCACTCGACACGCTCGGCGGTGCGAGACTGGAGGAGGGCCATCCACGCCTCGTCCTCCATCCCATTGACCGCAATCAGATCGAGATAGTCGGAAACGTCGGCGCCGCCGAGGATCTGGAGCGAGCCGGAAGGCGACTCGTAGAGCGGGAGGATCGCCACCAGGTTTCCGCCGCCGTCTTCCACGCACCGGATCTCGAGCCGGGACTCACCGGCAAACGTACGGGCCCACTCGGATTGCCACGTCCAGGAAAGAAACGGCGACCGCAGGCGGGAGGCCGCGACGAGCCCGTCCCACGCAGGAGCCCCTATCGCCTCCAGCCGGTCACGGATCGAGACTTTCATTCGAGGCTTGCAGGCTACTCTTCCGAAGAAGATGCATCGGCGGCGCCGGGAGATTCGGCATCCCCGTCCCCGGCGTCCTCTCCGTCCGCCATGGCTTCGTCCATGGCGGACTCGAAGTCGTCGCCGAGGTCGTCTCCGAGCTCGCGCCCCATCTTCTTCATGAACCGCGCGACGCTCGACGGATCGTTCTCGTCGACGTCGCCCAGGCTCGAGGAGTCGGCCAGCGCGTCCAGCCGCGCATCTTCCGATTTCACCGTCGCGAAACGCGACATCAGGCGGGACAGCGCCTGACTTCCACACCGCGGACATGCCGGAGCGTCCGCGGCCGACGGACGCAGCACGAGCAGGCTGATCCTTCTCCGGCAGCCGTGACATTCGTACTCGTAGATCGGCATCGCGCCCGATTCTAGCACGCGACTTCCGGACGAATTCTGGCGTGTCAGCTTGACCGACGCCCTCGTCGTAGGTGTCAGACTGCACGAGGTTCGGGTCGGAAGCTCGCGGCGTGTAAGGGGTCGAGGCGCGGCACCGCTCTTGCTCGCCTCAGGCGACCATGGACGAGGCGAAACGGCAGCGAGCCGATCGGGACCGGCACCTGGCAGCGCACATCCAGTCGGCCACCCAGTCGCTGCGCGAGGAGCGCGACCGCCTCGCCAAACGTCTGGCCGACCTCGAGCGCGAGCTCGCCGCCCTCGCCGCCCGACACGACTCGCCGTCGGCGTACGTCACTGCGGGCGACTCCGGACGGCGCCGATCCTGATCGACTCGCCGCGCCGCGCCGCGCGCGCGAGTGGCACCAGCACCTCCAGCCCGAGCTTCAGCACGCCGTAGACCGGCCGCCGCTCCGTGAACTTGGCGAGCGCACCCCAGCCTCGATCGCCGAGCCACGCCGACAGGCTCCAGAGGTACGTACGGGGCTTGGCCTGATGCCACGTCCAGACGACCCGACCGCCCGCCTTCTCGATCACCGCTTCGAGCGTCTCCGGGGTGAAGTGCGAGAGATGTCGCGGCAGCTCGAGCCCCGCCCAGGCGCCCCCGAAGAGGCTCGCGCCGAGTCCCCCCGCATTCGGAACTTCCACGATCAAGAGACCACCCGGCGCCAGCCACTCGAGCATGCGGCGCGCGACCGCGATGGGATCGGGCACGTGCTCGAGGACGTGAAACGCCGTCACCACGTCGAAGCGGCCAGGCGCGAACGGCGCGGTCAGGATGTCGCCGACGTGCAGCTCGCCGGTGAAGCGCCGCGCCAGCGCCGCCGCGGCCGCGTCCATCTCGACGCCCGCGACGCGCCAGCCGAGCGCCTGCGCGACCGCCAGGGATCCGCCCGAGCCACACCCGACGTCGAGGTAGCGACCGGCACCGGTCCACGGCGGGCAGTTCCACCGGATCCGTCGCAGCAACCGGCGCGCCCGCAGCCGCGTCAGGAGCGACACGTGCGCGTCGCGGAAGGCCTCGTAGCCGAGACCATCGGCCAGCGCCCAGCGCGCGGCCCGCTGCCGGCCCGTCGAGCCCTTGAGCGGCATCCGCGGCGACGGCTCCTGGTGTCGCGGATAGTGATCGGGATAGCACGCGGCCAGATGCTCGTCGCGCACACGCGGCCGCTGATAGAGAAAGCCGCAGCGCCGGCAGCGCACGACCGCGTAGAGGCCGGGCACCGCGAACGCGCGATCCGGCGTGGCCCAGACCCGGTCGGCGCCGTCGTCGCCGCACACGAAGCACGGCGCCTCGACCGTCGGCAGCGCGCCGGTCAATGAAAGATCGCCGCCATGCGGCGGACGGAGCGTCCCCAGTCGAACGTGTTACGGATGAACGCCGAGCCGGCCGCGGCGATGCGCGCGCGCAGGGCCGCGTCGGTGGCGATCCGCTCGAGCTTGCCCGCGAGGTCGGCGACGTCCCGCCGGCGCGCGACGAGCGCTGTCTCATCATCGTAGGCGTAGTCGCGGCAGCCGCCGTTGTCGTAGGTCACCAGGGCGGCGCCGCAGGCCATCGCCTCCATCGGCGGCATGCCGAGCCCCTCGTCCCACGAGGGGCACAGGTAGATCTCACAGCCGCTGTAGAGGGTCGCGAGCGTGTCTTGCGGCGGGTCCGCGTGAAACTCGTCGTAGCTCACCGGCCCCCGGGGCGCACTGACACCGAACCCGACGAGGAACAGCCCCGGGACGCGCTGCTTGACGCGCGCGACGGCCTCGAAGCCCTCGGCGGTCCCCTTCCACGCGTAGTCGTGGTGCAGCATCAGCACACGCGGGCGCGACGTGGTGACCGCGACGGGTACGGCGTGAAACAGCATCGGGTCGACCGGAGTGACCAGGACTTCCGCGTCGCTCGCGAAGCGCTCGCGCATGATGTCGCGCAGCCACGTGGAGATCACGATCTTTTGCAGCGGCAGACGATAGGTCGCGTCGACCGTCTCCGCCTGCCCGTGATACAGGCTCTCGTAGTGCTGCACGAAGTAGAATTTTCGCCCGCAGCGCGTCGACGCCTCGGCCACGGCGGTCGCGGACTGCCACGCGGTCGCGACGATCGCGTCGCCATCCGGCAGCGTGTCCGCGCGCCATCGATCGACCCAGACGACGCGGGCCCGGAAGCCCGGGATCCAGGCGGGCCCGGCGCCGGTCACCGACCGCCAGAACGCGCGGCCGCGGCCCTTGGCCGGCACCACGACGGTGACCTGGTGGCCGTCGGCCGTGAGGAGGTCCGCGTAGGTGAGGATCGCGCGCACTCCGCCGGCAATGCGGAGATGCGGACACAGAAACGTGATCTTCACGCCGCGGTCAAATGGCCATCGAGACCTGGCCGCTCTTGCGATACGCCTCGGGGTCGAGCGCGACGTTGACGCACCAGACCTCGTCCGAGGCGAGCGCGCGAGCGAGCACGGGGCCGATCTGGCTGGGATCCGTGACGTAGGCGCCGCGGCCGCCGAGCGCCTCGACCATCAGGTCGTAGCGCGTCGTCGGCAGCGAGGTCGCCACGGTGCGCCCCTCGCCGAAGAACGAGACCTGGGGGCTCCGGATCTGGCCCCAGCCGCCGTCGTTGCCGATGACGCACGTGAACGGAAGCTTGAAGCGCACGGCCGTCTCGAGCTCCATCCCGTTGAGGCCGAAGGCGCCGTCGCCCGAGACGAGCAAGACGCGCTGATCCGGACGCAGGAGCTTCGCGGCGAGCGCGAACGGCGGGCCCACGCCCAGGCAGCCGAGGGGTCCCGGATCCATCCACTGGCCCATGCGATCGATCGGCACGAACTTCGCCGCGCAGTTCACGACGTCGCCGCCGTCGCCCACGACGATCGTATCGCGCGTGACGGCGCACGCGATCTCCCACGCCCAGCGGTAGTGGGAGATCGGCGCCTGATCCGTGGCGGCCAGCTCGACGAGCTTCGCGCGCGCTTCGCCCTCGCGCCGCCGGAGCTCGGCGCGCCAGGATGCGCTGCGACTCCCCGCGCCCGGCCGGAGCGCGTCGGTGAGCTGGCGGAGGATGACGTCGATATCGCCGGCGATTCCGAGCTCGAGCGGGCGATTGCGCCCGAGCTCGGCGGGATCGACGTCGATCATCGCGACCCGGGCGTCCTCCGCGAACGTCGGCGGCCGGCCGTAGCCCAGGCGAAAGTCGAGCGGGGTCCCGAGCACGAGGACGAAATCCGCGTGCCCCAGCGCCCAGCCGCGCGTCTGGAAGAACGCATTGGGATGATCGGTGGTGAGGGCGCCCCGGCCGGCGCCGTTCATGAAGACCGGCACCCCCGCGCGCTCGGCGAAGGCCGCGAGCGACTTCGCTGCGTCGTCCCAGTAGACGCCGCCGCCGGCCATCACGACCGGCCGCTCGGCCGACGCCAGCAGAGCTTCGAGCCGGCCGAGCGTCGACGCCTCGACCGCGGCGCGCGTCCGGTGCACGTAGCCCGTTGGGATCGGCGCCAGTCGGTCCTCGATCGTCGTCATCAGCAAATCGACCGCGATCTCGACGAAGACCGGCCCCGGTCGTCCCGAGAGCGCCGTGCGGACCGCGGTCGCCAGCACCTCGGGGATCTGCCGCGTCTCCGACACCGACCATGCGCCCTTCGTGATCGGGCGGAGCAGCGCGACCTGCTCGGTCTCCTGGAGCGCGCCGAGACCACGCAGACCCAGCGGCGCCGCGCCGCCGATCAGGAGCACGGGACTGCGCGCGGCGTAGGCGTTGGCAACTCCGGTGACCGCATCGGTCACGCCCGGACCCGGAACGACGACGGCCACGCCGACGCCGCGCGTGAGCCGCGCGTAGGCGTCGGCCGCGTGAGCGGCCGCCTGCTCGTGGCGCACGTCGATGATGCCGATGCCCTCGGTGAGACAGCCGTCGTAGATCGGCAGAATGTGGCCGCCGCACAAGGTGAAGACGTGGCCGACCCCGGCCTGCCTCAGGGTGCGGGCAACCAGCTGTCCGCCCGTCAGATCCGCCACGGTGCCGTCTGCCGCACGCTCAGCGCGACCTGAATCGAGGGATGATCTCGGCGGCGATCGTCTCGAGCTGCGCGCGCTCGTCGCGCGGCTCGCCGATCGCGCTCATGACGAAGTAGCTGCAGCCGGCGGCGCGAAACCGCTCGAGCTGCTCGGCGCACTGCTCCGGCGTGCCAATGACGCCGTACCGCCTGGCGAGGGGCTCGAAGTCCTGCGCGTAGCGCTTGCTCAGCACGCCGACCCACGCCCGCTTCGCCGCCTCGAAATCGCGGCCGATCGTGATGAAGACTAGGTGCGCCGCGGTGAACGTGTCCATCGAGCGGCCCGCCGCGGCCGCGGCGGCGCGGATCTTGTCGAGGCTCTGCGCGTAGCGGTCGGCCTGCACGACGTACGACATCCAGCCGTCGCCCTGACGGCCCGCGCGGGCCAGCGCCGCGTCGGAGCGGCCGCCGATCCAGATCGGCGGCAGCTGCTGCACGGGCTTGGGATCGATCGAGACCGACTCGAAGCGCGTGAACCGCCCGTGAAAGCTGGCCGGCGTGTCGCGCCAGAGCGCGCGTACCACGTCGATCCCCTCGTTCACGCGGGCGCCGCGCTCCTTGTGCGGGATGCCGCAGAGCTCGAACTCCTTCGGGTTCTCGCCGCCGACGCCGACGCCGAACACGAGCCGGCCGCCCGAGAGCACGTCGAGCGTCGCCGCCTGCTTGGCGGCCACCGCCGGCGAGCGCAACGCCAGGAGATAGACGCCGACGCCGAGCCTGATCCGCCGGGTGATCGGCACGTAGGACGCCAAGAGGGTGATCGATTCGTGGATCGGGTTGTGGAACGACATGTGGTCGCCGGTCCACACCGAGTCGTAGCCGACCGCTTCGAGGCGCTGAACGAGCTCGAACTGCTCGGCCGGGGGATGGAGCGAGAGCTGGGCGCCGAAGCCGATCATGCCGTTCACCTCGGGAACGCGTCTCGCACGCCGCCGTCGACCGTCACGGAGCAGCCCGTCGTCTTGGCGGAGCGGTCCGATGCGAGGAAGAGCACCGCCTCGGCGACGTCTTCCGGCAAGATGCTGACACCGAGGAGGTTGCGCTTCCGATAGAAGTCCTCGACCTGGTCGACCCGGATGCCCTGCGCCGCGGCCCGCTCGCGCCGGATCTCGTCCGACCAGAGCTTGGAGTCCTGGAAGACCGCGTCCGGGTTCACGATGTTCGATCGAATGCCGTGCGGCGCGCCTTCGAGGGCCAGCACCTTGGCGAGCTGGGCCTCCGCCGCCTTCGCCGCCGAATACGCCGCGAAGTCCTTCCCCGGCGACATCACGTTCTTGGTCGCGACGAAGACGAGCGCGCCGCCGAGCCCCTGGGCCGTCAGCAGCCGCATCGCCTCGCGGGCGACGATGAAGTGGCCGGTCGAGTTCACCGCGAACGAGCGCTCCCAGTCGGCGAGCTCCAGGCGCACCACCGGGGCGGAGTGCGCGATACCCGCGTTCGAGACGAGAATGTCGAGACCCCCGTACGCGAGCACGGTCTCCTCGAACGCGGCCCGCACCGAGGCCTCCCGCGTGACGTCCATCTCGAGGCCGAGAGCTCGCCCCGAGCCCACGGCCGCGACGATCTCGTCCGCCGTCCGCCGGGCCGTCGCGCCGTCGAGATCACCCACGACCACGTGGGCGCCCTCGGCGGCGAGCTTGCGCGCCACCGCGCGACCGATGCCCGACCCGCCGCCGGTCACGAGCGCGATCCGGCGCGCCAGCTCTTTCTCGGGCGGCGCCAGGGTGAGCTTGTAGAGCTCGAGCGGCCAGTACTCGACGTCGAAGGCGTCCTTGGCCGAGAGCGAGACGTACCGGCCGAAGGCGCCGGCGCTGCCGAGCACGCCGATCGTGTGGTGATAGATGTCGTTCACGATCCCAGCCGTCCGCCGGTCCTTGCCGGCGGTGAACATGCCGAGCCCCGGTACCAGCACGACCCGCGGCAGCGGATCGAGCAGCTGCGCCCCCTCGAACCGGTGATCCTCGAAGTAGCGGGTGTAGTCGGTGACGAAGCCCTCGATCGCGCGCTCGATCGATCCGAACAAGGCATCCGGTCCCTCGGCGCCGGCGGCGTCGACGTAACACGGGAGCCGCTTGGCGTAGATCGTGTGGTCCGGAGTCGCCGGCCCGATCTGGGAGACGCTCGACGCGTCGGCCGACGACACGAACTCGGTGACCTCGGGCGAGTCGTCGAACCCAACCAGGACACGCCGGCTCCGGCTCAGCGCCCCGCGAAGCCGCGGCGCGACCGCCAGCGCCGTCTGGCGCCGTGCCGCGGGCTCCAGGACGGGCACCCGCGGGCCGCCGAACGCGCGCCGTCCCTTCCGGCGTTCGGCGATCGCATCCTCCGCCCGCGTGATCAGCTCGATCGTCGCCTCGTAGGCTTCGCGGACGGTCGCGCCCCACGTGATGGTGCCGTGCCGCTCGAGGAGCAGGGCCTTCGCGTCGGGACGCTCGGCGATCGCGTCGGCCACGTCGCGGGAGATCTTGAAACCGGGCCGGCGATACGCGAGCGCGATGACGTCCTTGCTGTACACACCCTGCACCACGTCGTGCGCGCGGTCGTTGTTCGTGAGCGAGACGACGGCGTCGGCGTGGGTGTGAACGATGGCGGGGGCTCTGAGAAATCCGTGCAGCAAGGTCTCGATCGACGGGCGCACGCCCCCCGGCTCCTGGAGCGCGTGACCGAGGTAGCTCACCATCTCCTCGTCGCCCATCTCGCTGCGGTCGAGGAGCGCCGTGATGTCGTCCATGCGCACGCCCGGGAAGTCTTTGCGCTGGACCGACTTGAGGTCGGAGCCGCTGCCCTTGACGCGGAGCACCGGAATCTCCCGGCCACGGTGATCGCGCTCGCGGGTCTTGATCGAGGTGTTGCCGCCGCCCCAGATGACGAGCGAGGCTTCGGCGCCGACCAGGCGCGACGCGTAGACGAGAAGATCGAGGCCGTGGAGCTGGCTCGCCTCGGCGTCGTTCCAGCGGGAGCGCATGCCGCACTCACGATACCATGATCGGCGTGGGCCGCTCCGTCGCGATCCTCGTGGCCGCCGTCCTGCTGGCGCTCCCGGCAGCCGCCGCGGCGGACGGGATCATGCTGGTCCAGGCGGGAGCCTTCTGGATGGGGCGCGACGACGGCCCGCCGGACGAGGCGCCGCTGCACCGGGTCTACGTGCGCGACTTCTGGATCGAGCGCCACAAGGTGACGAACGCCGAGTTCGCGGCGTTTCTGAACGCGACCGGCCTGCGCCCGGCCGGCCGCGAGCGACGCTACGACGAGGACGACGCCGACGCGCGCATCCACCGGTCTCCGGAGCGATGGGTGGCCGATCCGGGATTCGAGCGCCATCCGGTGGTCGAGGTCTCCTGGTTCGGCGCGCGCGACTATTGCGCCTGGAAGGGTCGGCGCCTACCGACCGAGGCGGAATGGGAAAAAGCCGCGCGCGGCGACGACCGGCGCCTCTACCCGTGGGGCGCGGCGACACCGGCGCCTCACCTGGCGGTCTTCGGCCGCGCCTACAACGCGACCGAGCCGACCGCGAGCAGGCCCGACGGCACGAGCCCCTACCGCGTCGAGGACCTGCTCGGCAACCTGCGAGAGTGGACGCTCACCGTCCTTCGCCCCTATCCTTACAGAATCGACGGCGACCGGGAGCCATACGCGGGCACGACCGGACGCGTGGTCGTTCGTGGCGCGAGTCACGACGACCCCGTGGACTCGCTCGCCGTGACCCGGCGGCGCGCCTACGACCGCCGCGGCGCGGCGGCCGGACATCACGTCATCGGCTTTCGCTGCGCCACGTCGGAAGATCTGGGAGAAGTGGCTCCAGGAGGACCACAGTGACAGCGCGCTTCGACAACCTCATGATGAACTACCCGCTCACCCTGACGCATTTCTTCGAGCGCAGCCGGCGGCTCTTCGCCAAGAAGACCATCGCGACGCGCGTGCCGGGTCGGCCGATGTTTCGCTACACGTACGCCGACTTCGCGGAGCGGACGATGCGGCTGGCCGGCGCCCTCGCGGGGCTCGGCATCCGCCGCGGCGACCGTGTGGCCACGTTCGCGTGGAACAGCCACCGCCATCTCGAGCTGTACTGGGCCGCGCCGCTCTCCGGCGCAATACTGCACACCCTCAACATCCGGCTCTCGCCGTCGGACCTGACCTACATCATCAACCACGCCGGCGACGCGATCATCTTCGTCGACGCGAGCCTCTGGCCCGTGATCGCGGGAATCCGCGACAAGCTGCCGACGGTGCGGCGTATCGTGATCATGCCCGACGGGGTCGCCGGGGTGGCCGAGACGGCGGGAACGGAGCACGCGGAGTACGAGGCGCTCGTGGCCGGAGCCGAGCCGATGCGCGAATGGCCCTCACTCGCCGAGACCGACGCCGCCGGCATGTGCTACACCTCCGGGACCACCGGCCATCCCAAGGGCGTCGTGTACACGCATCGCGCGATGTTCCTGCACTGCCTCGCCGAGGCGACGACCGATCTCTTCGGCATCTCCGAGAACGACCGGATCCTCCACATCGTTCCGATGTTCCACGCCAACTCCTGGTGCCTGCCCTTCACCGCGGTGATGGTGGGCGCCGACCAGATCTTTGCCGGAGCCAATCCGCAGCCGCCCGACATCTGCCGGATGATCCAGTCCGAGAAGGTGACCTTCACCGGTGCGGTGCCGACCGTCTGGATCGCGATCAAAGAGCTGTGCGAGAAGGAGGGCTACGACATCTCGTCCTTGCGGACGATCGCGATCGGCGGCTCGGCGGCGCCCAGGAGCCTGCAACAGGCGTACGCCAAGAACTTCGGCGTCCAGATGTCGCACGCCTGGGGCATGACCGAGATGACCCCGCTGGGAACGGTGACGCGGCTCAAGAGTTACATGGAAGACTGGTCGGAGGAGAAGAAGTACGACGTCTACTCGCGCGTCGGCTACGCCTCGGTCGGCGTGGACGTCCGGATCGTCGACGATTCCGGAGCCGAGCTGGCGTGGGACGGTGAGAGCATGGGCGAGCTCCAGGTGCGCGGACCGTGGGTCGTCGCCTCGTACTACGACAATCCCGAATCCGCCGATCGGTTCACCGGGGACGGATGGTTCCGCACGGGTGACGTCGCCACGATCGACGCGGAGGGCTACGTCCAGATCACCGATCGAACCAAGGACCTGATCAAATCCGGGGGCGAATGGGTCTCGAGCGTCGATGTCGAGAACATGATCATGAGCCACCCGAAGGTGCTGGAAGCGGCGGTCATCGCGGTGCCGCACCCCAAGTGGGTCGAGCGCCCGCTGGCCTGTGTGGTGGCGAAGCCGGGCTGCGTACTCGAGCCGGACGAGATCATCGCGTTTCTCCGGCCGCAGCTCGCCCGGTGGGCCCTCCCCGATGCCGTCGAGATCATCGACGCGGTGCCCAAGACGAGCGTCGGCAAGTTCGACAAGAAGGTCCTACGCGAGCGCTACAAGA
>CAYVHH010000219.1:0-5636 GCA_964450175.1 uncultured bacterium | reverse complement strand
CAGCTCGGCAGCAAGGTCACGGAGCTCGAGCGGGCCAACGACGACCTCGACAACCTGCTCGCGAGCACCAACGTCCCGACGCTCTTCCTCGACGTGCAGCTCTGCGTGCGGCGCTTCACGCCGAACGCGACGAGGCTCTTCCGCCTGATCCCTTCGGACGTCGGTCGGCCGATCGGTGACATCACGATGAAGTATTCCGATCCGGACCTGCTGCCCGATGCCGGGGCGGTGCTCGCCGGGCTCGCTCCGGTCACGCGCGAGGTCGAGACGCACGACGGCCGGCGATACATCCGGCAGGTGCTGGCCTACCGGACGCACCAGGAGCGGATCGACGGGATCGTGGTCACGTTCTCGGACGTCGCTGCGGAGGCGCTGCACGAGGCCCGGCTCTACTCCGAGGCGATCGTCGACACGATACGGGAACCCTTGCTCGTGCTCGATGCCGACCTGCGCGTGCAGTCGGCAAACCCGTCCTTCTATCAGACGTTCCAGCTCTCCCCGGACGGGGTGGTGGGCCGGCCGCTCTACGAGGTCGGGGGCCACGAGTGGGACATTCCCAGGCTGCGAGCGCTGCTCGGCCAGATCCTGCGGGGCAGCGTGGTCATGACCGACTTCGAGGTCGCGCACGAGTTCGTGAAGATCGGCCGGCGGACCATGCTGCTGAACGCCCGCATCCTCCAACGCGGCGGCGGCCGTCCCGACCTGATCCTGGTCGCCATCGACGACGTCACCGAGCGCAGGCACGCGCAGGAGGCGCTCCGGGAGAGCGAGGCCAGGGCGCGCGCCGGCGTCGAGACGGCGGTGGACGGCATCATCACCATCGACGAGCCCGGCACCGTGTGGTCGTTCAACCCCGCCGCCGAGCACATCTTTGGCTACACGGCCGCCGAGGTCATCGGGCAGAACGTGAAGATGCTCATGGCCAACGACGATCTCGCGAGCTACCTGATGACCGGCGAGCGGACGCCGATCGGCGTCGGACGCGAGGTCACGGGCCGACGCAAGGACGGCACGGTCTTTCCGATGGACCTCGCCGTCAGTGAATTCGGCGACGGTGTCGCGCGCAAGTTCGTCGGTACGGTGCGGGACATCACGGCACGAAAGCAGGCCGAAGAGCAGCTACGCCGGCAGCAGGCCGAGCTCGCGCACGTGCTGCGGATCGCCACGATGGAGCGGCTTGCGGCTGGGCTGGCGCACGAGATCAACCAGCCGCTCAGCGCGATCGCCAACGACGTGGAGGCGTGCGCGGCCTCCGTGCGGGCCGGCAAGATCACGCCCGCCAAGCTGCTCGAGCTGCTCGAGCGTGCGGGCGCCGAGGCGCTGCGCGCCGGGGAGATCGTGCACCGCCTACGGGAGTTCGTCCAGCGGGGCTCGACGCGTCGCGAGTCGGTCGATCTTCGCGAGCTGGTGCGGAACGCGACCCGGTGGCTGGTGCGCGAGATGGAGCAGGAACACGTCGCGCTGCGGCTCGAACTGGGGATGCGTGCGCTGCCGGTTCTCGCCGACCGCGTCCAGATCGAGCAGGTATTCGTGAACATCCTGCAGAACTCCATCGACGCCATCCGGGAGACGGGAGCGCGCGGGGAGATCGGCGTGCAGGCCGGACGGGGCGTCGATGGGACGGCCGAGGTCATGGTTCGCGATACGGGCAGAGGATTGTCCGCGGACGCGGTCGACCGGCTCTTCGAGCCGTACTTCACCACCAAGGCAGGCGGGCTCGGAATGGGCCTGGCGATCAGCCGCTCCATCGTTGAGGCGCATGACGGGCAACTCTCTCTGGAGTCGCGTGTCGGTCAGACCGGCGCCACGGTGCGGGTGGCATTGCCGCTGGCCCCCCGGGGGAAGGGAGGCGGCAAATGACGGCTGAGCCGACCATCTTCGTGGTCGACGACAATCCCGGCCTGCGACGATCGTTGCAGGCGCTCCTCGAAGCTGCGCGGCTCACCGTCGAGACCTTCGCCTCAGCCCAGGAGTTCCTCGAGCGCTACGACGGCGGGCGGCCAGGCTGTTTGTTGGTGGATGTCCGCCTCCGAAAGGAGAGCGGGCTCGACCTCCAGGAGGAGCTCCGCCGGCGGCGGTCCACGCTGCCGATCATCATGATGACCGGTTACGGCGACGTACCCACCTCGGTTCGCGCCTTCAAGGGTGGGGCGATCGACTTCCTGCAGAAGCCGATTCCTCCGAAGAAGCTGATCGAGCGCATCCGTGAGGCCCTGGAGATCGATCGGCAGGCACGCGCGACGGCGGGGCAGCGCGCCGTCGTGCTCGACAGCATCGCCCGCCTCACGCCACGCGAGCGGCAGATCATGGACCTGCTGGCGCTCGGCCACAACTCCAAGGAGATCGCCGCGACGCTGAAGATCAGCGCGCGCACCGTCGAAGGGCACCGGCGCGTGGTGCTGAGGAAGATGGGCGTCTCCTCCGTGGCGCATCTCGCCCGCGCGGTCGCCCGCTTGGAGCGGACGTAGGCCGCGGAGAACCACGCACGCAGTTGCGCGTGCGTAATGGTCGCAGATTCCTCAGGTCCCTGGTCGCCTGCTATCTGGAGCCAGAGGAGGGACCCATGCCGCTTGCTACTCTAGTCGTCTACCTCGTGATCGTCGGCGTGCTGCTATGGCTCGTCAACAATTACATTCCCATGGACGGGAAGATCAAGCAGCTCCTCAACGCCGTGGTGGTCGTGGTGGTCGTAGTCTGGCTTCTGAGAGTCTTCGGAGTGATGGGGCCGTTGAGTCACGTCAGGGTCGGTTGACGCGCGCGCGCCAGCGGCGGCGAAACCTTCCTGACGATCGAATCAGTCCAGCAAGGTGAAGCAATTCGCCGTGAAGGGAGGTCCCGATGGCGTCACGTGACGGAGGCCTCGGGCACCGCCGATCCGCTGGATTTCTCCTGCTGGCGATCGGCGCGGTGGTGATCGCCTATGGCGACTGAGCACCAGTCCGGACCGGACGGCCCCGTGTCCTCGCCGGGGGCCTTGCTCGCGCCGCGAGTCCTCCGCCAAACACTCGTTCTCGCGACCGGTGTCTGCCTCCTGATCGGTTGCAGCACCACCGGGCATCGCGTGCACCCGGCGCTCGGGCCCGAAGCCGAGCAGCGGAGCGCGCTCGATCTCTCGGATGCGCTCGAAGCGTTGATCGCCGAGGGCAGAGACACGGCCGCCGACCGCGAGATTGTTTACCGGGCGGTGCAGACGCACGACGAGGACACGGCGGAGTCGAACTATGCGCGCGCGGCCATCACCAGGGCTGCATGCAAGGGCCAGAGTCACCCCGAGCTGCGGGCCCAGGGGCAGGACGTTGGGCGCAAGCGGGTGGCGCGGTTGATGACGGCCGCGGGCCTGCGCGGTCGTCGTCCACCGCGCTGGTGCGCACGACGACACCGGAACCGACACCGCCCGCGATCCCCGATCTCGTGCACGGGCAGTTCGAAGCCCCTGCTCCCGACGGGCTGTGGGTCGGCGACATCACCTACATCCGCACGTGGGAGGGCTGGCTGTACCTGGCGACGGTCCTCGACGTCTTCTCGCGTCGCGTGCTCGGATTCTCGTTGGCCGATCACATGCGAGCATCGCTCGTGTGCGACGCGTTGAAGATGGCCGTCGCGACGCGCGGCGGGAACGTCGCGGGCGTCATCTTCCACTCGGACAGGGGAAGCCAATATACCTCGGCCGAGTTCCGGGCCCTGTGCGAGACGCACGGCGTGAAGCAGTCGATGGGAAAGACCGGCGTGTGCTGGGACTGTGAGCCGAGTCGTTCTTCGCGACCTACAAGCTCGAGCTCATCGAGCCTCGGACCTGGCCGACCCGGGCGCGTACCCGAACGGCGACCGTGCACTGGATCGAAGCCGTCTACAACCGCCAGCGTCGGCACTCGGCCATCGACATGCTGAGCCCGGTCGACTACGAGGACCGCTACTGGAATCGCCGCGCAGCCGCTTAACTCAGGTGTTCGCCCGGACGGGGCAAGTCCATCTCTATGACCAGGACGCGAGGGCGCCCTATTGAGTCCGGAGTCGCCAGCTTGGCCCGCTGCGGGACGCCGGGCGGGTTTTTGGCCCGAGGTGTTCCGGCCGCTTGATGGGCGGCACGAGCAGCAACCAGCCTCCGAGCAGCCCCACCGCGCGCGATTGGGGAGTCATGGCCCGCCGCTCGCACGCACTTATTCCCGATCCCCGAGTGGTACCCGAACACGGACCGTCGTTCCAGCCCCGAGTCGCGACTCGACGTGGATCTGGCCTCCGACGAGGTTGAGCCGCTCTTTCATGCTGACAAGCCCCAACCTGTCGCTTCTGCCCATCATCTCTGAATCAAACCCGACTCCTCGGTCGATCACGTGCAATTGAATCTCCGTCGGCGTTCCGCGCAGCGCCGCCGTAACGTCCCGCACGCCTGCATGTCTGACCGCGTTGTTCAAAGCTTCCTGCAACACACGGAACAGGCAGAGTGCAATGTCCTTCGGCAGCGTGTCGGGAATGTTGTCATGACTGAAGTCGATCTCAACGTGGTACTGTTCGGATAGTTCGCGGCAGAGGTCCGCGGCCGCCGACGAAAGGCCCAGGAACTCCAGCTTGGCGGAGTGCAGACGATGCGAGACGCCCTGGATGGCGCGCGCTAGCTGGGCCGCCTGAGCGGAGGTGTTCTGAACACGCACGTGTTCGCTCGTCCCGCTTGGGAGAACCTGCACAACGCGGTGCAGCTGCATTGCCAGTGCGGCCGCCCGCTGAGCGAGGTCGTCGTTCAGCTCACTGGCGATCCACGCGCGCTCCATCTCCTGCGCTTCCATCAACTTCCCGCTGAGACTGGAAAGCGCGTCCTTGGCGAGTCTGAGATCGGTGATGTCGATCGCCGAGCCGACGTATCCCGTAAAGGTGCCGTCCGGGCTGGCGATGGGAACGCCGGTATCCAGGATCCATCGGTATGCTCCGTCGTGCCGACGGAGTCGGTACTCCATCCGGAACGGCTGACGCCTGTCGAACGCCCGGTTGTACGTCGCCAGGCAATGGCTGATGTCGTCGGGGTGCACGCCGTCTGTCCAGCCGTTTCCGAGCTCCGCTTCGATTGATCGTCCGGTGAATTCGATCCACGGACAATTAAAGTAGGTACAGAGTCTGTCCAGGCCAGATGCCCAAATCATCACCGGTGCGGCATCCGCCAGCGTCCGAAATCGCCGTTCGCTCTCGCGCACGACGGCTTCGGCTTCTCTGTGCCGCGCAGCGTCTGCATCCGCTCTCCTCACCCGGTCCGCGGCGTCCTTCAAGTCCGAAATGACTCGCCCGTGCGCAAGGAACATGAAGCCAAGCGGAAGGAGGCACGTTTCGGCTGCGATCGCCATGAAGAAAGCGCCGCTGGCCCCTGACAACGCGAGCAAATCGTTGAGGGAGGGGCCAAAGGCGCAGTAGGCTGCGCGGGCAAGGTGCGTCACGGCACACACCAAGAATATGGCGCCAGTCAGCCGCAGACCAAAGATGTGCACCGGCGCGCTTCCTCTCAGCAGGGTGATGGACGTGAGCAGGGAGACGGCGGCCAGGAATACCGACATCACCGCCGCGCGGGCATTCATGCTGGGAAGGACGTAGAGGAAGAACGCAAGGCCGCCGATCGTTACGACGCCGGCCGCGTACACGAACCAGCGACGAGG
>CAYVHH010000218.1:0-7204 GCA_964450175.1 uncultured bacterium | reverse complement strand
AAGCGAACGAGCATGCTGTAGCTGAGGCTGACGTACGAGTGGGTGAGAAAGCTGATCGAGAGGTGCGGGTCGAGCCCCGGCGCCTCGCGCTCGGCGATGTGGATCACACCACCGCGCTTGGGCTGCTGAGCGAGCGCCCGGTCGGCGCCCGCGAGGGAAACCGCCAGCCCGAGCGACACCACGAACAGGACGGATCGACGCATCGATGTCCTCCGGGGACGAATTGTCGTTGCCGCGCGCGCGGTCGGCCGTCGCCGGGGCTGGAGCCCCGCCGGCCGAGGCGCGCCTGTAAAGAGCGCGGCCCATTATCGCTCAAGGGCTCGGAGGCGTGGCCGGACTCTAGTGTAGAGTGAGGTCATGATCAGAGCGGTTGCGGTGCTGACGCTCGCCCTGTCGATGGCCACAAGCGCTCCGGCCGCCGCCCAGTCGCTCGACGACGTCGTGCGCGAGATCGAGACCGTCTACAGCCGCATGACGGACCTGCGCGCCGATTTCACGCAGACCGCGTTCAACAAGAGCCTCAACCAGACGATCCCGGCGCGGGGCACCGTCTACTTGAAGAAGGGCGGCAAGCTCCGCTGGGAGTACACCGAGCCCACGCCGCAGGAAATCGTGTCGGACGGCAAGAAGCTCTGGGTCTACACGCCGACCTTGAACCAGGCCAACGTCGCCGACGCGCCCGAGGCGCTGGCCGGCCCCGCCGGGAGCTTCCTCGCCGGGCTCGGCCGCCTGCGGACCGAGTTCCAGGTGCGCTTCCTGAACCCGGCGCAGCCGAAGGACGCCGACGGGAACTGGGCGCTGGATCTGACGCCGAAGCAGCCGCTGCCGACCTTGACGCGCCTGATCCTGTCGGTGGACCCGAAGAGCTGGGAGATCCGGAAGGCGGTCGTGCACGATCAGTTCGAGAACACGGTGACGATGCGCTTCACGAAGATGGCGGTGAACAGCGGGCTGCCCGAGCGAACCTTCACCTTCGTGGCGCCCAAGGGTGTCGTGATCGTCCCGCTCAAGTAAGCGGAGGAGCCATGGCCGCCGAGAACTCGTTCGACATCGCCTGCAAGATCGACATGCAAGAGGTCACGAACGCGCTCGACCAGGCGCGGCGGGAGATCGACACCCGCTACGACCTGAAGGGCTCCAAGTGCGGGATCGCCATCGAGAAGTTCGACATCACCGCGACGGCGCCGGACGACATGAAGCTCAAGGCGGTCGTCGACATTCTGCAGTCGCGTCTGCACAAGCGCGGCGTGCCGCTGAAGGCGCTCACGTACGGCGAGGTCGAGCAGGCCTCCGGCGGTACCCTCCGCCAGAAGATCACGCTCCAGCAGGGCATTCCGATCGAGCGCGCCAAGGAGATCGTCCGGCTCATCAAGGACTCCAAGGTCCGCGTGCAGGCCTCGATCCAGGAAGACCAGGTGCGCGTGGCCGGTAAGAACCGCGACGATCTCCAGAAGATCATCGCGCTGATCAAGGAAAAGGATCTCGGTATCGCGCTGCAGTTCACGAACTACCGAAGCGCCTGACCACTCCGCAGCCTCTCGCTCTCCTCTCGGCCCTCTGCTCCTCCATCGACCAGAGATGCACACGTGACGGCTCAGCCCCTTTGCGCACGGCAGCTTCGCGCCGCGGGCACGGTATACTGGCTGCCGTCCATGAAGGTCCACCTGACGACCCTCGGCTGCCCGAAGAACCAGGTCGATTCCGAGCTGATGCTCGGCATGCTGACCGAGGCCGGATTCCCGCTGGCGGAGCGACCTGAAGACGCCGAGTGCCTCGTCGTCAACACCTGTGCCTTCATCGACCGCGCGCGCGAGGAATCGATCGACACGATCCTGGAGCTTGCGAAGCTGAAGAAGCAGGGTTCCTGTCGGGCGCTCATCGTCACCGGCTGCCTCACCCAGCGCTACGGCGGCGACATCCTCAAGGAGATGCCCGAGGTCGACGGGATCCTGGGCACCTCGAATCTCTCGCGCATCGTCGAGCTGGTACGGCAGGCGGCCGGCCGTCACGACTGGGCGAGCTCGGCGCCGCCCGGCTACCTCTACGACGCGACCACGCCGCGGCTGCTGACGGGCCGCGTGCCCTATGCGTACGTGAAGATCGCGGAAGGGTGCGACATGGGCTGCACCTTCTGCGCGATTCCGCAGTTCCGGGGTCGGCATCGGAGTCGGCCCCTGGCCGACATCGTGAAGGAGGTCGAAGGGCTGGCGGCGCGCGGAATCCAGGAGGCGATCCTCGTCTCGCAGGACACGCTCGCGTACGGCCGCGACATTCCGGGCAACGGTGACATCGCCGACCTGCTGCTGGCCCTCGGTGAGACGCGGATCCCGTGGATCCGACCGATGTACCTGCATCCCGCGCACGTCAACGACCGGCTCATCGAGCGCTGGGCGCGCGCGCGGGTCGTCCCGTACCTGGACATACCGGTCCAGCACGGCGACGACGGCGTGCTGCGCGCCATGCGCCGCGCGATCACCGCCAAGCGCATGCGGGAGATCGTCCGCGCGTTCCGTGACGCGATCCCCGGGCTCACCGTGCGCACGACCGTGCTCGTCGGCTTCCCGGGCGAGTCCGAGGCGGCGTTCCAGAACCTCCTCGAGTTCCTCGAGGACGTGCGGTTCGACCGGCTCGGCGTGTTCACGTATTCGCCCGAAGAAGGGACGCCGTCAGTCGCCTATCCCGATCAGGTCGCCCCCGAGGTCGCCGCGGAGCGCGCCGCGATCGTCCAGGAGCACCAGGATCGCCGCGCGTGGGAGCAGAGCGCCGCGCTCGCCGGCACCGTGACGGACGTCCTGATCGACGGCCCGAGCGAGGACCCCGCGTTCGCCTGGGAGGGACGCACGGCCGGGCAGGCGCCCGAGATCGACGGCGTCGTGTACCTGCGCGACCGGAGTCTGAGGCCCGGACGGTTCGCTCGCATCCGCATCGTCGAGGTCGAGGGATACGAGCTCGTCGGCGAGCGCGCGTAGCCGCATCTCGGCGCTCGACCGCGTAGCGCTCGTCCTCGCGACTGGCTTCGGCGCCGGCTACTCGCCGGTCGCGCCGGGGACCGCGGGAAGCGCCCTCACCGTCCTCATCCTCTGGATCGTCCCGTTCTCGCGCGCGGGTCTCCTGCTGTTCCTCGTGGCCGTGATCGTCGCGGGAACCTGGGCGGCCCATCGCGCCGAGCGCTCGTTCGGCACCAAGGATCCCGGCGCGATCGTCATCGACGAAGTCGCGGGCATGACCCTGACGGTCGCGCCCTTCGCGCTGACCCCCGCGGTGCTGCTGGTCGGATTCGTGCTGTTCAGGATCTTCGACGTGACCAAGCCGTTCCCGGCGCGCGCCAGCCAGCACTGCATCGGCGGCATCGGCGTGATGGTGGATGATCTGATCGCGGGGTTGTACGCTTTGATCGTGATCGTCGTCGGCCGAGCCGTCTTCGCCTGGCCATGACAGCGAGCGCCCACATCGTCACGGTCGGGGCGATGCCTTCCCCCGGCGCCGACGGCGCGGCGGTCGCCACGGCTCTCGGCGCGGCCGGTGTCGCCGTCGTGAGCCGAGTCTTCGTCGAGGACGACGAGGGCGCGCTCGAGCAGGCGCTCGGGTCCGGCGAGGTCCTGACGGTGGTGCTGGCCGGCGCCGGCGGCTCGGCCGGCGACATCGTCCGGCGGGTCATCGCGCGGGTAACCGGCGCGCGGCTCGTGCTGCACGAGCGGCTCCTCACGACGTTGCAAGAGCGCTATCGTCGCCTCGACCGCCCCCTGCCGCGCCGGGCCGAGCGGCTGGCTCTCCTTCCCCAGGGCGCGACGGTATGGGTGACCGCCGACGCGGAAGCCGGCTGGGCCATGGAGAACGGCCACCGCGCGTACGCGGTGCTGGCGCGCGACGCGACCTTGCAGACGATGCTCGCGCAACACCTGACCCCGTTCGCCCGCGAGTGGGCGGGCGCGCGGGGCGCCGCGGTCGTTCGCACGCTTCGCATCGCCGGCCTCAGCGCGGCCGACGTCGAGGAGCGGCTCATCGACTGGCTCGGTCGCGACGGCGAGGTGACCGTGGCGACCATCCCGGCGGACAGCGAGGTGTGGGTGAGGCTTCGTGCGCGCGCGTCGACGCCTGCCGAGGCCGCTCGGAGTCTCGCGAAGGCCGAGAGCGGGGTCGCCGCACTCCTCGGCGAGGACTGCTACGGTCGGGACGGCGACACCCTGGAGGCGGTCGTCGGTCGGATGCTGCTCGAGCGTGGGCTGCGCCTCGCGGTGGCCGAGTCGTGCACGGGTGGGCTTCTGGGTCATCGCCTGACCAGCGTTCCCGGCTCCTCCGCATACTTCGAGCGAGGCGTTCTCGCGTACTCGAATCGCGCGATGGAAGAGCTGCTGGGCGTACCCGACTCGATTCTGAGCGCCCATGGATCGGTCAGCGGGCCGTGCGCCGAGGCGATGGCGCGCGGGGTGGCGAGGCTGGCGGGCTCGTCCTGCGCGCTCGCGGTCACCGGAATCGCGGGACCGGACGGTGGCACACCGGCCAAGCCCGTCGGCACGGTCTTCGTCGGCCTCGTGGTCAAGGGAGAGGCCCTCGCTCGGCGCTTCTATTTCGCGGGAGACCGGGCTGCCGTGAAGTGGCAATCGACCCAGGCGGCTCTCGACCTGCTCCGCCGCTCGCTGCGAGGGCAATCGTGAAGGCCTGGGTCGTCGGCGTTCTGGCGCTGGCGCTCACGGCGTGCTCGACCGCGTCGGAGGTGGACCGCGGCGTCGTCATCACGGAAGACACGTTCGGCCAGACCACCAACGACTCGCCGACCTCGGCCGCCGGGTACGCGAATCGCGGTGTAGAACGCGCGGGCCAGGGTGACCTGGACGGTGCGATCGAGGACTACACCAAGGCGCTGACGCTCGGCCCGCCCGATTCCGAGGTCCTCTTCAATCGGGGCAGCGCGATGATCGCGAAGAAAGACTACCAGGGTGCGATCGCCGACCTCACCCTGGCTCTCTCCATCGATCCGCATCACGCGAAGGCGCTGTTCGCCCGCGGGACGGCGCGATCGCTGAGCGGCGACCTCGAAGGTGCCCGCGCCGATTGGACCCGAGCGATCGAGCTCGAGTCGGACCCGGGAGAAAGAGCGCTGATGCTTGCCGCGACCAGCGCCCAGGCGGCCGCGCCCGCTCCGGCGTCGGGGTCTGCCCCGGCCGCGGCTGTATCGGCCGCGGCTACCGAGAGCGCGCCGACAGCTACCGCCTCGCCGCAGGCAACGGCACCTCTCGAAGCGTCGCCCGCCGCGCCGCCGGCGGTCGCCGTTGCGCCTGCGCCGATAGCCGAAGGATCGACGACGGCGGAGGGCCCGGCGCCAATGGCTGGGGCATCAGTGACAGGGGCGCCTGCGGCGTCAACGCCCTCGGTCGGCGAGACCGTGCCGCCTGCAGCGTCGCCGGCACCAACGGCCCCTGCAGCCGCGTCATCGGTGCCATCTGGGGCCGTCGCCGCTGTCCCAGCGGCCGAAGCACCCGTCGCGGCGCCTGCTCCGGCGGCCACGCCACACTCGGAAAGTGCACCGACCGTGGCTTCTCCATCCGCGGCAACACCGGTGGAGGTGTCGCCCAGCCCTGCGCCGACCGGCGCCTCGCCCCCTCAAATCGCAGCCGTGCCGCCGGCTCCGGCTCCGGAGCCGGTTCCGCTCGACTCGCGCGCGCTGGCGGCCCGCGGCCTCGAGAAGGAGCTCAAAGGCGACCGCGACGGTGCGCTCGCCGATCTTCGCGCGGCGCTGGTTGCCGAGACGGACCCCGAGCGGCAGCAGGGCATTCGAAATCTGCTGCAGCTCCTGGACGCGCCGCGATAGCGGACATTCGCGCGTTCGTCGCCATCCTCCTCGACGACGCCGTGCAAAAGGCGCTCGGTGAGGCGATCGATTTGCTGCGCCCCTCGGCGCGTGACGTCGCCTGGGTTGCGGCCGGCAACCTCCATCTGACGCTCAAGTTCCTCGGCGCGGTGCCGCAGACGCGGATCGATTCAGTCACCGGTGCGCTGACCGATGCCGGTCGCGAAGTGAGCCCGTTCGAGGCGCGGATCCACGGCCTCGGCGCCTTTCCGTCGGCCGGCCGACCGCGGGTCGTGTGGGCCGGTGTGACCGACGGGGCCTCGCAGATGATCGAGCTGGCCCGGCGCGTCGACGCGGCGCTCGCCGCGCTCGGGTTCCCGCGCGACGACCGGCCGTTTTCGCCCCATGTCACGCTCGGCCGGGTGCGCCGGCCTGGACGCGACCCCGCGCTCACCGACGCGCTCGAGCGCGCGACCACGCGTGAATTCGGTCGTGTCCCCGTGCCGAGTGCGTCCCTCATGCGCAGTGAGCTCGGGCCCAGGGGGGCCCGCTACACGGAGCTGGCCAAAATGAGGCTTGGCAGCCCTGTCTGAGACTCGAGACGTTGACGGCCCCGAGAGGGGCCACCTAGAATGGCTAAAAGCGATAACGAACGAAACGTGCAGTGGGCGTGCGAGGATAAATGAAGGAGAGGCCCATGGCTGAGGCCAAGAACGAGCGACGGCAGGCCCTAGAGCTGGCAATTTCGCAGATCGAGCGGCAGTTCGGGAAGGGCTCGGTCATGCGGCTCGGCTCGGGAGGCCCTCTCGAGGAGATTGCCGTCATCCCGACCGGGGCCATCACGCTCGACGTGGCGCTCGGCGTCGGGGGCCTGCCGCGGGGCCGGGTCACCGAGATCTACGGCCCGGAGTCCTCCGGCAAGACCACGCTCGCGCTTCACGTCGTCGCCGAGGCCCAGCGCCTGGGCGGAATCGCCGCGTTCATCGACGCCGAGCACGCGCTCGACCCGATCTACGCGCGCAAGCTCGGCGTCAACATCGACGAGCTCCTGATCTCGCAGCCCGACACCGGCGAGCAGGCGCTCGAGATCACCGAGACACTCGTCCGCTCCAACGCCGTCGACGTCATCGTGATCGATTCGGTGGCGGCGCTGGTCCCCCGCGCCGAGCTCGATGGCGACATGGGCGACTCGTTACCGGGTCTGCAGGCGCGCCTCATGTCTCAGGCGCTTCGCAAGCTCACCTCGGCCATCTCGCGGTCGGGCGCGATCGTCATCTTCATCAACCAGATCCGCGAGAAGATCGGCGTGATGTTCGGCAACCCCGAGACCACCACGGGCGGCCGAGCGCTGAAATTCTATGCCTCCATTCGGCTCGACATCCGGCGCCAGGATGCGATCAAGCAGGGGACGGAGTC
>CAYVHH010000217.1:0-9934 GCA_964450175.1 uncultured bacterium | reverse complement strand
CCTACAAGGGCTTTCCGCACGGCATGCCCACGACCGAGGCCGAGGCGATCAACACCGACCTGTTGGCCTTCCTGAAGGCATAGCGCCGGGGTGGCGGCACCGGCCGCGAGGTCGGCGCCGAAGACGCGCAACAAGAGCAGTCGGACCACGGTCTGCAGGGGGGCTCGCGAGAGAGCTAGATTCCCGCCGCCACGAGAAGGAATGGGGGGCGGTGCACTTCGTTGGCCCATTCGGGATGCTCGGCAATCTGGGTGTGATCCGGTCCCCACTCTTCCAGGCCGACGAGATGAAAGCCTTGCGCCAGAAGGCTGTTCACGTAGCTCGCCACGGTGCGGTGGTATTTCACGACACCCGGCGTTAGCCACTCGGTTACACGCCGCCCCTCGAGAAGATACGCACTGACCGGCCACACCGTGGAGCCGTCGGGGTCGGTTTGCCACCTCGGACTGGTCGGCGCGGTGAAGAGCGGGTGCTCGACCGAAAAGACCAGGCGACCGCCCGGGACGAGCAGTCTCCGTATCGTCACGCACACGGCCGAGAAATCTGGAATGTAGTGCAGTGCCAGCGAGCTGTAGACGAGATCGAACGCCGCCTCAGGCAGCGCAAGGTGTTCAATGTCCGCCGGGGCATAGGTCACCCCCGGGTCGTGCGTGGAGGCGCGGGCCCGGGCCAGCATCTTCTCCGACTGATCGACGCCGAGCACACTCGCCGCACCCATCTCGCGTGCCCACCGGGCAAACGCGCCGAATCCGCAGCCGAGGTCCAGTACGCGTGCACCCTCCAGCGGAGGGAGCATGCGTCTCAGAGTCGGCCATTCCGGGGCGCCGGCAAGGCCCTCACGTGATCGGAGCAGCCGGCTATACTCCGCGAAGAACTCCGGATCGTCATAGATGTTCTGCGACAACGGCGCCGCCCTCAGTGCGGGTTTGGGCCGACGACTTCCCAGCGGTAGCGCTCGCGACGTTTCTTGGGCGCCGTCATGTCGGCCTCCTTCGCGATGGCGCAATGAGAATAGCGGCGGGCACCATCAACATCAACGTGCCCCTCTCCTTCCCGAACCGCGGGCATCTGGTCGCCGATTCACACGAGCCAGCGGACCGCCCAGGCGATGCGGCTGCCGCGGTCAACCGCACGATCCAGGCGCGACGCCACGAAGGCGTCGAGCCCGAAGCTGCGACCGGCGTCGGTCAGCAGGAAGATGGCGGGTAGCGTGATCAGCATCACGTACGTCCAGCCCCACTCGTGCGGCACGCTGAGAATGCCGATCGTGATATTGGCCGCCATGCCGATGGCGGTCAGCGAACCCAGCCGCGTGAACAGGCCGAGCATCAGCGTGACCGCAATGGACGTCTCGGTGATGAGCGTCATCCAGCCAAAGAAGGTCCAGTGCGGGATCATCACGTTGACGAGGAAGTCTCGGTACGCTGTGACCGTGGGGTACTGGATCTCCTGCTGTACCCAGTACCACAGGCCACCGCCCGACTTGCGACCGAAGTCGTCCGACGGGACTTTCCAGGCCGATTGCTGCCACCAGAGGTACCCATAGAACAGCCGGGCCAGCGCGACAGGCCATAGCGGCGCCACGACGCGCAACCATCCCCCGGCGCGAGGATTGGGCGCGCCTGGCACGCGGGCCACAGGATCCGGGGAAGTCCGCGCATCTCGATCAGCCATCACCACGCTCATTTCGCACCTCGTTTCTGGGCTCTGGGCGTTTGGACACCGCCCGACGGCAGCGGGATTCGCTCACGAGGTGCATGGTGTCGAGCAGGATGCCGCCGCTGGTTGCCGACCAACCGGCGCGAGCGTAATTTAACACTGCCGTGACACCGTCCGTCGACCACGTGCGATAGTCAGGACGGTCGGGAGGGTTGGCGTGACGACAGCGTTCTCGGTCGGTATCGGGCTGACCAACGAGTGCAATCTCCGGTGCGCGCACTGCTATCGGCCGGACATGGTGGTGGAGCGGCTCACCCGGGCCGACGTCCGGCGCGTGTGCGACGCGATTGCCGCCGGCTCGATGAATCTCGGCGTCGGTGAGAACGGCCTGCACTCGGAATATCAAGGAATCCTCGACGACCTGGCGCGGCGCGGCATCAAGACGAGCATCACGTCCAACGGCCTCAGCATCGAGCGGCTCGACGACGCACAGCTGAGGCGCTTTCACAGCGTGGAGCTCTCGCTGGACTTCCCGACAGAGCGCGAGCACGACGCGTTTCGTGGGCCGGGCAACTGGCGGACGGTGGTTGCGGCGCTGGAGCGCTGCGTCGATATGAAGGTCCCGGTCACGGTGACGGCGGTGATGATGACGATCAACTATCGACGCTTGCCGGCACTCGCTCAGGTAGCCGCCGGCTTCGGCGCCAATCTTCGCATCAACGTCTACCAGCCCTCGAGAACCGATCGCTTCACGCTCGCCTACGACCAGCTCTGGGAGGGCTTCCGGGGCCTTGCCGCCGCCACCCGGCTGGTCGCGACCACTGAGCCGGTGCTCGCCGCGGTGCTCGGGCTGCGCGACTTCGCAGGATCGGGCTGCGGCCGGTCGACCGTCCGCATTGCCCCCGACGGCCGCGTGTTGCCGTGCACGTACTGGCCCGACAGCCGCCTGACGATCGCCGATCTCGAGCGCGCCGGCGGACAGATAGTCGAGGCGGCGGAATTCGTCGCCGCGCGTCGCTCGCCGTCGGCGTGCGCGGGCTGTCCGTGTCGCGGTGGCTGCGCGGGTCGCCGCGCGCTGACCGGTCGGCCCGACGATGCGGATCCCTACTGTCCGTTCGCGCGCGGCGAGCGGATCGTCCTCGACTGGGAGCGCGCCGGCGGCCGAGATCTTCCCAAGATCGGCAGCGCGTGTACCACGGTCGTCTCGGCGCTCTGACATGGCCCCGGCAAGCCGACCGGCCGTCGTCGGAGCGCTGCCACGCTCGCTGTATCTGGAGACGACCAACCGTTGCGACTCGAAATGTCAGACGTGTATCCGCACGTTCGAGACCCTGGAGCCGCCGGCCGATCTCTCGCTCGAGCGCGTGCAGGCCATCGTCGCGCAGTTTCCCGTCCTCGATCGCGTCGTCCTGCACGGCATCGGCGAGCCCCTGCTCAATCCGCAGATCTTCGAGATCGTGGCGTACCTCAAGACGCGCGTCGCGTCCGTCCTGTTCAACTCCGACGCCATTTCACTGACGTCGGCGCGGGCCGGTCGGCTCGTGGAGACCGGACTGGACGAGTATCGCGTGTCGATGGACGCGGCCACTGCCGCGACCTATCGCCAGCTCCGCGGCGTCGATCATTTCGAGCGCGTGACGGCCAACGTGGCGCGGCTGACCGGTCTGCAGCGCCAGCTCGGTCGGACGGCCCCGCGCGTCTCACTCTGGTTCACGGCCACGCGCGCGAATATCGACGAGCTACCCGGCTTCGTGCAGCTCGCCGCCGACCTCGGAGTGGGCGAGGTCTACGTGCAGCGTCTCGTCTTCAACGGCCTGGGCCTCGCGACCGAGGCCAACGCGCTGCACGGCCGGTTGAGAGCGCAAGAGCTCGAGCGACTCGCGGAGGCGGAAGCGCTGGCGACACGCCACGGCATCGCGATGCGAGCCTCCGGGTTGACCAGCCCCCTCGGCAGCCTGCAGGCCAGCGACGACGCGCGGCCCTGGTCGGGCTGCCAGCGCCCGTGGACGCTGGCCTACGTCACCGCCAACGGCAACGTTCTGCCGTGCTGCGTGTCGCCGTGGGTGGCGCGGGACTACGCCGGGCTGATCCTCGGTAACGCCTTCGGCGAGCCCTTCGAGAAGATCTGGGACGGCGCGCGCTACCAGAAGTTCCGCACCGACTTCGAGACCACCACCCCGCCAGATCCGTGCCGCGGATGCGGACGACTCTGGAGCATCTAGCGGTGCCGCCGCGGTCTCGATCGCCGCGCATGCCGACGCCGCGCCGACTCGCGCGCCGTTGAACACGATCGCGGTCGCGATCATGGCCAAGGCGCCGCGTCCCGGTGCCGTGAAGACGCGGCTCTGCCCTCCGCTCCTGGCCGCGGAAGCCGCCACGCTCTATCGATGCTTTCTCCTCGACAAGATCGACGCCGTCCGGGCGCTGACCAGGACGCGGCCGGTGGTCGCCTACACGCCGGACGAGGCGCGGGCCGAGTTTGCCGCGCTCGCACCGGACTTCACCCTGGTTCCTCAACGCGGGCCCGATCTCGGCGATCGGCTGCACGCGACCCTGGCGAGCCTGCTGGCCGCCGGCCATCCCGGCGCGATCGCGGTGGACAGCGATACGCCGACCCTTCCGCGCGAGTTCCTGCAGCGAGCCGTCGACTGCTTGACCCGGCCCGGGCCGGACGTCGTCCTGGGACCGACGGAAGACGGTGGCTATTACCTCATCGGTGTGCGGGCCGCGCATCGCGTGTTGTTCGATGCCGTCCCCTGGAGCACGTCCACGGTGCTCGAGGTCACGCTGCGCCAGGCCGCGGCCGCCGGCTTGCGGAGCGTCTGCATGCCGGCATGGTTCGATGTCGACACACCGGACGATCTCCGGCGGCTTCAGACCGTGCTGGACGGCGGCCCGTCTGCCGACGAGGCTGGCCAAACACGCCGCTTCCTGATGAGCTTGCGACGGTGATCCGCAAGGTCGGAATCTTCTGCCGGATCGCCCTCCTCGCGGCCTGGGGCGCGGCGTCGTGGGGCGTCGGCGCGGCGGACGCGCAGGCAGGACGGTTCCCGGCGCCCGATCGGCCGGTCGCGCCCATCACTACGCCGGCGTATTCGACCGAGGCTGCACGAGACGGGCACGGTGAGGCGGAGCGTGTGTTGAACCGCCTGCGCGTCAAGCCCGGGATGCGGGTCGCTGACGTCGGGGCCGGCGACGGCTACTATACGGTGCGATTCGCGAAGCGGCTGGGACCGGGCGGAACGATCTACGCCGAGGACGTCGTGCAGTCTCACCTCGATCGCCTGGCCGCGCGACTCAGTCGCGAGCGCATCACCGGCGTGATGCTCGTGCACGGCACGCCGGCCGACCCTCGGCTGCCCGCGCAATCCATCGACCTCGCGCTCCTGGCGCACATGTATCACGAGATCGAGCAGCCGTACGAGTTCCTGTACCGACTCCACGCGGCGCTCGCGCCGAACGGGCGGGTTGGGATCATCGACAACGACAAGCCCACCGAGAACCATGGCACGCCGCCGGCACTGCTCCGCTGCGAGCTCGCCGCGGTCGGCTACCGTGAGGTCGACTTCTTGCTCCTGGCGCCGGCGGACGGATACCTCGCGGTGTTCGCCCCGCCCGAGGCGCTGCCGCGGCCGGAGGATATACGGCCGTGCCGGCGCTGACGAGCCGGGCGGGGGGCCTGCAAGACGCCGACGAGCGCGACCATGCCGCCCGGCGCGTCGCTGCGCTCGACCGCGAAGCCCGCCGCGGTCAACCGGGCGCTCACCCGCGCGGGCGCGAGCCGGAGCTTGCGGTACACGCCCTTGCGGAATCGCCAGCCATCGGGTTGCCGTACCCAGACGAGATCGTGCACGTTCACGGTCGCGGCCTCGTACTCGAGGAAGCATGTCATGACGAGGTCGTCCCACGCCCCGAGCGGGATCGCGCGATCGAGGTCGTGCAGCTCCCGGCTGAGGTCGCGGAACGAAAGCACCAGCCGGCCGCCGGCGACGAGCCGCGACGCGACGCTCCGGAAGACGCGGTCGAGGTCCGCCTCGCGCTCGAGATGCGCGAGCGTGTCGCCCATGCAGACGGCCAGCTCGACGCCCGGGGGCGCGAGCCGCGCCACGTCGCGGATGTCGCCGGCGATCGCCTCGACGGCCAGGCCGCGCGTCCGGTCGGTCAGCTCATCGAGGAGTCGCCGACTGAAGTCGATCGCCAGCACCCGATAGCCGATCCGCGCCAGGGCGATGGACTGAAAGCCCGAGCCGCAGCCGAGATCGACGGCGAGCGTGCCCGGCGACGGCGCGGCGACGCCCAGCCGCTCGAGGAGCGTGCGCTGCTCGCCCACCTTGGCCTCGAAATCGCCGAACATGCGCGAGTAGTGCTCCGCCAGCAGCGCCTCGTAGTGTTCGCGGACCGTCGTCATGCCGGTCGAACGAGCTCGACGGCGATGCGCCATCGGCGGGCGGATCGGTCGGGCGGCTGAGCGCATCGCATGCTCCTTGTCGCGTTGAGTGGGGCGGGAATCGGGCTTCTCGCCGCCTGCTGGGGGCTGGCGCGGCTGCCGAATCTCGTCCTCGCTCCGGGCGCGTTCCTCGTGCTCTTCAGCCTGGCGTTCGTGGCCTACGGCTGCGGCGCTTTCGCCGCGTATCACCTGCGCAGCCGCCTCGGTGTCGCGACGATCATGGCGATCGGCCTTGCCGCGCGCGTGATTCTGCTGCCGACATCGCCTTCGCTCTCCACCGATGCGTATCGCTACGTCTGGGACGCGCGCGTGGCCGCGGCCGGGATCGATGCCTACGCGTACCCGCCGACCGCTCCGGAGCTGGCCGGTCTTCGCGATTCCACGATCTACCCGAAGCTGAATCATCCGACGTGGCGCAGCGTGTATCCGCCGCCGGCCCAGGCGTTCTTCCGCGCAGTGTACCGGATCGAGCCGGACAGCGTGATGGCCATGAAGATCGCGCTGGGCATCGCCGAATTGCTCGCGCTGGCCGTGCTGGTCCTGCTCCTGAGAACGCTCGACCTGCCGGCCGGCCGGCTCGCGATCTACGCGTGGAACCCGCTGCTCCTCGTGGAGATCTGGGGTAGCGGCCATCTGGACGCCCTCGTGCTCGGGCCGATCATCGCGGCCGCGCTGGCGTCGGCGCGGCGGCGCGACGGTCTCGCCGCGGCGCTGCTCGGCCTGGGGACCTTGACGAAGCTCTATCCCGCGGTGCTGTTTCCGCTGCTTCCTGCACGCCGCCGCCCATCGGTCGTCGCCGCGTTCGTGAGCGTCATCGCCGGCGGCATCATCGCCACTGGAAGCCTCGATCACTGGCCATGGGCGCCGATCGGGCGCTACGTCCGTGAGGAGTACTTCAACCCAGGCCTCGTGCGTTCGTTCGTGAACGAGCCGGTGCTCGCGCTGGCGGTGACCGCCGCCTGGGTGCTCGCCATCGCGTGGCGCGGCGGCGCCACGCATCTGGCGGAGCGCGCGGTGCCCCTGGTGGCGGGCTCCATCGTCTTCGCTCCGAGTGTCTTCCCGTGGTATGCGGTGTGGCTGGTGCCCTTGCTCGCGGTGACGCCGTCGGTCCCGATGATCGTTTTCACCGGTACCGTGGTCTTCGCGTATGCGTTCTTCCTCTCCGAGCCGTGGGCGATCCCGTGGTGGGCGCGGCTGGTCGAAGTGGCGCCGCTGGGCTTCGTCGTGGCCAGAGAGCTCGGCGCGTTTGCCGCGCGGGCGCGCGGCGCGCGCGCCGGCGCCGGAGCTGAATGAAGACGGTCCTGGTCGTCCCGGCGCTGAACGAGGCGGGGGCGATCGGCGCGCTCGTTCGCCGCGTGCCGCGCGACGTCGTCGACGAGGTGATCGTCGTCGACAACGCTTCCACCGACGCGACGGCCGTGGTCGCGCGGGAGGCGGGAGCCCGCGTCGTGAGCGAGCCCCGGCGCGGTTACGGCGCGGCCTGCTTCGCCGGCGTCACCGCCGTCCCGGCGGACGCCGGCATCGTCGTGTTCATCGACGCGGACGGCAGCCAGCGCCCGGAGGAGATTCCGCACGTGATCGCGCCGATCGTGGCCGGCCGAGCGGATCTCGTGCTCGGCGCCCGCGTCCTGAATGAGCACCATCCCGCGCACGCGGCAGTCGGCACTCGCCTGATCGCACGGTTCGTCGCGTGGCGCTGGCGTATCGCCATCACCGACGTCGGCCCGTTGCGCGCCGTTCGCGCCGACTTGCTACCGCGCCTGCGCATGCGCGATCGCGCATCCGGCTGGCCCGTCGAGATGGTCATCAAGGCCGCGGCGCTCGGCGCGAGGATCGTCGAGGTGCCCGTTTCGCATTCCCCGCGGATCGCGGGACGCTCGAAGGTCTCCGGAACGTTCTGGGGTACGGTTCGCGCCGGCTACGGGTTCCTCTCTGCGGTGCTCCGCGCGTCACGCGACATCTCATGAGCCTCGTTCTAGGCGGTCGCGGCGGCTTCGTCTCCTTCCCGGATCGTGATCGCCTGGTCGCCGACGCGAACCGTCGCGTCCCAGGTGATCGCGATCGCGTCTTTCACGCTCTGATGTGCCGGACAGCCTTCGGGATGGAGGCGAAGCGCCCGCTCGGTGGCTTCCCACGCGTCGCCTGGCACCGCCAGATCGTAGTGCACGTGAATCGACGTGATCCGGATCGTCTTGCCGACCCCGGAGATCCGCCCAGCGACCGTAGCCTTGAAAGTCTCGCGATCGAACGCCACCTTGCGCCCTGCCAGGGCGCCCCGGAGTGTGCCGTACATTCAGCCGGCAACACCGGCGACGATATGATCGAGCGTCGAGGCGATCGGCGGGCCATCCTTCGCGCCGTAGTATTGGCGAAGCGCACCCTGGACTCCGTAGACCACCGGTTCGGCCACGTCGCCGAGATAGGCGTGACGATAGCCGTCGTGGTACTCGAGGCGAGCGCGGGAGATGTACTCGAAATCCTCGGCCATCACAGTCTCCTTTCGACGGAGTATCGGACGGATCGCGTGGTTCCGCTCATACGATACCGTCGTTCCGCCGTACCCGGAACCGGAGCAGTCGCCAGACAGGCGTTTATCGTCCCTGCATGTCTTAGACACGGAGTGTGTCCGCCCGGGTTCGCGTCCCAGGACAGGTCCCAGGGAGGCGGGAAGCCGAGATGCGCGTCGACCTTTCTTTCGGCGATGAGCCGTTGAACGCCGGACGCTCCCGCGGTGCTCGCTGGACCAGCGAGGGCGTCGCCGACCGGACGGCGGCCTGCATGGTGGCTGGCGCGACCGGCCGGTGCCCACGGGGCGCGGGGCTGCGCAGGGGCGTGCGCAGGAGCCGGGAGTCAGGCATCATCGCGGCATGACCTCATCCGGGCTCCGGACCGTGCGAACGATGTGTCCGATGAACTGTCATCCCACCTTGTGCGGCATGCTGGTCGACGTCGAGGACGGTCGCGTGCTCGGCGTGCGGGGCGACCCCGACAATCCGGACAGCCAGGGGTTCCTGTGCGTACGCGGCCAGGCCTCCCACGAGATCATCGGTAATCCGGCGCGCCTGCTCCATCCCCTCGTCCGCGCGCGCCGCGAGGACGGCTTCCGCGAGGCGTCGTGGGACGAGGCGCTCGACCTGATCGCCGAGCGCATGCGGGCCTTGGGCGGCGAGCGGGTCGGCATCTGGACGGGGCACGGGCTGGCGGCCACCAACTATGGCACCCGGCTGTCGGGACACCTCGCCCGGCGCTTCGCCAATCTGTGGGGCTGCCAGTCGTGGAGCGGCACGATGATCTGCTGGGGGCTCGGCGCCTACGGGCTCGGTTTCACCGGCATCGTGGAGACCAACACCAAGGAAGACATGGGTGCGCACGCGAACCTCGTCCTGCTGTGGGGCGCGAACCTCGCCTCTCAGCCGAACACGGCCCGGCACGTCGCCGCGGCGCGGCGGCGCGGCGCCGCCGTCATCACGATCGACATCCGGCAGACGGAGGCCGCCGCCCAGTCCGACGAGACCTTCATCGTGCGTCCGGGCAGCGATGCGGCGCTGGCGCTCGCGATGATGCACGTGATCGTGGCGGAGGAGCTGTGGGATCGCGAGTTCGTCGCCCGCCACACGGTGGGGTTCGACGTCCTGGCCGGCCACGTCGCCAGCCACTCGCCGGCATGGGCGGCCGAGATCACCGGCGTACCGGCCGAGCGCATCGCCGCGCTCGCGCGCCGCTACGCGCGGACCCGGCCGGCGATGATCGTGCTCGGCGGCAGCAGTCTGCACAAGGGCGCCAACGGCTGGAGCGCCGCCCGCGCGATCGGCTGCCTGCCGGGCCTCA
>CAYVHH010000216.1:0-4429 GCA_964450175.1 uncultured bacterium | reverse complement strand
AGACGTCGTTGGCACCGAGGCCGATCGTCGCCAGCTTCGTGTTCCGATGCGCACCGAGAAAGTCTTCGGCGAAGACCATCTGAGTCGAACCGTACGCGACGTGAAGCGGGGCCAGCTGACGGAAGGCGCGGCAGCCGTTGTCGGCGCCGGTTGATGACAGGAAGCCGCTCGTGGCTTCCCCAGGGCACGCCGCGTTCGTGGCGGTCAAGCTCAACAACCGCGCCGCATAGTCCGGGTAGCCGACGAAGTTGTCGGGGTTGCCATACTCGAAGCCGGCTTGCGTGATGTACCCGAAGACGACGCTGTCACCGAGGGCGAGGTATGGTCGGTGCCCGTCTTGGCCGTGGTCCGCCCACGCGGCGCCCGACGTTCCGACCGTGATGACCGCCACGATCACCGCGAGCACGCTCATTCTCCGGCGCGACGAAGACATAGCGCTCCTCCTTGGGTGAGGGTTTGCCCGAGCCACTCGGCGCGCGGAATGATCGGCAATAACGGAGGCTGAGTCAACAACCTCGTCGCGAACGATAGGGATTCACGTCTCCGGTGCCCGCCGGGCGTGGGTGCGCAGCGTGTTCCGCCGCGGTCGCATTTTCCTATTCTTTCAGGCAGTTCTCGGACGCTCGACGATCCGCAATGCGAGCGGGGCCGAAAGCAACTCAAAGGTGAGATCAGATCGTCGAGCGACTCACTCCCGGTCGACCGTCAGTGCGCCGGGCTTGGAGCCGGTAGCACACTCGCAACGCGGCGCGGCGGGCGGAACGTGAACGCGATCGCCACGGCGCCGAGGCCGATGCCGAACGAGCCCATGTAGAGCCAGAAGTAGCCGCCCATCGTGTCGTAGAGCCATCCGCCGGCCCACGGCCCCAGCGCCATCCCGAGGGTCGAGACGGCCGAGACCGCACCGAACGTCGTCCCCATGATCCGGGCGCCGAAGTACTCGCGGATCAGAATCGCATAGAGCGGCATCACACCACCGTAGCTGAAGCCGAACATGACCGCGAGCGCGTAGAAACTCCCGAGCGTGTTCGTGAAAACATAGAGGCTCACCGCGACCGCCTGCATGGTGAGGCCGATCAGCAGCATCCGCTTGGCGCCGATGCGATCCGCGACGAGCCCGCAGACGATCCGGCCGCTCAGTGAGGCCAGTCCGGCCACGCTCAGCACGGTGGTCGCCGCCATCGCCGACACGCCGTGGTCGATCGCATGCGTGATCATGTGGAAGATTGGACCGGAGTGTGCGGCGCAGCATGCGAAGAACGCGAGCGCGATCGCGGCGAACTGCGGCGAGGTCAGCGCCTGCGCCACTGTGAACCCGGGTCCGTCGGCGACGGCGGTGGTGGCCGCCGGGGTGTCCGCCGAAGGCGCCGGCTCCCGGAGCAGCAACGCGGCCGGGACGATCAGGAGCCACGCGAGGTCGCCGACCGCCAGCATGGCGGTACGCCAGTCGTAGCTCGTGATGAGCCAGCGCGCCAGCGGCCCCACGGTCGTCGCGCCGAGGCTGAGGCCCGCCGAGACCAGCGCCACGGCGAGGCTCCGATTGCGCGTGAACCACCGCGTGGTCGTCGCGATCACCGGGGCGTAGAAACTCCCGGCCGCGGCCCCGACGAGCACACCGAACAGTACTTGAAATTGACCGAGCGTCGCCGCCCGGCTCGCCGTCACGAGGCCGAGGCCGAGCAGCACGCCACCGCTCAGCACGACCACGCGGGTGCCGAACCGATCGGAAAGCGCGCCCCAGATGAACGCGCTGACGCCCATGCTGAGCCAGTTGATGAGCGCGGCGGTCGAGATGCCCGTGCGCGACCAGCCCATCGCCTCGGATATCGGTGGCAGGAACACGCTGAGCGCAAGCATCGCGCCGACGCCGACGCAGGTAATGACGATGCCCGCGCCGACGATGAACCACCCGTAGAAGATTCCACGCGTCATCGGCTCTCGCTCTCCCTAGCCTCCGGCCATGGCCCCGATGATCAGAAACGGCTCGGCGCCGGTGGCAATCGCTTCGGGGAGCGAATCGTCCGGCGAGTCCTGCGACAGGTCCTGCCCGCAGGCAAAGAATCGCACGAAGGCCCGGCGCTGCAAGGTGACCTGGTCGCGGATGGTTCCGCGCAGCATCGGATACGTCGCTTCCAACGCATCGAGGATCGCGCGCGGCGTGACCGGATCGGCGACGTGAAGCTTCAGCTCGCCCTCGACGTGCGCGAGCGTTCGCAGATGGGCCGGCAGCACGACGCGGATCATGACAGTGTCTGCACCTCGACCGACACGACCGACGGAAGATCGCGGACGATCGGCGCCCAGCTGTCGCCCGCATCCGCCGATGCATAGACCTGGCCGCCGGTCGTGCCGAAGTAGACGCCGCACGGCTCGAGCGAGTCGACGGCCATCGCATCGCGCAGCACGTTGACGTAGCAATGGGTCTGCGGCAGCCCCTTGGTCAGCGCTTCCCACTCGTTGCCGCCGGTGCGGCTCCGGTACACGCGCAGCTTGCCCTCGGGCAGATAGTGCTCGGAGTCGCTCTTGATCGGCACGACGTAGATCGTGTTCGGCTCGTGCGCGTGCACGTCGATCGGGAAGCCGAAGTCGGTCGGCAAGTTGCCGCCGACGTCCTTCCACGATTCGCCCGCGTCGTCGCTGCGCATGACGTCCCAGTGCTTCTGCATGAACAGCACGTTCGGCCGCGAGGGATGCATCGCGATGCGGTGCACGCAGTGGCCGACCTCCGCCGTGGGATTCGGAATCTGCTCGGAGACCAGCCCGCGGTTCATCGGGCGCCACGTCTCGCCGTCGTCGTCACTGCGGAAGACGCCCGCGGCGGAGATCGCGCTGTAGATCCGCCCGCGCTGCGTGGGATCGAGCACGATCGTGTGCAGGCACATCCCACCGGCGCCCGGCTGCCACTGTGGCGCCGAGGGATGATTGCGCAGGCCGGTGAGCTCACGCCACGTCTGCCCACCGTCGGTCGTGCGGAACATGGCGGCATCCTGGATACCGGCGTACACGGTGTCCGGATCCTGCAGCGACGGCTCGAGATGCCAGACGCGCGCGAACTCGAACGGACGCTGCGTTCCGTCGTACCAGAGATGGTTGCCGACGGGGCCCTCGTACGCGAGCTTGTTGCCCACCGCCTCCCAGGTCTTGCCGCCGTCGCTGGACCGCTGGATCACCTGGCCGAACCAGCTGCTCGACTGCGACGCGTAGATTCGATTCGGGTCGGCGGGCGATCCCTTCATGTGGTAGATCTCCCAGCCTCCGAAGTGGGGGCCGCTCACGTCCCAGCGCTCGCGCTTGCCGTCGGCGGTCAGGACGAACGCGCCTTTTCGAGTGCCGATCAGTACTCTCACGCGGCTCATGCCGTGGTCCTCCTCATCGCATCTCTCGCCATCGATTTACTTTTCCCTGGCGGCGATCTGATCGCTATTTCTTGGCCGAAGCTTCCGCTGCCGATTTCATGCTGGTCAGGCCCTTCTCGAACTCGCCGCCGACGAGCTTGTCCATGTTCATGACGAGGCCGACCGCACGGGCCACAAAATTGTTGTGCCCGTACATGCTCCACGTCACGGCGGTCTGCTCATCGAGCCTCGCGAAGCGCCGAGCCCTGGGACGAACCGGCGATCGGCGCCAGCCTCCAGCGGCCGTAGGCCACGAAGGCGGCGAGGAGGCCGACCACGAACGGCATCAGCGCCATCACGACGGTGCCGATCGTGAGACTCACCACGGTCGCGCCGATCATGATGATCACGAGGCCGGCCGCCGCCAGCGGCGTCAGCCCCGGACGGATCCGCAGCAGCGAGGGCAGGATCAGGCCGAGCGCGCCGAGGATCTCGAGCACCGCGATGAATCGCAGGAAGGCGCCCGGCATCTGGATGTCCTTGGTCATCTCCTCGATCGGCATGATGAGCTTCGACACGCCGGCGAACAGGAACACCAGCGCGAGCAACGCCTGGACGATCCAGAGCGCATACGTCATGTCCAATCTCCTTCCATGATTTCAATTCGAGCGCGACGGCAGTGAGCCGGCTGCCATATGTGACGCGAGCTCCGCGGCGCTACGCGGGGGGCCCCTCCCGGACGGGACGAACCTCGATGGTCCCGACGCGCGCCAGGGGGCCGCGGGCGGCGAAGGCAATGGCCTCGTCGAGGTTCTCGACGTCGATGAGCATATACCCGCCGAGGTGCTCGCGCGTCTCGGCGAACGGGCCATCGGTCAGGAGGCGCTTGCCGTCTCGAACCCGGACGCTCGTCGCCGTCGAGGGCGGGTGCAGCGGATTGCCGCCGAGGTAGCACCCGCGCAGCTCTTCTGACGCTTTGACTTGCCCCCAGTAGACCTCCTGGCGCTCGGCCGGGCTGCGCTTCTCCCAGCTCTCGTCGAGATATACGAGCAATAGATATTTCACCGGGCACCTCCATCAGTGAGTCGAACGGA
>CAYVHH010000215.1:0-7000 GCA_964450175.1 uncultured bacterium | reverse complement strand
CTTCTCGGCGAACTCACGCTTGGCGGCGAACGCGCAGCACGGGTGTCCGGGCCAGATGTCCTTCGACAGCATCCAGATGTAGCCGACCTCCTCGAACACCGCCCGCTGGTTGAACGGGTCGGGGCCGAGGTAGCCGTCGAGGTTGCCCGCGCGCAGGTTGGCCACCATCTCGGGTGGCGGCACCGCGCGGATCTGCACGTCCTTGTCGGGATCGACGCCGGACTCCGCCAGCACGTAGCGGAGCAGGAAGTTGTGCATCGAGTAGTCGAACGGCACGCCGAACTTGAAGCCCTTCATGTCGGCGGCGGTCTTGACGCCCTTGTGCTTGCTGGCGAGCGTGATCGCCTGGCCGTTGATGTTCTCGACCGCGGGCATGACGTACGGCACCGACTGGGAGCCGACGCCGAGCGAGATCGCCAGCGGCATCGGCGACAGCATGTGCGTGGCATCGGTCTCGCCGTTGATGGAGAGATCGCGAATCATCGCCCAGGACGACGCCTTCAAGACCTGCACGTTGAGCCCCTGCTTCTTGTAGAAGCCCATGGGCTCCGCCATGATGATCGGCGTCGCGCAGGTGATCGGGATGAAGCCGACCTTCAGATCTTTCTTCTCGAGCGGACCGGGCTTGTCCTGGGCGAGCGTCCTGGCCGCGGACATCGGAAAGACCGACGCGAGCGCGGCCGACGCCGTGGCAGCGCCGACCCGGGCGAGAAACTCCCGCCGCCCGGGCTCCAGACTGCCCAGGACCGCGCGCTCGATCGCGCGCTCGACGAACCCTTCGATCCTCTCCATCGCCACCCCCTCGGTTGTGTGCGGACGCTCGGCGTATGGCGGGCATCGTTGACCGCGGGGGCGCGACGACGGCGGCGCGCGCTGCGACGGAGCAGAGCAAGGGACATGCCGCTACGCTGCCGGTGTGGGCATACGCTGCGACGCGGACTTGCGACGATAGGGCGGGGACGGACTGCTAGAGGAATGGGCAGGCGCCTTCGACTGCCCGCGAAGCGGGCATGACGGCCGCTGCCGCGGCTGATGACCTCGACGTCGGCTGCGGCATCGGGCTCTTCGCGCTCCGCGGTCACCTTGACGATGCCAACGATCGCGCACTCCTTGCCAGTGTGGTAGAAGAGGCTGGCGCTGGCGGGCCGGATCAAGGGGGTCGGAGCCTCAGGGCCTATGGTTCGTTGATCGGTCTGGGCCCGGGAAGTCCGCCAGGAGGAAGAAACAACATGAGACTCGGCGTGGTGTTTCCCCAAACGGAGATTGGCTCGGACCCCTCGGTGATCCGCGACTACGCTCAGGCCGCCGAGGGTGCCGGCTACGATCACCTGCTCGTCTTCGACCACGTGCTGGGCGGCAAGCTCGAGCGTTTCGACAAGCTCGGACGCCGTCCGCCTTATACCGACGAGAGCCCCTTCCACGAGGTGTTCGTTCTGTTCGGCTACCTGGGCGCCTGCACACAGCGGCTCGAGCTCGTCACCGGCATCCTCATCCTGCCGCAGCGCCAGACCGCGCTGGTAGCCAAGCAAGCGGCCGCGGTCGACGTTCTCACCGGCGGGCGCCTGCGTCTGGGCGTGGGCATTGGCTGGAACCATGTCGAATACGAGGCGCTGAACGAGGACTTCCACACGCGGGGCCGCCGGGTGAGCGAGCAGATCGCCGTCATGCGGAAGCTCTGGACCGAGCCGGTGGTGAATTTCAAAGGTTCATATCATCACCTCGACCGGGCCGGCATCAACCCTTTGCCCGTCCAGCGTCCCATCCCGGTATGGATGGGCGGCATGGCCGAGCCGGTGCTCAAGCGGGTGGCCCAGATCTCCGACGGCTGGTTCCCGCAGTTTCAGCCCGGCGACGAGGCGAGCCACACGCTCGAACGCGTGCGGGCGTATATGAAGGAAGCGGGCCGTCCGCTGTCCGCCGTGGGGATCGAGGGCCGCTTCGGCTATGGGATCGGCGGTCCGAGCGAGTGGGCGAAGCGCGCCCGGGAGTGGCGCGCCCTCGGTGCGACCCACTTGTCCGTGAACACGATGGGCTCGGGGCTCTCCCCGCGCGGCCACATCGACGCGATCTTGAAAATGAAGCCGGCGCTCGGCGGCGTCTAGCGGCTGATTAGCCTTTCAAGGATGCGGTCCCCACGGGGCCGCGGTCAGCAGCTTGACTTCCTGTGAAGCGAGCAACGGACGGAACTTCACGGCGAAGCCCTCGACGAAGTCCTTGTTCGCGAACACCGAAGCCCAGTGGGCGCGACGGTCGGCGTCGTCGTTGAACTTCCACAGGTGGACGAGCTGGTTGATCGTGCCGGTGTCGGCCTGGAAGTAGCCGATCAGCTTCTTGTCCTGGCCGCCCTTCTGGAGCGCGGGGTAGCCGAACTCGGTATACAGCTTGACCGCCTCGCCCATCTTGCCGACGTGAAGCGTGTAGGTCCGCATTTCATAGACCGTCATGACGATCCTCCGGAGTCCTTGTTGTGCCTCGCGGTGCGAGCGTAGTGTGCCATCCCCGGGCGGTCAAGGAATCTGGCAGAATGTCGCCACGGAGGGAACCATGAAAGGCGTCGTGTTTCTCGGAGACCGAAAACTGGAGCTCAGAGAGTTCCCCGATCCGACTCCCGGCCCCAGGGACGTGATCCTCGAGATCAAGGCCTCGGGCATGTGCGGCAGCGATCTGCACAATTATCGCGCCCCGGCCAATCCGGCCGGAGCCGTCACCGGCGGCATCAAGCGGGAGGCCGGCATGATCGCCGGCCACGAGCCCTGCGGCGTCGTCGCGGCGGTGGGCGCCGGCGTCACCGAGAAGGAGGCGCGGGTCGGCCAGCGCGTTATGGATCATCACTACGACGGCTGTGGCGTCTGCAAGCATTGCCGGGCCGGCTGGACGCAGATGTGTCTCGCAGGCACCGTCGTCTACGGGTCCGGCGGCCACGGCGGGCACGCCAAGTACATGAAGGTCCCGGTGTCGACGTTGGTGCCGCTGCCGGACTCGCTCTCCTTCGTGACGGGTGCGGCGATCTCATGCGGGACCGGCACGGCCTGGGGCGCGCTCAAGCGGATCAACTTGCAGGGTGGGGAAACGATCGCCATCTTCGGCCAGGGTCCGGTTGGCCTATCAGCGACGCAGTTCGCCGTCGTCATGGGCGCACGCGTCATCGCCATCGACGTGGCGCCCGAGCGCCGCAAGCTCGCCCAGGCGTTCGGCGCGCACGAGGTGATCGATCCCAGGGCGGGCGACGTGGTGGCGGCGATCCGCGGCTTGACGCACGGCGAGGGTGCTCACAAGACGCTGGACGCCTCCTCGGCGCCGGACGCCCGCGCCGCGGCCGTGCGTGCGGTGCGGTCGTGGGGCACCGCCTGCTTCGTCGGCGAGCGCGGTCAGGTGACGCTCGATGTGAGCCCGGATCTCCTGCGACGACAGGTGACCCTGGTGGGCTCGTGGACGTTCTCGAAGCAGGGGCAGGCCGAGTGCGCCGAGTTCGTCGCCGACAGAAATGTCGACGTGGAGAAGCTCTTCACGCAGCGCTGGAAGCTCGAGCAAGCCGAGGAGGCCTACAAGCTCTTCGACACGCAGACAACGGGCAAGGCGGTCATCCTGCCGTCCTGAGCGAGTCTCCAGCGGGCTCGCCGCGTCGCGTCGGCGAGCCCGCGTCGAGCGTCGGACTTTCGTTTTTTTCGTTTCGCGATCGCTGAGATCCGGCCCAAAACTGTCACTCCAGTCTCGTCGCGGTAGCACTTTGGCGCGTTCCGAGCAGGCTCTCGCTCGACTCTCCAGCGGAAACCGTCGGAGAACCAGCTTTCTTCGCTGATGCCACCTCTGGCATAGCTCCTGCTCAGGGAGCAACAGGGAACACGAAGGAGATCGAGAGCCCTGAAAGGAATCGGCGGCCGTTGCAGGAAATAATCACTCCGTCTCAGGTGGCCACCCTCCTCCAGGTCCACGTGAAGACCGTCTATCGACTCGCCGAGCGGGGGATCATTCCGGGGCACAAGATCGGGCGTCGATGGCGCTTCAGCAGACGACGCATCCTGGATCTCGTGGCCGACGCAGTCCCGGACGGGTCGACCGCGAGAAATCTCCGCGGTAGTGTCCAGAGTCCTCGGTCCTAGGCCTGTGTACGAGCCCTACTGGGAGCTGCGTCAGCCGCCGTTTCGCAACGTTCCCGACCCGACGATGTTCTGCCCGTTGCCGACCCATCAGGACGCGCTCGAGCGACTCGTCTTCACCGTCGCGAGCGGTCAGGGGAGTGTCGTCCTCACCGGAGCCGAGGGATGCGGGAAGAGCACCTTGAGCCGCGTCTTCCTGCTGAGCCTCGATACGGAGAAGTACGACGTCGGGCTCGTGATCAATCCGGCCCTCCCGCCGGACGAGTTCCTCTACGAGGTCGCGACCCAGCTGGCGCTGTCTCCGGGCGGCGCCGACCGGCCGGCGCTCTTTCGTTCGCTGCGCGACCACCTGCTCGCGAACGCGGGCGAAGGTCGGACCACGGTGCTCATCGTCGACGACGCCCACCTCGTCCGAGACGAGGCGGTCTTCGAGGATCTGCAGATGCTCTTGAATCTCCAGACCAACGACCGCCAGCTGCTGTCGCTGATGCTCATCGGACTGCCGATTCTGCGGACCACGCTCGATGGATTGGACGCCCTCCGTCAGCGGATGGCGCTGCGCCTGAGTCTCGAGCCGCTGGACGAGAGCGAGACCGCTCGATACGTCGACTTCCGTCTCGAGCGGGCCGGGGCGAGGAAGCCCATCTTCACCGAAGACGCGGTGCGGGCGATCTACAAGGAGACCGGCGGAATTCTGCGGAACGTCAACAAGCTCTGCGACATCTGCCTGTACGAAGGCCAGCGACGCAGAGTCCGCGAGGTCGATGTGCCTCTCGTCATGGTCGCGGCCGCCCTCACGTGAGCATGACGAGCCCCAGGAAGGGGTCGGGGAGAAACCGGATGACGATGGCCGACCTCGTGCGAGGTCGGACCGCGGACATCCCTCGAGCGGTCGAGCCCGCGCGCTCCGTCGACCCGAGCTCGAGCGACGCCCCGGACGAAACCGCCGGCCTCGGCGCCGCGCCGGCGACTGGCGCCGACTCCTCCACAGATCTTCGGCCATCCGACGACGCGTTTCATCGGGCCGTGGCGATCACGAACAAGGTGATTCGCTCGCTGCGCGCCCGGACGTCGTTTTCCGTCACCGTGCTCGAGGCGCCGCTGGAGGCTCTCCTCGAAAGCGTCCAGACCAGCGACGTCTTGCTGCTGCCGTTCTTCAACTCGGGCGGCGGCTCCGGCGACGCGGCCGAAACGGCCGTGAATACCTGCGTGCTCGCGATGAAGATGGGAACGCAGCTCAGCTACGCGCACGATGCGCTGCTCGAGCTCGGACTGGCGGCCGTGCTCCATCAGGCCGGCGTCGCTCGAGCCTCCGGGGAGGAGGCCCAGCTCGTCAAAGCGTTGAAGGTCCGGTACCCCGGTGCGGCGGCGGTGCTCGCGCAGCTCCGGGAGTACCCGAACGGAGCCGGGTTCCCGGCCGACGTCGAGGACACCGACAGCCGCGAGCCCGCCCACATCGTCGGGCTCGCCGGGATCATCGAGGGCCTCGTGCGCCGCCGGCCGGTCCGCGCGGGTGTGGGGCATGCCGAGATCATCAAAGAAGTTCTCAAGCGCGAGCGGGGAACGTATCCCCACAAAGTCCTCACGGCCCTGATTCGTATCCTGGCGACCCTTCCGGTGGGCTCCCTCGTGCGGCTCAACACCGGCGAGATCTGCCGAGTGGCGGCGAAGAAGGACGGCTTTCCGCTGCGCCCCATCCTGACCGTGCTCGTCCGCCAGCACAAGCGCGTGACGGAACCGAGCTCGATCGATCTCAGCCAGCACCCGTTTCTCCACATTCAAGGATTCGTCATGGAGTCGATGCTGAATCGGGAAGCCGAGCTGGGGGCCCTGTGAGCCGCTTGCTCCGACTCTGGCTGTGGTGCGTTTTCCTCGGCGCCGCCGGATGCGCATCCGGATACTATCCGATGCACGCCCCCGCCGTCATCTCGGCGGCGAATCCTCCGGCGACGCCGGCGGAAGCTCCCGCCCCGCTGGTCCTGCCTCCGCCCGTCGAGGGGAATCAAACGTTCGTCACGATCGATGGAGCGTCTCGATACCGCATCGGATCCGGCGATGTTCTCGACATCGTGCTGACTCGAGAGCTCGCCCTGGACCGGATGTCGGCGGTCGTGAAGCCCAACGGGATGGTGAGCGTCGGGTTCTTTCAGGCCGCCGTCGACGGGCTCACGACCGATCAGGCGGAACAGGAGATCCGCCGGGTGCTGGCGCCCACCTACCGGCAGCTCACCGTCGAGGTGACGATCAAGGAATACGCGAGCAAGACCGTCTCCGTTCTCGGAGAGGTTCCGAAGCTCGGCGTTTTCCCGCTGAAGGGAAAGACGAATCTCGTCGACCTCCTCGCGCAAGCCGGCGGGCTGACGTCGAACGCCGACCCGCGCACGATCAGGCTGCTGCGGCGCGGGGGGGATTCCTACACGGTCGACCTGCTCCGCATCGTCTCCGAGGGCCAGCGGTTTCGGGAGCTGATCCTCGACGCGGGGGACGTGGTGTTCGTCCCGAGCCGAACGCCGGACGAGCAACGCAAGGTGTACGTCATCGGAGAGGTGAAGAGCCCGGGCGTCTATCCCTTCACGCCGAACGTCCGGCTCTCGCAGGTCCTGGCCATGGCCGGCGGTCCGACTCCCTCCGCGGTGCTGGACAGTGTTCGCGTCGTTCGTGGGGATCTGCACAGCCCACAGATCGTCGATGTCTACGCGACGAGCTTCACCGACGCGCCCGACCGGAGCCAGGACATCGTGCTCCAGACGAACGATCTGATCGTGATTCCGCGGAGCAAGATCGGCGACTGGAACGCGTTCCTCGGGCAGCTCCGCCCCACGCTCGAGTTCCTGACGATCCCGCTCCAGGGGGCCACCAGCTACTTCGTCATCCGGGATCTCATCAAGTAGAGGCCGCTTCGT
>CAYVHH010000214.1:0-8785 GCA_964450175.1 uncultured bacterium | reverse complement strand
CGGTGTCGCGCATCCGGAGCTCAGCCGTGATGTGCTCGGCGGCATGCCCGCGGTCTGAGGTCACGGCGGGCCGAGGACCACGACCTCCACACGGGTCACGCCGTCGCCGACCATGCCGAGGGCTTTCGCGGCGGCCAGGCTGACGTCGAGGACGCGATCGTTCGCCCACGGGCCTCGGTCGTTCACGCGCACCACGACGCTTCGTCCGTTCTCGATGTTCCTCACGCGCAGGCGCGTTCCAAAGGGCATCGTGCGGTGTGCGGCGGTGAGCGTGTTCATGTCGTAGACCTCGCCCGACGCCGTCACGTGTCCCTGATGGCGTTGCCCGTACCAGGAGGCGAATCCGACGATGCGCGTGCCGGGCGCCGGCCGCGCGGTCGCGGGGCGCGCGGCTTTCGACGACGCGCAACCCGCCGCCAGCGCGCAGGCCGCGAGGCCGAGTCCCAGCACACGATACGGCCGAGACCGAGCGTACACGACCGTCCCGCTGTGCGGGGCTCGGCGCGACCTCTACCGCGAGGCGGTAGTCCGGTTGGGTGAGGTGTCCCCGACGAACTTCAGGGTCTCGCGTCCGCGGACGACGTTGGGCGTGACGATCCATGCCCCACCGCAGGTGGCCATCGCCACCCGGCCGGCCGTCGGCGGCGAGGCGATCGCGGTGAACCCGCTGCCGATGCCGCCGAGGATGCAGAACGTCGCCTTGAGCGGCGCGTAGATCAGCGTTCCGAGCGCGCTTCCGGCCGAGGAGCCGACCTCAACGGCGGTGGACTCGGAGCTGGCCCAGCTCGGGGCGCTCGAGCCCACCAGCACGAGAACGAGCAGGAGTGCGGCAGTGCGTCGCATGTCGTGTGACCTCCATGGGAATCTAGGCACGCCCCACCATACCGCAAATCCGGGGGCCGCGCGCCTACGCGGAGGGCGGGACGATCTGCTTCTCGTCGACGGTGAACGTCTTGATCCGACCGATGAAGAGCGCGCCGTCGGCGAACAGCGCCTTGGCCTGCGGCGAGGCGTGTGCGCGCGCCATGACCTCGCGGTCGTCGTACCAGAGCTCGGCGATGCCGTCGATCTCGACGTCCGTCGTCGGGATGTCCGGGCGCGTGCGCTCCTCGACGATGTGCGACTGCACGTAGCGGCGGAGGCCCGGGACGGCCAGGGCCAGGGGCGCGTGGACGTCGACCCAGTGCTCGACGAACTGCGCGTGAGTCATTCCGGCCTTGCGAGTCAGCAGCGAGATGCTCTTGATCACCGATCGACCTCCCGGGCCGCCCGCCGTCCGCGCCCGTCAGTTGGATGCGCCGCCGCGCCCGCCCCAGTCGAAGAAGACCACCTGGACCCGATACGACGCGGCCGGCACGGCCCGAGCGCTGAAATAGGCGCGATTGCCCGGCGGCACGCCGCCGAGCACCCAGGTCGAGGTCGTGCCGACGACGTTGCCGGCGCCGTCCAGGCTCTCGACGGAGATCTGCAGGCGCTCGACCGGAACGCCGGGGCTCATGTTGTACACGTACCCACTGACCACCGGCCGCGCGGCGCCCGGAGCCACCTCGTACTCGAACCGGAAGTAGCGATCGAGGCTCTCCTGTGCGTAGGTGGCCGCTGCCGCACTGCTGGACGCGAACAATGCCACGACCGCAACCGCGAACGCGACTCGAGCTCCACGCATCGCTGCACCCCCGCGTCCGAAACTCGGGACCATGGATACCGGTTCCCCCGGCGGGGCCTCCGGTTGTCCAGGTCGCGGTTCCACGCGCATATTATGATGACCGGCGGCGCGCCCTCGATTCACGTCCGCTCACTCCTCCGTCCGCACCGAGTAGCCTTTACGTTGCATGCAGCGGTTGAAGATCGTACGGTCCGACCGCGGAGTACCGGGGAGCGCGACGATCTGGGGATCGTTCGATTCCTTTCGGCACTCCGCCATGTCGTGGTCGAGCTTCGCCGGCGTCACGCCCGGCTTGTCGTAGGTCCACTGCTTCGTCGCGCACCCCGCGAGCAAGGTCACCGCGCAGATCAGGGCCGCCGCGCGTCGGGTCACTCGATCACCCGGTCCGCACGCTGGAGCAGCGACGACGGAACCGTCACCGGCATCGCGCGCGCGGCGCGGAGATTGACCACGAGCTCGAAGCGTGCCGCGCGCCGTATGCCCAGGTCCGCCGGCTTGGCGCCTCGCAGGATCTGGTCGACGAGACCGGCGGCCTGCCGGAACACGTCGGTCCAGTTCGCGCCGTAGGCGAGCAGGCCGCCGGCGTCGGCGAAGTCGCGGGACGGGAACACCGCCGGAAGCTTGGCGCGACTCGCGAACGTCGCGAGCCGCTGGCGGTGCGCGAGCGTGACCGCGTCGGCGAGCACGATCAACCCCTGCGTGTGCAGCTTCTCGATCTTCGCCAGGGCCTCGCGAACGTCGGTCTCGGCGGTGATCTCGACCTTACTCAGCTCCACGCCGCGCGCGGTCGCGGCGGCTTCCGTCGCGCGCAGGTCGGCGGTCGCGCTCGCGCTGTCCGCGCTCCAGAGCAGCGCCGCGCGGGCGAGCCGCGGCACGACCTGCCGCAAGAGCTCGATGCGATGCGCCGGCGCCTCGGGCGCGAAGGTCGTGATTCCCGTGAGGTTGGTGGCGGGACCGCGGCTCTCGCGGACCAGCTCCGCCGGATCGTCGAGGGAGATCATGACGATGGGGATCGTCTTCGTCGCCCGCCGCGCGGCGTCGATCGCCTCGGGGCCGACCGCCACGATGGCGTTGACGTTCAAGCGCACGAGGTCGTCGGCGTGCTGCGGGTAAAAGTCGGGCTTCCCCTGCGCGTAGCGGTACCAGATCTTGACCGACTGTCCCTCGACCCAGTCCCGCTCGCGAAGGGCGTCGCGGAAGATCGGCGCGGAATCGGGGGTCGGCTCGTTGGCCAGGTAGCCGATCCATGGAATACGCGCGCCCGGCGGCGCCGCCGGCGCGCGCGTCGCCCCCACCACCGCCGCGACGGCCAGCAGCGCGAAGCCGGCGGCCGCGAGCCGCCGCGCGGCGGCGCGCCTCACGTCAGCGCGAGGGTCTCCCACGCGCCCTGCCGAGCCCGATGGTGCGACGGCTCGCCGACCACGTGGGCCGCACCGACGATGAAATTTCCGGAGATGACGAGACGCCATGGCGCGCATCGGCCGCGCGCGAATCGTGAATCATGGCGGGAGCCTATCAAACGGTCGGGGAAATTGGTATGATTCGCTCGATGGCGCAAGGGCTGCGTGAGCTGGTCGGGCGAGTGATGATCGACCCGGAATTTCTCGCCGAGCTCCAGCGCGCACCGGAGCCGCTCCTGGCGGAATACGAGCTGAGCGACGCCGAGCGCGCGACGGTGGAGCAGGCCTTGATCCGGCTCGCGAAGACGCCGTCGAGCGAGCGGCGGTACGCGTTCCACAGTAGCCTCATCAGCCGCGTGGCCACGTAGGCCTCGCTCTCCCCCGCGCGTGCAGGCGTCGGCCGAAACTCTCGCGTTCCTGCGGGACGTGCGCGTGTTCGAGTCGTTCTCCGATGCGGATCTCGCCGTCGTCGCCGATCGGCTGCGTGCGCGCGATCTACGGAAGCGCCAGATCCTCTTTCGTGAAGACGATCGCGGCGACGAGATGTTCATCGTGCGGCGCGGGACCATGCTCATCTCGAAGGCGGTGACCGGCAAGGTCGAGCAGGTGCTGGTGCGCGTCGAGCCCTTCGACTTCTTCGGTGAGATGAGCCTGTTCGACGGCTCGCCCCGCTCCGCCACCGCCCAGGCCGAGACGGACGTCGAGCTGCTCATCCTCGGGCGCGACAGCCTGCAGGCGATGACCGAGACCGCGCCCCACGCCGCCGCCGCGTTCTTCTACGCGATGGTCAAGGTGTTCATGGATCGGCTGCGGCGCTCGACGCAGCAGGTCGCCGAGGCGACCCGCTGGGGCCTCGAGGCGACGGGTCTCGACATCGAGGCGCGCTGATGCAGCGGCCGGCGCCCGCGAAGTTCGAGCTGCTCGTCCGAGGTGACGACGAGGAGGACTTCGAGCTCCGCCAGGTCGCGAGCGTCATCGGCTATCTCAACTCGCGCCCGCGCCGGATCGACCAGGACTCGTACGAGATCTCGGAGCTGCGCTCGCGGCTGGCGGCCGCGCCCGGCTTCATTCTGAAGAACAAGACCACCGACCGATTCCTCCTGCTCTCCGCGCAGGAGCGCTTCCTGTGGGATCAGATGGACGGCGCCACCGCGTTGCAGGAGATCGCGACCGCCTACGTGCTGAAGTACGGCGAGTTCGACTTCGAGATCATCCCGAGCTTGCTCCACAAGCTCCAGCGGGCGCAGCTCCTGACCTTCGAGCCGCGGTCCCGGCTGCGGGCGGTCCTGGCGCGCAACCGCGGGCGCATGATCGTGAAGGGGCTCGAGCTCGCGCTGACCGGGCTCGAGCGCATCCGGATCTCGACCCACAACGTCCAGTCGTTCTTCCAGGCGCTCTACCGGTACGGCGGATTCCTCGTCTTCACGCCCGTCGCCGCGATCGCGTGCGGCGTGCTCGCCGTCGTGGGCGCCGTGGCCGCGCTGATGCTCTTCCGCGATGTGCACGACATGCTCGAGGGATTCGGCGGCCATGCCCTGCGCGGCGTCCTGCTGGTCAAGCTGCTGTTCTTCGCCAGCGTTGCGCTGCACCAGTTCGTGCACGGACTGGCCTGCATCCACTATCGGCGTCGGGTCCGCGAGTTCGGCTTCACCTTCCTGCACGGCTTCGTGCCGACGTTCTACATCGACGTCACCGATATCTTCATGGCGACCCGCCGCGCCCGCGTGGTCACCGCCGTGACGGGGGCGCTCGTCCACCTGGTCCTCGGCGCCGTCGCGTTCATTGTCGCCGCCAAGGCCCCGACCGGCAGCTTCACGCAGGCGTTCGCCGCCGCGTCCGGCATCATCCAGTGGCAGGCCCTGGTGGTCGCGCTCTATCCCTTCTGCTTCATCGAGATGGACGGCTATCACGTGCTCGTCGACGTGCTCGGGGTGCCGACGCTCAAGAGCGACGCGATCGCGTACGTGAAGGGTCTGCTGACGGGCGCCGGGCGGGTGATGCGCGGCCGCGAGGAGCCGCTCTGGATCGCCTACGTCGGGCTCTCGACGCTGTCGGTCGCCGCGTTCATCGCCTTCAACGTCTGGATCATCTTCAGCGCCACGCACTGACGCTCAGCCGCCGGCCTCGGCCAGCAGCGCAGCGACCGCCGCCGTGATGTCGCGAGCCCGTTCGGCGCCGCCCCGCTCGCCGGGCGCCGCCGGGTCGCGCAGGCTCGGCGTCGCCCCGGCGTCGGCGCGCTCGAGGATCTCGGCCTGGGCGCGCCCGCGGAGCGCATCGCCCACGAGGGCCGCCATCTCCGCGAGCACGGCCAGGCCGAGCGCAGCGCGGTCGCCGGCGGCCGGCGCCGCCGCCAGGCCCGCTGCGAGCGCGTCGCGGAGCCGCGCGGAGATTCGCACGCGGCCGCGACCGATCTGCACCAGGTCTCGCGCGACCGGACCCCACTCGAGCGAGAACGCTCCGGCGGCCGTTTCCACGAAGGGCGCGAGCGGCGCGGCGGCGTGTGCCGCGACGACCGCGGCGACGCCGGCCCACACGGGGTCGGGCACGGGCCGGCTCGACGCGGGTGAAGGCTCGACCGCGAGGATCGCTGCGAGATCACCGTCGGGGCGGAGCAGGAGCGCGTCCTCGAGCGGCCGCGAGAGCGCCCAGAGCCCGCAGCGCACGCCGTCGGGCGCATCGACGATCCGGCGCGGCGTGTGGCGCACGACGTCCTGCCACTGCGGCCGGTAGTAGGTGATGCCGCGCCACACGACCTTCTCGATCCGATCCCGCCGCTGCACGTAGAGATCGTCGCCCACGAACAGATGCTCGGAGGGCGCCGGCCGCCAGGTGAGGCCCCCGGCCATGAACGCCGCGAGCGGATCGGCGATGTCCGGCTCGTAACGGAACGACTCGAGGAGCGCCAGAAAGAGCTGCTCGGTCGGATAGGGGCCGCGATAGGCGAGGGAACCCGCGCCCTGCTCGACTGCGCGGGCGGCGATGAAGTTCAACACGGCCGTCCCGCCGCCGGACGGCAAGCGCGCCGGCTCCGCGAGGACCGGAATGCGATCGATGCTCGCCCAGTCGAGCGACTCGAAGAGGGTGAGCCGCGCTCCGTGCCAGCCGTTGGCGGGCGGCTCGGCGGCGTGCCAGAGCCGGTCGGCCCAGCCCCACGGCGCGTCCCGCGTCGCTCGCGGTTCGATGCCGAGCCAGGAGCCGTCCGGAATGCGAACCCACGCGCTCTCGATCGAGCCCGTGGCCGTCGGGCGCAGGACGGTGACGAGCGTCCCCCGTCGATCCACGATCTGCACGGAGCGCAATGATACAATGCGGGCCGTCAATGGAAGTTTGGCTCTCCGCGCTCGAGATCGCCGATCTCGTCCGGCGTAAAGAGGTCAAGCCGCTCGAGGTCCTCGACGTCATCCTCGCCAGACTCGAAGCGGTCAATCCGACCCTCAACGCGTTCTGTCTGGTGACCGCCGACGTCGCCCGCGTCGCCGCCCGCGAGGCGGAGATCGCGGTGATGAAGGGCGAGCCGCTCGGTCGGCTCCACGGCGTGCCGTTCTCGGTCAAGGACGTCCTGCCGACACGCGGGCTGACGACCACCGGCGGCTCGCGGCTCTTCGCCGATTTCGTTCCCGAGGAAGACGCACTCTCGTTCGGCCGGCTCAAGGCCGCCGGCGCCGTCCTGCTCGGGAAGACCAACACGTCGGAGTTCGGCCACAAGGCATTCACCGAGAACCCGCTCTTCGGCATCACGCGCAATCCCTGGGACACGACGCTCACGCCCGGGGGCTCGAGCGGCGGCGCCGCCGCCGCGGTGGCGAGCGGTGTGGGACCGATCGCGCTCGGGACCGACGGCGGCGGCTCGATCCGCATCCCGGCGGCGTTCTGCGGGCTCTACGGCTTCAAGCCCTCGTTCGGTCGGGTGCCGGACCGCGCGCTGTTCGGCGGCTTCGAGCACGTCAACCACGTCGGCCCGATCACGCGCACGGTTCGCGACGCGGCCGCCGTGCTCGACGTCGTGGCCGGCGGCGACGACCGCGACCGCAGCTCCTTGCCGCGCGAGGCCGGCTCATTTCTGACGATGTGCGACGGCGACGTGAAGGGGCTCAATGTCGCGTGGACGCCCGATCTCGGCTACGCGGCGGTGGACCCCAAGATCCTCGCGGTGTGCGAGAACGCCGCGGGCGCGTTCGAGACGCTCGGCTGTCACGTCGAGGTCGTCAATCCCGGGTGGGAGAATCCCGAGGAGATCTTCGCGACGATCATCGCCGCCCAGTTCTACGCCGCCTGGTCCGATCGCCTTCCGGACGCCGAGCCGCACATGGACGCCTCGCTCGTGCGGTTCATCCGGCGCGGCGGCGCGGTGACGACTCGCGACTACCTGCGCGCCGTCGCGCGCGTCGACGAGTATTGGCGCGAGGCGCAGACGTTCCTCGAGCGCTTCGACGTGCTGCTCATGCCGACGGTGGCGACCTTGCCGTTCACCGCGGGCGCGCATCCGCCGCGCGAGATCGCCGGGCAGGACGTCTCGGTGCTCGGCTGGATGCCGTTCACGTATCCGTTCAACCTGACGGGCCAGCCCGCCGCCAGCGTGCCCGCCGGATGGACCGACGAGGGCCTTCCGGTCGGTCTGCAGATCGTCGGTCGTCGCCACGCCGACGGCACCGTGCTGGCCGCGTCGGCCGCCTTCGAAGCCGCTTCCCCATGGAGAGATCGCCGTCCGGCCCTGTGAGGCCGGGCTCCGCTCTCGATGACTGACCGCGCTCGGTGGGCGATCGTCACGGCGGTGCTCCTCGCGCTGCTCGCGATCATCATCTGGCTCGTCTCGGCGGACGCCGCGATCATCAAGTTCACGGTCCGCCTCTACCAGGACAAGAAATTCCTCAAGGACACCGTGCGCGCGTGGGGCTGGATGGCGCCCCTCGTCTTCATCGCCATCCAGGCGCTCCAGGTGATCATCTCGCCGATCCCCGGCGAGATCACCGGGCCGGTCGGCGGCGCGCTCTTCGGGACGTGGCTCGGGCTCTTCTACTCGACGATCGGCCTGACGTTCGGCACGCTCTTCTGCTTCTGGGTGGGGCGTCGATGGGGCGAGCCGCTCGTGCGCCCGTGGCTCAGCGAGCACCACTGGAATCAGATGAACTTCGTCCTCGAAGCGGAGGGCGCGATCATCTGCTTCATCCTCTATCTGATCCCAGGCTTTCCCAAGGACATCGTCTCGTACCTGTTCGGCATCAGTCCGATGCCCTTCTGGCTCTTCGCGGTCGTCTCGACGGTCGCGCGGCTTCCAGGGACGTGGATCTCGTCGTACTTCGGTGCGCACGTGGCCGAGCAGCAGTACATCTACGCCATCGCGTTCATGGCAACCGTGCTCGCGCTCTGCCTGCCGCTGTATTACTACCGCGAGAGCTTCATCAAGCGGTTCCACAAGCCGCGCAGCGACAAGGGCGGCGCCGAGAAAAGCGCTTGACGGCCCGGGCGGGCCTCGCTAGACTTCCGGTCACGCCATGAGCACCTCGACTCCGTACTTCGGCTTTTACTTTTACTTCTTCGGCGAGGTCCGCCCAGGCGCTCTGACTTGAGATAAGCAGGGGCCGCGGGCGGACCGAAAGCCCGCGGCGCCGATCGACTCCAGGCCGCGGGTTCTCCCCGCGGCCTTTTGTTTTTTCGGACGACGCAACCGGTCGAAACGGGGCACCACGGCAGGAGCGGGCGTGCGGAGCCGGGTGGCGCT
>CAYVHH010000213.1:0-2822 GCA_964450175.1 uncultured bacterium | reverse complement strand
GTGCCGCTCGCAGCGGCCGGCCACGCGGCCGCCGTGGAGCCGGACACCGCGCGGGCGATCGCGCTCGACGCCCTGCACGTGCTCGGCGCCGGTATCTGGGTGGGAGGGCTGCTCCCGCTGGCGCTCCTGCTGACCGCGGCGTCGCGGGACGCCGGAGCGGATGCACGGCCGTACGCCGTGCTCGCGGCGCGGAAGTTCTCCCGCGCCGCGCTGGGCATGATCGTCGTGCTCGCGATCACCGGAACCGCGCTCGCGATCACCCACGTGGGCAGTGTCGCCGGGCTCGTCGGCACGAGCTACGGGCGCCTGCTGCTCGCCAAGCTCACGCTGCTGGTGGTCATCCTGGGACTGGCCGCGGTGAATCGCTCGGTTCTTCTGGCCCGCCTCGGCGGCGACGGGCCGGCGGTCGGGCGTCCGGCGATGCGGCGCCTCGCCGGATTCGTCCTCGTGGAGGCGATCCTGGCGCTGGCCATCGTCGCCATCGTCGCGGCGATGAGCGTCACGCCGCCGGCGCGTCACGAGCCCCCGCTCTGGCCCTTCACGATCCGGCTGTCGTTCGCGGCGCTCGAGGGCCGCGCGGACGAGGCGGCACGGGCGTTGATCGGAAGTCAGATCGGTGTGATCGGCCTCGTGGCCCTGATCGCGGGGATCGCGATGCGCGCCTGGCGGCTTCCGCTGGCGATGGTCGCGCTCGCCTTGCTCGGGGCCGGCGCCGGGCTCGCCCTTCCGCCGCTCGCGATCGACGCGTACCCGACGACGTATCTGCGCCCTTCGGTGCCCTACCAGGCCGGCGCGATCATCGCCGGCGCCGCGCTCTATCAGACGAGCTGCGCGGGTTGCCACGGGCCGCGGGGCGCGGGCGACGGGCCCGACGGCCGAGGGCTCCCGCGCTCGCCTGCCGACCTGCGCGCGCCCCACACCGCGCAGCACACGGCCGGTGATCTCTTCTGGTGGATCAGTCACGGGATCTCGGGATCCGGGATGCCCGGTTTCGGCTCGCAGCTCAGCGAGGAGCAGCGCTGGGAGCTGATCAACTTCCTGCGTGCGCTGTCGGCGGGCTACGCCGCCCGGGGCATGGGGCCGACGATCGAGCGCGACCGGCGCTGGCTCGTCGCGCCGGACTTCACGTTCACGGTCGGCCCGACCCCGGCGCGCGCGCTCAAGGACTATCGCGGCCGTAACGTACTGGTCGTGCTCTACGCCCTGCCGGGCTCGCGCGCGCGCATGACGCAGATCGCCCAGCGCGAGGGCACCCTGGCCATTCTCGGGGTGGAGGTCATCGCCGTGCCGATCGACGCCGATCCGGACGCGATCCGTCATCTCGGTCCCGACCCGCGCATCATGTTCCCGGTAGTCACCGAGGGCGCCGACACGATCGTGGCCGCCTACCGGCTCTTCGCGGTCGCGCCCCACGTCGAGCTGCTGATCGATCGCCAGGGCTACATCCGCGCCATCACGCGAAGCGGCGGCGAGGCGGGCGATCTCGACGCCTTCGTCGCCCAGGTGCAGCAGCTCAACGACGAGAAGATCGCGGCGGAGGCAGCGCCGGAGGAGCACGTGCACTGATGCGGGCCTGGAAGGCGGCGCTCCTGATCAACCTGGCGCTCGTCGTCGGCGTCGGCTGGGGCTATGTCTTCTGGGGGCTCCGCGCCGGCCGGCTCGAACGCGAGCTCGCGGAGGCGCGCGCCGCGGCCGCCACCAGTGTCGAGCGCCAGTGGACGGTCGACGGTGTCGTCCGCGCGATCTTTCCCGAGCTCGGCGTGATCGTGCTCACGCACGGAGACATCCCGGGCTACATGCCCGCGATGACCATGGGCTTTCGCGTTGCGTCGCCCAAGATCCAGGAGGCCGTTTCCGTCGGCGACGCGGTCCGATTCACCCTGCGCGGCGTTCTGCCGAACCTGGCGGTCACCGCGATCGAGAAGATCAAGTGACGAGGCGGCTCGTCCTCGCGGGGCTGGCCGCCCTGCTGCTCCGGCCTGCCGCGGCCGTGGCGCACGCGGTCCTCGTGAAGTCGGTCCCCGCCCAGCGAGCCGCGCTCGTGGAGCCGCCGCCCCGGGTCGAGCTCTGGTTCAACGAACGGCTCGAGCCCGCGTACTCGAAGGCGTCGGTGACCAACGAGGCTGGAGCCCAGGTCGATCTGCGCGACGTCGCGGTGTCGGCCGAGGATCCCCGGCGGCTCGCGGTGTCGCTGCCTCCCCTGGTGCCGGGACAGTACACCGTGAGCTTTCGCGTCCTCTCGGTCGACGGCCACGTCGTCGAGTCGAAGCTGACCTTCACGGTGAAGGCGCGCCGATAAGCTTGCAATCCGCGCGCGGTCGTGATGTTGTAAATGCCATGTCGAAATGCCGCGGCCTGCTTCTGCTGCTGGCGGTCGTGGCGCTGCTCCTCGCCGGCGCGAGCTTGCCGCACACGCACGCCGCCACCAGCCCGGGAATCTGGAACGCCGACCACGATCTCACGTTGATGGCGGCGTTCGGGACCCACGCGTGTCAGCTCGACGCGATGCCGGTTCTCGGGCTCGCACTCGTGCTCGCCGCGACGATCTCGCTGGCTGCCACACGTGTCGCGGCGGCGCCGCGCCGCCTCTCCGAATCTCGCGCGCCGCCCCGCTAGCGCTCCTCCACTCGTCAGCAAAGCTTTCCGTCTCAAGCTTCAAACACTGGAGGATCGGGATGCGCGCATTGACCCTCATCATCGTGTCGCTCTGCACGGCGCTCGGGCCCTCGGTCGCCGCCGCGCAGGACGCCGCGGAGCTGCGAAGACAGATCGAGCAGCTGCAGAAAGAGCTGCAGTCGGTCACCGAGCGGCTGCAGCGGCTC
>CAYVHH010000212.1:0-4175 GCA_964450175.1 uncultured bacterium | reverse complement strand
GGAGGCGCACCGGCTGGGCATCGTGCAGCGGGTGGTGCCGGACGCTCAGCTGAAGGACGCCACCTACGCGATGGCGCGCCAGATCGCGGACGGGCCCCAGATCCCGATCCGCATGATCAAGCGGCTCGTGTACCAGAGCCTCAAGCTCGATCTCCGGACGCACCTCGACCTGGTCTCGTCGCACATGTCGATCGTGCGCCAGACGGCCGACCATGCCGAGGGCGTGAAAGCCTTCAAGGAGAAGCGGCCTCCGCGGTTCGAGGGGCGCTGACCGAGCGCCGGGCTCAGCCCTTCCGGAGCTTCGGGTCGAGCGCGTCCCGGAGCGAATCGCCGAAGAGGTTGAAGCCGAACACGCCGAGGCTGATCGCGATCCCCGGGAACAGCGCGATCCACGGCGCCTTCTCCGCGTACGAGGGGGCGGAGCCCGACAGCATCAGCCCCCACGACGGCGTCGGCTCCGCCGCCCCCAGCCCGAGGTAGGACAGCGCGGCCTCGGCCAGGATCGCGGCGCCGAGCTGCGCGGTGACCAAGATGATGTACGGCGCCGTGACGTTCGGAATGATGTGCTGCAGGATCACGCGGCGCCGCGACGCGCCGAGCGCCCGGACCGCCTCGACATAGACGTTCTCCTTCACGGACATGGCGGCGGCCCGCACCACGCGCGCCACACGCGGGATGACGGGAATCGAGATGGCGATCACGACGTTGTGCACCGCCGGGCCCAGGATCGACGCGATGGCCAGCGCGAGGATCAGCTGGGGGAACGCCAGCAGGATGTCCATCAGGCGTTCGAGCAACAGGTCGACGTGGCCGCCCCAGAACGCGCTGATCACCCCGAGCAGGGCGCCGAGCGTGCAGCCGATGAACGACGCGGAGAATCCGACGAAGAGCGCGATGCGCGCGCCGTACATGATCCGGGTCATGACGTCACGGCCGAACTCGTCGGTACCGAACCAGTGCTCCGCGCTCGGGCGCGCGAATTGGAGCCCGTAGTCGCCGACGTACGGATCGTACGGCGCCAACACCTCCGCGAACAGGGCCAAGAACAGCATGCCCAGGATGATCACCGCGCCGGCGGCGCCGAGCGGCTTGGTGCGTACGAACCGCGCCACGACCCCGGCGAACGAGAGCTTCGGCGCCAGGGTCGCCGACGCGCTCGAGTGGGCCACCTCGATGTTCGTCGCCATCGGTGTCAGCGGTATCGAATGCGTGGATCGAACCACGCGTAGGTGAGGTCGACGAGCAGGTTGATGACGACGAAGCCGAACGCGATGAGGAAGATCAGCGCCTGCACCACCGGATAGTCGCGGTGCGCGACGGCGTCGACCACGAACCGCCCCACGCCGTTCAGGGTGAACACGGTCTCGGTGACCACCAGCCCGCCGATCAAGAAGGCGAACTCGGTTCCGACCAGGGTGATCACCGGGAGCATCGAGTTCTTCAGGGCGTGACGGATGACGACGGCTCGCTCGCGCAGCCCCTTGGCCCACGCCGTGCGGATGTAGTCCTCGCGCAGCACCTCGAGCAGCGTGGAGCGCGTCATCCGTGTGGTGACGGCCGCGTAGCGATAGCCTACCGTGAGCACCGGCCAGACCATCATCTGGAAGTTCGCCCACGGATCGACCCACGGCGGCGTGAACTCGAGCGGCGGCCCCCAGCCGAAAAACATCACGAGCATCAGGATGCAGAGAATACCCACCCAGAACGACGGGATCGCCAGCCCGCCGATGCTGACGATACGCACGAGGTAGTCCACCCAGGAGTCCTGACGGATCGCCGCCAGCATGCCCAGCGGAATCGCGATGATCACCGAGACCACGGTCGCCGCCAGCGCGAGCTCGAGCGAGAGCGGCAGCCGCACCAGCATCTCCTCGATGACCGGACGCCCGGTCCAGAGCGAGTTGCCGAAGTCGAAACGCACGACGCCCCACAGCCACGTCCCGAACTGCACCAGCAGCGGCTGATCCAGGCCCAGACGATGGCGCATGTCGGCGAGCTGCTTGGCGTCGATCTGGCCGCCCGCCTCGCCGCCGAAGATCAGGAGCGCCACGTCGCCGGGAATGACCCGCATGATCACGAACACCAGCGCGGCGGCGCCGATCAAGGTCGGAACGATCAGCAGGAGACGCTTGGCGACGTAGGTACCCATATCCGGCGCGCCGCCGCCTGGCTCAGTCCTCGGACAGCCAGACGTCCTGGAGCTTCTGGTTGGCGTAGTGGTTGGGCGGGGCCACGTAGTTCTTCACCTTGGTCCAGTGGACGACGCTGCGAGTCCACCAGAGACCGGGCATGTAGTAGACGTGCTCGAGCACGGTCTTCTGCAGCTGAAGGATCGCCTTGCGCCGTTCCGCGGGGTCGAGCGCCCGCGACTGCCGTGAGAACAGGTCGTCGACGCTCGGGTCGGAGAATCGTCCCCAGTTGTTGGAATCTCCGGTGGTGTAGCGCCGCAGGAAGATATCGGGGTCGTCGCTGGCCTCGACCGTCGGCGCCACGATGAGCTCGAAATTGCCGTTGTCCCGTCCGTCGGCGAACCAGGCGGCGGTCTCCTCGGGCCGTTGCTCGGCCTGGATGCCGATCTTGCGCCACTCCTGAACGGCGAACACGGCGAAGTCCTGATACGGCAGCTTCACGTTGCGGTTCTTGAGCACGACCTTGAAGCCGTTGGGATAGCCGGCCTCGGCCAGCAGCTTCTTCGCCTCGGCCCGGTTCTTCTCGATATCCGTGCCGAACCCGGGAAGCTTTTGCAGCTCGGCCTCCGGCATCGCGAATTCCGTTCCCGGACGGAGCAGCCCGCCGACGTCCTTCAGGCTCGTGAGCGGGAACAGCACCCGCCCCATCGTGTAGCGATCGAGCGAGAGTGTCAGCGCCTTGCGCACGCGCTCGTCGGAGAACGGCTTCACGGTGTTGTTGATCGCGATCCCCCACTGACCGGTCATCGGCGTGTGCTGGACGGCCACCTTGTCGCCCAGCTGCTTCTTGATCGCCTCCACCTCGGGCAGGGGCAGGTCGCGGAACTCGATGTAGGCGCGCCCGGAGCGGATCGCGGCCGCCCGCACCGACGTCTCGGTGCTGATGAAGAACTTGTAGCCGTTCAGGTACGGCCGGTCCTTGACGAAGTAGTCGGGGTTGCGCTCCCCCTCGAAGCTCGAGCCCGGCGTGTAGCTCTTGAACTTGAACGGACCGGAGCCCATCACGTTCTTCATGAAGTAGTTGGGATCCTTGTCCAGGTACTTCTTCGGATAGATCACGTTCCACGGCGAGGCCAGGTTCAGCAGCAGCGAGGCCGACGCGTACTTGAGCTTGAACACGACCGTGCCGGCGTCCGGGGCCTCGACGCTCGCGACGGCCGAGTAGCTGTTCTTGCGGACGCTGCGTACCCCGGCCGGCGGGAAGAGAAGCTTGTCGTACGTGGCCTTGACGTCGACGGCCGTCAGCGGCGACCCGTCGTGAAACCGGATTCCCGGACGGATCTTGAATGTGTAGGTCAGCGCGTCGGGAGAGATCTTCCACTCGCTCGCGGCGTCCCCGATGATCTTGGGATAGTCGTAGGGGTCCGTCTGCAGCAGGGTGCTGTAGAGCGGGGCGTCGAGCTGCTGCGTGGCGAACGTGTTCTCCTGGTGCGGATCGAGGCTCGGCGGGTCGGCGCCGATCACGGCCAGCAGTATTCCGCCGTGCCGCGGAGTGTCGGCGGCGTGGATGACGGGGGCCGCCAGCGCGAGCGCAATGGTCAGAGCCCCCAGGATGGACAGTGCGCGTTGCCCCCGACCTCTCGTCGCCATTCGCCACCTCCGCGAGCGTCAGTCGCTCGATTGTTTTCCGTGCCGATTAGTGGCGGACGGTACCGTGCGAGGCTGAGCCTGTCAACCCGTGCCGCTTGTAAGGCCGGTTGTCAGGTCCGGTGACTACCGCGATGGCTGATCAGCGAGGGGCGAGCACCATCTGCGTCTGGATCGTCTGCGCCAGCAGCCGGCCCGACGCGTCGGTCACGCGCGTCTGCCATACCATCGTGGTGCGGCCGCGATGCAGCGGTGTGGCCTCGGCGCGCACGATGCCGTCGCGGCCGGCGGCGAAGAAGTTCGTCTTCGATTCGAGCGTCGTGGTCGAGGCGCCGGGCGGCAGGTTGAGGAACGTCGCGGTGGCGCCGACGGTATCGGCAAGCGCCATGATCGCCCCGC
>CAYVHH010000211.1:0-6627 GCA_964450175.1 uncultured bacterium | reverse complement strand
CTGCGCGACGTACGGAACCTCCAGGTCGAGTCGATCTACGAGTACGGCAGCCGCGTCGGCTTCTGGCGGCTCATGCGCCTGTTCGCGCGCCGGAACATCAAGATCAGCGTCTTCGCCGTCGCGATGGCGCTCGAGCGCCATCCGGAAGCGGCCGCCGCCATCGTCGAGGCAGGCCACGAGGTGGTGAGCCACGGCTGGCGCTGGATCGACTATCAGTTCGTCCCGGAAGACGTCGAGCGCGAGCACATGCGGCGCGCGGTCGAGAGCATCACGCGCACGACCGGAAGCCGGCCCGTCGGCTGGTACACCGGCCGCTTGAGCCCCAACACGCGGCGGCTGGTCGTCGAGGAGGGCGGCTTCCTCTACGACGCCGACGCCTACAACGACGACCTGCCGTACTGGACCGTCGAGGCCGGCCGCCCGCACCTGGTCGTGCCCTACACGCTCGACAACAACGACATGAAGTTCGGCACGCCGCAGGGCTTCAGCACGGGCGACGAATGGCTGGCCTACGTGCGTGACGCGTTCGACGTGCTCTACGCCGAGGGCGCCGAGCACCCGCGGATGATGTCGGTCGGCCTGCACATGCGTCTCATCGGCCGCCCCGGCCGGTTCGCGGCGCTCGAGCGCTTCCTCGACCACGTCGAGCGCCACGACCGCGTCTGGATCTGCCGCCGCATCGACATCGCCCGCCACTGGATCGCCCGGCACCCGTACGGGCGCTGAGCGTCGGATCGGCGCCGACCGGCGACGGAGTCGACCGAGTCCGAACAGCGCGCTCGCGGGGCTTCAGCGGACGGGCAGGCGAGCCGGGAAGGTGTCCGCGGGAATCTCGGCCTGGAGCGTCCGCCGATAGAGGGCGTCCATCGCCGCGCGCACCGGCGCCACCGACGCCTCCGAGGCCGCGAGCTGCGCGGCCAGCTGGTCGATCTCGCCCTGGATCTCCGCGAGCAGGCGCGATTCGTCCACCCGGGTGAAGCGGCCGTCGCGCAACGCCACCTCGCCGTTGACCATGACGAAGTCGATGGAGGCGCCGCGCTCCGCGTAGATCAGCTGGCGCACGGGATCGTGCAGCGGCGTGAACGGCACGGAGTCGAGCCGATATGCCACGAGATCGGCGAGGGCGCCGCGTTCGATGACGCCGAGCCCGTTGCCGAAGCCGAGGGCCCGGGCTCCGCCCTGCGTGCCCGCGGCCAGCACCTCGTGCGCGGAGAGCCACGTGGCGTACTCGGGGCTCCGCACCTTCGAGAGCGCCGCGGCCGTGCCCGCCACCTGCAGCATGTTCAAGGACACCGTCGAGCACGCACCGTCGGATCCGAGGCTCACGTTCACGCCCGCGTCGAGGAGCGCCCGCGTGGGCTGCACGCCCGAGCCGAGCGTCAGATTGGACCACGGGTTGTGCTGGACGGTGGCGCCGGCCTCGGCCACGGCCCGGATCTCGCGCGGGTTGAGCCAGACCGCATGGATCAAGCTCGTGCGCGGGCCGAGGAACTTGACGCGCGCCAGGTACTCGACGATCGGCGTCCCGTAGAACTGCTGGCCCGTCACCACCTGCATCCGGGTCTCCTGCACGTGCGTGATCAGCGGCAGGTCGAGCTCGTCGGCGAGCCGCCGGCACGCGAGCAGGAATTCCTGCGTGCAGCGCTGCGGCGCCGACGCGGACACGAGCACGCCGACCCGCTGTGCGCGGGGATGGCGCGCGCGGGCCAGGTCGCGCACCAGAGCCAGGTACGCCTCCGGCGCCGGACGCGGCAGCGCCCGCATCCGGGCCAGGAGCTCCGCGGGCAACGTCTCGGCGAAAGGGAAGTTGTCGACGAGGGGGCGGTCCATCATCGCGAACCCGAGCAGCGCCCGGACACCCACGTCGTCGTAGGCCTGCAGCACGGCGTCGATCTGCTCGCGGTTGATCGCGCCGCCCACGGCGAGATCGTCGACGAGACACGTGGCGCCCGTCCTCAAGGTTTCCAGCGCTCCGAGCGCCGCCCGGAGGTAGACCTGGCGCGGCGTCAGCGAGACGCCGACGGGCGGCCGCACATAGTGCTGCCAGAGCTCCAGGGGAAGGTTCTCGGTGCGCCCGCGATGGAAGTGCTCGTGCGAGTGCAGGTGGCCGTTGATCAGGCCGGGCACCAGCAGACGCCGGGAGAGATCGACGACGTGGTCGGCATTGGCCACGCTCCCGGCGGGCTCGACGGCCGCAATGTGCTCGCCCTCGACCACCACGTCGAGCGGACGCCGCTCGAAGGTCAGCCCGGCTCCGTGCAACACGTACGCCCCGCGCAATACCGTGCGGCTCATCGAATCTCCCTCCGGAGTAGAATCTCGACCGTGACCGACGCCGATTATATGGACCAGGCGCTCCGCGAGGCGGAAGACGCCTTCGCCCGGGGCGACTGGCCCGTGGGCTCGGTCCTCGTACGCGATGGCGTCGTGCTGGCGACGGGCCAGAACCGACAGAACACCGAGCGCGATCTGACCTGGCACGCGGAGTTCGAGGCCATGCGGCGCGCCATGCGCGAGCGCGGCGCGGCGATCCTGGTCGGCGCCACCGTGTACTCCACCATGGAGCCGTGCCCGATGTGCGCCGGCTTCATGAAGCTTGCCGGCATCGCGCGGCTCGTGCTGGGGACCCGGCACGTCACCCTGCGACGCACCGATCTCGGCACTTACTCCATCGAGAGCTTCTGCCGGATGGCCGGCTTCGACCTCGCGCTCACCACCGGCGTCCGCGAGCGCGAGTGCACGGCGCTCCGCCGCCGCTGGGGCAAGGACTCCGTTCGCCCATCCTAGCGCAGGTGCCGCGACACGCCGGTCAGGCGCTCCAGGAGCAGCATCAGCACGATCGCCGCCGCGATGAGCACCCCGGAGGCGGCGGCCGCGCGAACGTCCAGGCTCGATTCGATGATATTCCACATGCGAATTGGCAGCACCTCGCTGCGCGCGTCCGAGAGAAAGAGCGAGATGGCCACGTTGTCGAAGGAAGCCATGAACGCGATGAAGGCGCCCGCGCCGATGCCCGGCGTGACGAGCGGCAAGGTCACCGTGCGGAAGGTGAACCATGCGGAGGCCCCCAGGCTCCGCGCGCTGTCGAGCAGTGCCGGGTCGAGCTGGAGCAGGCTGGCGGTCGTCGTTCTCAAGATATACGGCGTGCAGATGGCCACGTGCCCGATCACCAGAGTCGTCATGGAGAGCCCGCGCCCGAGCACGTTGAAGAGCACGAGCAGGGCGAGGCCGAGGGCGAGGGTCGGCAGCATGAGCGGCGACATGAACACCGCGTCGAGCACGCGCGCCCACGCCGCGCGCCGGCGCGCCAGGGCCAAGGCCCCCGCCACCGCCAGGACGGTGGCGATCGCCGTCGCCACGGCCGCCACCTCGACGCTGAGTCGGGCCGCCGCGGCGATCTCCGGCGAATCGCTCCACAGCGCGACGTACCAGCGCATCGAATAGCCGGGGGGCGGGAACTTCAGCGAGTAGGCGCTCGTGAACGACGTGATCAGGACGATGAGCGTCGGCGCGATCAGCAGCACGATCGCGACGCCGCCGGCCAGGCCGAAGGCGAGGGTGAACGACCACCGCTCGAGGCGGGAGGCGCGACTCTCCCGCGCGCGCTCAGCCATGGACGCGAGCCTGCGTGCGCCGGCTCAGGATGTTGACGAGGACGACGATCGCGAGGACCGCGACGAGAAGGATCATGGCCACGGCGGCGGCGAACGGATAGTTGTTGGCCTGGATGGCCTGCTGGTACATGTACTGGGGCATCAGCATCAGCTGGCCGCCGCCCACCAGGGTCTGGGTCACGAAGGCGCTCACCGAACCTGCATAGACGAGCAGGCAGCCGGCGAGCAGCCCCGGCGTGGAGAGCGGCAGGGTCACCTCGAAGAACGTGCGCCAGCGCCCGGCGCCGAGCGCGTGCGAGGCGTGCCGCAGGTTGGGATCGGCGTTGCCGAGCGCGGTGATGACCGGCAACACGAGGAGCGGGAGCTGGATCTGCGCGAGCGCGATCACCACCGCCGACGGCGTGTACAGCAGGCGCACGGGCGCCTCGACGAGACCCGAGGCGGCCAGCACGCTGTTGACGATGCCCTGCCGGCCCAGGATGACCACCCACGCGAACGTGCGCACCACGGCGCTGGTCAGGAGCGGCAGCACGATCACGAGCATGAGCGCGCGCTGCACGGCGCTCGGCGCCACCGTGTAGATGTAGGCCAGCGGGTAGCCGATCCCGAGCGCCACCAGGGTGGCGAGCAATCCGAGCCACAACGTCTGGCCGAGCACCGCCATGTTGAAGCGATCGGTGAGAAATTTCAGGTACTGGGTCGGGCCGGCGGTGGTGAAGGTGGTGTCCGTGTAGAGGCTCACCGCGCCGAGCAGCGCCAGCGGTGCGAAGACGAACACGGCGAAGAACAGGGCCAGGGGCAGCACGAGCTGCCACTCACGGAGCGCCCGCGTCATGCCGGGAACACCGAGACCGGCGCGCCGGGGGCCAGGGCCAGGCGCACGACGTCGCCGGGCGCGGGCGAGGCGGTGCCCGCGCCGCGCGACACCGTGACCTTCAGCGTGGTGCCGTCCGCCAGCACCACGTCGTAGACGACGAGCGGGCCGAGCGGCAGCACCAGCTCTACCTTCGCGTCCAGCCCGACGCTCGACGCGTCCACGAAGCGAACGTGCTCGGGTCTCACCGCTACCACGACGGCACCCGCCGGCCGCGTCGCGACACCGAGGGGAAGGCGCCCCGCGACGCATTGCAGCGCGGCGTCCTCGCCGAGCTCTCCGCGCAGCAGGCTGGCCGTGCCGACGAAGGTCGCCACGAACAGGCTGGCGGGACGGTCGTAGATCTCGTCGGGTCGCGCGAACTGCTCGACGCGTCCGTGGTTCATGACCGCCACCCGATCGGCGAGGCTCAGCGCTTCTTCCTGGTCGTGGGTCACCATGATGGTCGTGATGTCGAGCTCGCGCTGCAGCCGCTTCACCTCGATCTGCATGTCCAGGCGGAGGTTCTTGTCGAGCGCGCCGAAGGGCTCGTCGAGCAGGAGGACCCGCGGGCGCACGGCGAGCGTGCGCGCGAGCGCCACGCGCTGCTGCTGGCCTCCCGAGAGCTGGCGGGGTAACCGTCGCTCGAATCCGTCCATGCGTACGAGCGCGAGCATCCGAGCCACCGTCTCGGCGATCACCGTGCGCGGCGCCCCCTGGGCGCGTAGGCCGTAGCCCACGTTGCTCTCGACGGTCATGTGGGGGAACAGCGCGTAGTTCTGGAAGACGATGCCGGCGCCGCGCTCGTTGGGCGGCAGGTCGTCGACGATCTCACCGCCGACGGCGACGTGTCCGTCGCTCTGGCGCAGCAGGCCCGCCACGATGCGCAGGAGTGTCGTCTTGCCGCAGCCGCTCGGCCCGAGGAGGGCCACGATCTCGCCGGGCTCGACGCGGAGGCTCACGCCGTTCACGGCCACGATGTGGCCGAAGCGATGCGTGATCTCGTCGAGAGTCAGCGCGACGCCTTGCCGGCTCACTGGCAATTTCGGTCTCTTTGTAAGAAGATTGGGCCGGCGCTCGCCGACGCCGCCGGGCCCGCATGATACCCGCATTGCACGTAACCCCAAAGCGAGGAGGTTCAACCATGGCCAACGGCATCACGCGGCGAGACACGCTCAAGGGTCTGACCGCTTTCTCGGCAGCGAGCCTGGTCTCGGGCGTCGGCATCGGCTTCGGACAGGGAGGAGCCCTTTCCGCCACCACGTACCCGGGCGCATGGGAAGAAGCGCATCGCTCGATCCTGATCCCGGCGTTCCGGCGAGCGACCAACAACGCGCAGGTCAATCTGGTCGCCTCGCTCGCCGTGGACACCGTCTCCAAGCTCGTGGCGGCGAAAGCCAATCCGCCCTACGACGCGATCATCCTCGACGAGGGCCCGTTCATCGCCGCCATCCCGCACGATGTCTTCGCTCCGCTGCCAAAGGACAAGATCCCGAACCTTCGCGATCTGCCGAAGAAGTTCGTCGACCCGCGCGGGCTCGGCGCGTTCTGCTCGGCGCAGATCATCGGGCTGGCCTACAACACCGACAAGATCAAGACACCGCCGAAGTCCTGGACCGAGCTCCTGTCGCCGCAGTGGAAGGGGCGTGTCGGGCTCTCCAGCATGGGCTCGACCCTCATCTCGGCGTGGATGGCGGACATCGCGCGCATCAACGGCGGGAGCGAAGAGAACATGGAGCCGGCCTTCGCCTACCTGAAGAAGCTCTTGCCCAACGTCGCCGCGGTCGCCACCAGCCCCGGTGCCCTGGCCACGCTCTTCCAGCAGGGCCAGATCGATCTGGCGCCCTTCTACAACAACAATGCCGGCGACCTGCAGGCGAAGGGCGTGCCGATCGCGCTCACCCGTCCCGAGACGGGCTGGCTGGTGATCCGCAGCACCATGCACATCGTCAAGAACACCAAGAACGCGGACCTCGCCGCCGCGTACATCAACGCGGCGCTGAGCCCCGAGGTCCAGCAGAAGATGGGTGACGCGCCGTATCTCCTCGCGCCGACCAACGCCAAGGTGCCGTACAGCGCGGGGCTGCAGCAGTACGCGAAGGACGCCGCGCAGCTCGAGACCTACCACGGCGTCGACTGGGTGAAGCTGAACCCGCGCCG
>CAYVHH010000210.1:0-22090 GCA_964450175.1 uncultured bacterium | reverse complement strand
CGCCACATGAGGCAGATCTGGGAGCTTGTCGTTCAAGTGACGGTGCCTACACAGGTCGCGGGAGGCACCCCAGGCCCACCCCCTGGCGCGCTATCCGCGGCGTCGCGGCGCTCAGCCGCGTGTCTTCTTGAAGGCGCGCTCGAAGCCGGGGAGGGCGCGCACCACGGTGTCACGCTCGACTGTCAGCGAGATGCGGATGTGGCCGGGCATGCCGAAGCCTGAGCCGGGCACCGTCAGGACACCCTCCTCCGCCAGCAGGCGGACGAATGCCACGTCGTCGGGGATCGGTGTCTCCGGGAACACGTAGAAGGCGCCCTGGGGCTTCACGCACTGGTAGCCGATCCGCGTGAGCCCCTCGTACATCAGGTCGCGCTTCTCCCGGTAGGGCCCCACGTCGATCACCTGGTCACCGACCTCGGCCACCACCCACTGCCAGAGGGCCGGCGCGTTCACGAACCCGAGCACCCTGCTCGTGAACGTGCACGCCTCGAACAGCGCGGCCGCTTCCGGCATGCGCGGCGACAGCGCCAGGTAGCCGATGCGCTCCCCCGGAATGGCCAGCGACTTCGACCACGACGTCGCGATGATCGAGCGGGTGACCAGCGGCGGCACCTCGGGCGGCACGACGTCGTCGAAGACCAGCGCGCGATACGGCTCGTCGCTGATGAGCACGATCGGCCGCGCGGCGCGCACCAGCATCGCCTCGATCTCGACGAACGCCGACCGTGGGTAGATGACGCCGCTCGGATTGTTGGGCGAGTTCACCAGAAGCGCGCGCGTGCGCGGGGTGATGGCCGCTTCGAGCCTGGCGACGTCCGGCGTGAGGTCGGCCTTCGGCGGCACGACGACCAGCTTGCCGCCGTGATTCTCGGCGTAGAACGTGTACTCGGCGAAGAACGGCGCGACCGTGAGCACCTCGTCGCCCGGATCGAGGAGCGCCTTCAGCACCGTGTTGAGCGCCGCGCCGGCGCCCACGGTCATCAGGACGTGACCGGCCGTGTACGGGAGCCCGGTCGAGACCCGCAGCCGCCCAGCCACCGCCTCGCGCACTTTCACGTGGCCGGCGTTGGGCATGTACGCGTGCAGGTGCGGCGTTGTGCTCTCGAGCACGCGCCGCGCGGCGGCCAGCACGGCGGGCGGGGGCTCGATCTCCGGGTTGCCGAGGGTGAAGTCGAAGACCTTGTCGGCGCCGCGCTCCTGCTTGAGGCGCGCGCCTTCCTCGAACATCCGGCGGATCCACGACGCCTTCGTCAGATTCTCGGTGACAGCGCGCGAGACGATCATGGCCTCACTCTACCCCAGCGAGCCGGAGCTCGTGGGCCCGGTGGCAGCCGACGAGATGGCCCGGCGAGATTTCCTGGAACGCCGGCGTCTGGGTCCGGCACACGTCGATCGCGTGCGGGCAGCGCGGGTGAAAGTAGCAGCCGGACGGCGGCGAGGCCGGGTTCGCCACCTCGCCCTGCAGCACGATGCGCTTCGAGCGCGTGCGCGGATCGGGCTCGGGCACCGCGGAGAGCAGCGCCGCAGTGTACGGATGTTTCGGCGACGTGAACAGCTCCTCGGTCTCGCCGAGCTCGACGATGCGCCCGACGTACATCACCGCGACGCGATTGCTGATGTAGCGGACGACGCTCAGATCGTGCGCGACGAACAGGTAGGTCAGTCTGAACTCTTCCTGCAGGTCGAAGAGCAGATTCAGGATCTGGGCCTGCACCGACACGTCCAGGGCCGAGACCGGCTCGTCGGCCACGACGAGCCGTGGGTGGAGCGCCAGCGCCCGCGCGATCCCGATACGCTGACGCTCGCCGCCGCTGAACGCGTGCGGGAAACGCCGCATGTACTCCGGCCGGAGCCCGACCCGGCGCAACAGGTCCGCCACGCGCTCCTCGCGCTCGCGCCGGCTCTTCATGCCATGGACCAGGAGCGGCTCGCCCACCAGGTCGAGCAGGGTCATGCGCGGGTTGAGCGAGGTGAAAGGATCCTGGAAGATCATCTGCATCTCGCGCCGGAGCGCCCGCAGCTCGGACTCGCGCAGCTTGCCGAGGTCGACCACGGCGCCGTCCGCCAGCCGCATGAAGATCTCGCCGCCGGTCGGGTCGATGGCTCTGAGGATGCAGCGGGCCGTCGTGGTCTTGCCGCAGCCGCTCTCCCCCACGAGACCGAGGGTCTCGCCCTCGTCGATGTGAAAGTCGACGCCGTCGACCGCGCGGACGTGACCCACCGTGCGCTTCAGGAATCCCTTGCGGACCGGAAAGAGCTTCTGAAGCCCGGACACGCGCAGCAGCGGCGTCGTGGCGGCGCTCATTCGTAGAGAAAGCAGCTGACGGTGTGGCGCTCGCCGACCACCCGCGGACCCGGGGTCTGCCGATCGCACGTGCCCGCGATGAAGTCCGGGCAGCGCGGATGGAAGGGACACCCGAGCGGGCGATCGTACGGGTGCGGCACCGACCCCGCGATCGGCGTGAGCCGCTCGCGGCTCCGCGCGCGCATCCGCGGAATCGAGCGGAGGAGCGCCCGGGTATATGGATGCTTGGGCGCGTGGAAGATCGCGTCGACCGGCGCCTGCTCGACGACGCGGCCCAGGTACATGACCGCCACGTCCGTCGCCATCTCGGCGACCACGCCCAGGTCGTGCGTGATCAGCATGATGGCCATCCCGTCTTCCTGCTGGAGCTGGCGCATCAGCTCGAGGATCTGCGTCTGCGTGGTCACGTCCAGGGCGGTCGTCGGCTCGTCCGCGATCAAGAGCGTCGGGCTGCACGAGAGCGCCATGGCGATCATGGCGCGCTGGCGCAGGCCGCCGCTCAGCTGGTGGGTGAGCTGGTCCACGCGCTGATCCGGCGACGAGACGCCGACCCGCCGCAGCATCTCGATCGCCTTCTCGCGCGCCCCGCGGCGGTCGACATCCTGGTGGAGCAGGATCGCCTCGATGATCTGGTTGCCCACGCTGTGCACCGGGCTGAACGAGGACATCGGCTCCTGGAAGATCAGCGCGATCTCGGCGCCGCGGATCGACCGCATCGCCTCGCTGTCGGGCTCCAGCTTCGCGAGGTCGACGGCGTGACTCCCTACCCCGCCGTGCGCGGTGGGGCGTCGAAACCAGATCTCACCCTCGACGATCCGGCCAGGACGGTCGACGATTCTCAGGATCGAGCGCGCCGTGACGCTCTTGCCGCATCCGCTCTCGCCGACGACGCCGAGCGTCGCGCCCGGATTCATCTCGAGGCTGACCCCGTCCACCGCCTTCACAATCCCCTCATCCTGGGCAAAGTATGTGTGCAAATTCCGAACGGACAGTAGCGGCTCGCCTCCGACAGTCATATGGTCCGCTTCGAGCGCCGGCTTCGCCGGCGCAATCCTGGGGGGAGGCAGGACAAGCGCGGACCGTCAGGTCCGCGCAGGCCGTCGGAAGGGGGGCGAAGCCCCCCTCCGAGCACGCTAGCGTCCATAGGGATCCGCGGCATCGCGGAGACCGTCGCCCAGGAAGTTGAAGGCCATGACCACTATGATCACGGGCACGGCTGGGATCATCAGCCACGGCGAGATCGCCACGGTCTGGACGTTCTGGGCCTGCTGCAACAGGACGCCCCAGCTGATCGCGGGCGGCCGCAAGCCCAGGCCCAGGAAGCTCAGCGCCGTCTCGCTGATGATCATCGCGGGCAGCGCGAGGGTCGTCGCCGCGATGATGTGGCTCATGAACGAGGGGACCATGTGCACGAAGATGGTTCGCATCTGCGTGCAGCCGACCAGCCGTGCGGACACGACGAAGTCTTCTTCGCGAAGGGCGAGAAAGCGGCCGCGGATCACCCGCGCCAGCTCCGTCCATCCCAGCAGCGAGATGATCACGGTGATGGCGAAGTAGACTTGCAGGATTGTCCACTCGCGCGGCAGGGCCGCCGCCAGGCCCATCCAGAGCGGAATCGTCGGGATCGAGCGGAGGATCTCGATGATCCGCTGGATCACGGTGTCGGCGACGCCGCCGTAGAATCCCGAGAGTCCACCCAGGACCACACCGAGGACGAGGCTCAGTGTGACGCCGAGCAGGCCGATCGTGAGCGAGATGCGCGTGCCGAACATCAGCCGCGACCACAGATCGCGCCCCTGCACGTCCGTGCCCAGGAGAAAGATCGTTCCCGAGACGTCCCGTCCCGGGTCGACACCGATCAGGTGGCGCGACATCGGAATCAGCCCGAGGAACCGATACTCGAACCCTTGCGCGCAGAACCGAACCGGGATCTTCTGGCTGGGGTCGGCCTGATAGACGCGCTTGAACGTCTTCGGATCACGGGCGCCCTTGAGTCCGTAGACGTGGGGACGCAGCCGCCCGTCGTCGAACCAGTGGATGGGCTGCGGCGGCATCAAGGAGCGCTGCGCCTCGGACGCGTTGGGATCGGCGTACGCGAGGAAATCCGCGCCCAGCACGGCCAGATAGAAGCCAACGACGACGATGGCGCTGGCCACGGCCACGCGATGCTTCCGGAACCGCCACCACATGAGCTGCCATTGCGAGGCGATGAAGATACGCTGCCGGTCCGTGGTGGGCGCGCTCGGCAGCGGTCCCGCGTCGGCGGCGACGGCCATCAGGTGTCCTCGAGCCGGATGCGCGGATCGATCCAGACCAGCACGATGTCCGAGATCAAGGTGCCGATCACCGTCATGATCCCCAGCAGGAGCACGATGGTTCCGGCGAGGAACATGTCCTGGGAGATGAGCGCCTTGAGCAACAGAGGACCGACGGTCGGCAGCCCGAGGACGAGTGAGACGATGATGCTGCCCGACACGATAAAGGGCAAGGTGTAGCCGATCGTGCTCGCGAACGGGTTGAGCGCCATCCGGACGGGATACTTCAGGATCACGCGCGCCTCGGAGAGACCCTTGGATCGCGCCGTCACCACGTAGGGCTTGCGCAGCTCGTCCAGGAGATTCGCGCGCATGATCCGGATCTGCTGCGCCGTTCCGGCGAGACCGAGGATCAGCGCGGGGATCGGCAGGTGCTTGAGCAGGTCCCAGACTCGCGCGAGGCTCCACGGCGCGTCCTGGAGCTCCGGAGAGAAGAGCCCGCCGATGTGGGCGTTGAACAGGGTGAAGCCGAGATAGAGGAGCACCAGGGCGAGCAGGAAGTTGGGCACGGCGAGACCGAGAAAGCCGACGAAGGTCGCGGCATAGTCACCGATCGAGTACTGGCGGACCGCCGAGTAGATCCCGATCGGCAGCGCCAGCACCCACGTGAGGATCAACGCGGACACCGCGACGACGACCGTCAGCCACAATCGCTCGCCGATCACCTCGGTGACGGGCCTCCGCCACTCCATCGAGAAGCCGAAGTTCCCCTCGGCGATCTGCTTCATCCACTTCCAGTACTGGACGTAGATCGGCTGGCCGAGGCCGTACTGGATCCGCAGATTCGCCGCCTCCTCGTCGGTGACGACGCTGCCCATCGACGCCATCTGCGCGATGTAGGACGTGACGTAGTCGCCGGGCGGGAGCTGGATGATGGCGAAGGCGAGCATGGAGATCGCCCACACCGTGAAGACCGCGAGGAGGGCCCGACGGCCGATGTACGCCAGCATGTCGGGCCCTCTCTCGACCTTAGTTCTTCCAGTAGAAGGTGACCGGCCGCGAGATCCCCGGGGTCTTGCCGTCCGGACTGTTGTACTGGCGGGACGGGATGTTCCCCATGTTGTTCTTGACGACCCGTACGCCCATCGAGGCCGGGCCCATGCCGATCACGCCGATGATGTAGACCTCCTCGGCGGCGATCTTCCAGATCTCCTTGCCGAGCTGGATCCGCTCCTTCTCCGGCACGCCGAAGGCCTTCCGCCATTTCTCCATCAGCTCGCGCATCCTGGGCTCTGGCTCCTTGCCCTGCGCGCCGTTCGAGTGGAACCACTTGACGTACAGCGGCCCGGAAGAGGCCACCGCCGCGAGCTCGAAGGGGAACACGTGCAGCGGGAACGTGAAGAGGTGCTCGCTACCGTCGTTGTTCCAGGCGCCGAGCTGCTGCTCGTTCGCGGCGGTCCGCTTGAGCGCGAGGCTTCGCTCGACCTCCTGCACGTTCAGGTCGATGCCGATCTTCTTCCACTGCTCGCGGATCATCTCGGAGATCTGGGTGAACTGGACGAACTGACCACCCAGGGTCATGATCTCGATCCGCAGCCGCCCCTTGCCGTCGCTGCGCAGCCGGAAGCCCTCGGCGTCCTTCTTGGCCAGCCCGATCTTGTCCAGCATCTCGTTGGCCTTCTTGACGTCGAGCGTGGCCCACAGCTTCCGATACTGCGGACCGGGGTTGTACTTGTTGCCGTCCGCGGGTACCACGGAGCTCGGCGTGCCGGTGCCGAGCCAGAAGGTCTCGTTGATCTGGTCCCGATCGATCCCGAGCGAAAGCGCCCGGCGGAAGTCGGCGGTGTTGAACCACTTGGCGATCTCCGGGTCGGCGTCGTAGTTCAGGTTGAACTTGATGATCATGTCGCCGCCGTAGTCACCGGGATCGAGGTAGACCTTGTAGTTGCCTCTGGCCTGATTCTCGACGAACACGGGCAGCTTGCCGAGGTCGAGGTGGCGCTGCTGGAAGTCGTACTCGCCCGCGACGGCACGCAGGTTGAGCACCTCGAGATTCTCCGCCAGGGTGAGGACGACCTTGTCGATGTAGGGCAGCTGATTTCCCGCGGTGTCCACGAAGACGCTGTAGGGATTGCGCTCGAGCGTCCACGTCGGCGTGTTGATCGGCGTCACGGTCTTCCAGGCCGAGAGCACCGGGAGCTCCGGGTTGAGGGCCCAGTCGTTCTTGAACAGGAACATCCGGACCCAGCTGTCGAACTTCGCGTCCTTCACTTTCCTGTCGAGCTCGGCCTGCCCCACGTACTTGGGATGGAACTGCTTCATGTAGTGAGCGGGGGCGAAGCCGCCCATGCCGCGGTAGCCCCACATCTGCCCGGCGAGGTCGGTGGAGCCGGCCAGCACGTCGGGGAGCATGAAGTACGGGTCGGGGAACTTGAATCGGACCGTGTAGGTGTCGACCTTCTGGATCTCGCCCTGCTTGCCGTTGATGGCCATCGTCGCCGACGGCGTCGGGTTGAGATCCTTGTTGCGGTAGACGTCCTCGAACCAGAAGACGAAGTCGTCCGCGGTGAACGGCTTGCCATCGCTCCACTTCATGCCGCGACGCAGGTGCACGAGCCAGGCGCGCCCGCCGTCCTGCATCTCGAGGCCCTTGGCGAGGTTCGGCGTGACCCGGTCGCCGGTGTAGTCCCAGAACATCAGATGATCGGGACCGGAGCAGCAGCGGAACCCGTTCCAGAAGTCGGCCGGGCCCGTGAAGCCGCCGCGCCACGTGCCGCCGTACTTACCGACCTCGTGCAGCGGCTTGATCACCAGCGGGTCCTGGCCGATGCGCTCGGCCACCGGCGGCAGCTTGCCGGCCTTGACCAACTCCGCGAGCTGCGGTGCCTCCTTGAACGTCTTGGGAAGCTTCGCGGCATCCGTCACGACCTCCGGCCCCTCCAGCTTCCCGATCAGGCTCTTGCCGGCGTTCTGCGCGATCGCCGCGGCGGCGACGACACAGGTGAGCGCCCCAACCGCCAAGGCGATGCGAATCCTCATTGGAATTCCCCTTTCGCTCGTACGCATCTCGAGTCAGAGCCCCGGCGCGTGTCGCGCCCCTGTCGAGGCCGGGCCGATTATCGTGATATTCCACCGGTAAGTCCAGACCGCGATCTGTGCCATGATTCCGGTGGAGCGAGGAGAGATGATGGAGGCCAAGGCGACGTCCGAGAATTCGCCGCGAATGGCGGTGCGCCGGTACGGCGGCGGTCCCGACGTCGTACTCTTTCACGGCGGCATGGGGTCGTGGCGGCACTGGACGCGCAACATCGACGCCCTCGCGGCGCGCTTCACGGTGCACGCGCTCGACCATCCGTCCTATGGCGACTCGGCCACCGTCGCGCGCGAGACCACCGGCGCGGCCTACCTGGATCTCGTGCATCGCCTCTTCGTCGAGATGTTCCCGGGCGACGCGCCGCTGCGGCTGGCCGGATTCTCGTTCGGCGGCGCGATCGCGACGAGCCTCGCCCGCCGGCTCGCGCCGCGCGTGACTCATCTCTGCCTGGTCTCACCCGGCGGCTTTCCGTCACGGCGGTTCGGCGAGCGTCCGATCCGGAGCTACAGGGAGGCGGGAAACGACGAGCGGCTCTTCCGCGAGATCTGCCGCCACAACCTGCTCGTGAACATGCTCAGCGACCCGGCGAGCGTGACCGAGGAAGCGATCGACATCCAGGCCGACGGCGTCCGTCGCACGCGGTTCGACAGCCGCAAGGTGAGCGGCGGCGGCACGCTCCTGGGCGATCTCGCGGCGCTCACGTGCCGCGTCCGGCTCTTGTGGGGCGAGCGGGACGACTCCGCGTTCCGGCCCGCAGATCTTCTGATCGGCGAGATCCGCTCGGCCGTCGGCGCGCTCGACGTCCACCGGATTCCGGCGGCCGGCCACTGGTCCGCCTACGAGAACTCCGCCGAGGTCAATCGACGGATGCTGGAGTTCTTCTCGAGCTAGCAGGCTCTGAAGGGGTCCAGATGCGAGGCGGCGCCCGAAGGCTGCACGCGAGGCGTACTCGCTGTACGTTGAGCGTGCAGCCGAGGGCGCCAACGAAGCAGATGGGCCCCTTCAGAGCCTGCTAGCGGGAGATGGCGAGGCCGCGCAGGTCGACGCTCTCGTCGGCCAGCTTCGCCGGATCGATCGCCGCGCGGCGGCGGACCATGTCGACCGCGGTCTTCAGCTCGCTCTCGCCCTTCGGATCCTCGGGATCGCCCCCGCGGTCCAAGCCGACCGCGGCCCGGACGACGCCGTCCTTGAGGTAGAAGCCGAGGAACTTGCGGCTCTCGGGCCGGCCGCGGAAGACCAGCCGATCCCAGCTCGCGGCGAAGCCGACGTATTCGATCACGTGCTCGTACTGATCCGACCAGAACGTGTGGATGTAGTCGTAGGGCTCGGGACGACCGAGCAGCGCGCGGGCCGCCGCGCGCCCCTGCTGGTAGCCGTTGTTCCAGTGCTCCACGCGCAGGCGGCCGAAGACCGGATGCAAATGGTTCGTCACGTCCCCGGCCGCGAACACGTCCGGCAACGACGTCCGGCAATGGTCGTCCACGAGCACGCCGTTGTCGACCTGGGCGCCGGCCGCCGCGAGGAGCTCGGTGTTGGGCACGATCCCGATCCCGGCGACCACCAGGTCGCAGTCGAAGACCCGGTTGTTCTTCGTGCGTACACGCGCCACGCGGCCCGAGCCCTCGAGTGCCTCGACGGAATCTTCCGTGATGAGCTCGACGCCCTGCTCGCGGTGGATCTCGGCGAGCACCCGGCCGACCTCGTCGCCGAGCACCCGCGCCAGCGGGACGCGGGCGCCCTCGATCGCCACCACCTCGACGCCGAGCTGGCGCAGCGACGCGGACACCTCGGAACCGATGAAGCTGAAGCCGATGACCGCCGCGCGGCGGCCCGGGGCGACGGCGGCGCGGATGCGATCGCAGTCCTGAACCGTCCGGAGCTGGAAGACGCCGGCCAGGGTCGCGCCCGGCACCGACAGGGTCCGGTTGCGCCCGCCCGTCGCGACGAGCAGGCGATCGTAGACGACCCGCTCCCCGCCCTCGAGCTCGACGACCTTCTGCTTCGGGTCGATCGCCGTCGCGCGCACGCCGAGCTTGAGCTGGATCCGCTGCTCGGCGTAGTAGCGCGCGGGCTTGACGAGCTGGTCGTCGAAGCGATCCTGGCCGCGGAGGTAGCCCTTCGAGAGGGGCGGCCGGTTGTAGGGCAGCTGGGACTCCGCGCCGACGAGAACGATCTCGCCGTCGAATCCTTCTTCGCGAAGGGTGACGGCCGCGGTGCCCCCGGCCAGCGAAGCGCCGACGATCACGATCGGCGGTCGTTTCATCACGTCATTCCCCCGCCGCTACGAAGCGGTGACGCCGCACGCGCTACACGCGCGCAGGCGTGCTACACGTCACCGTACCAGGGAAAACGAGGGCGCGCACGAGCTTGGGCGTCGGCGCCGCGACGGTCAGTCGTCGACGCCGCCGGAGATCCCGCGGGCCGGCGTGCGGCGCCAGGCGCGGCGCAGCCGATGGCGCCAGGCGCGCCGCTCGCCCTCCCGCGCCTGGCGGCGCCACAGCGAGAGCGACGGCGTCGAGACCTGGAGCGCGCGGGCGGCGTCCTCGAACAGGGAGTAGGCGACCGGCGTCACCAGCAAGGTCAGCAGCAGACAGAGCGTCTGCCCGCCGATGACGACGACGGCGATGGCGCGCCGCTCTTCGGAGCCCGGCCCGGTCCCCACCCACAACGGGAGCATGCCGGCCACCAGGGCCAAGGTCGTCATCAAGATCGGCCGCAGCCGATCGCGATTGCCCTGCATGATCGCGGTGTCGCGGTCCATGCCGTGCGCGCGCAGCGCGTTCATGTGGTCGATCTGCAAGATCGCGTTCTTCTTGACGACGCCGAACAGGACCAGGATGCCGAGCGCGGAGTAGAGGTTGAGCGTGTTGCCCGTATACCACAGCGAGAACAGCGCGAACGGCACCGAGAGCGGCAGCGAGAGCAAGATCGTCAGCGGATGGATCAGGCTCTCGAACTGCGAGGCCAGGATCATGTACATGAAGATCACGGAGAGCAGGAAGACCCACAGGAACTCGGTGAAGGTCTTCTCCATCTCCTTCGCCTTGCCGGTGACGAACGACTGGTATGTCGACGGCAGATTCATGTCCGCCACGGTTTTCTTGAGCAGGTCGATACGGTCGGCCTGGCCGTAGCCCGGCGCGATTCCCGCCCGCAGCCGAGTCTCGCGCTGTCGGTCGGTACGGTCGATCCGTGAGGCGGTGGCCGCCGGCTCGATCTTCACGACGTTGTCGAGCCGGACGAGACCGCCGCCGGGCGCCAGGTTGACCTGCGCCGGCGCGCCGGTCGCCGCGTTCGTCGACGTCGTGTCGCGCGAGACGTAGAGCCGCTGGATCGTGCCCAAATCTCCGCGGAACTTCTCGAGCAGGCGGATCTGCACGTCGTAGTCGTCGTTGACGACTGGATCGTGGAAGCGCGAGACCTGATCGTCGCCGCCCACCATCAGACGCAACGCGGTGGCGATCTGTTGCGTGTCCACGCGGAGGTCGGCCGCCCGCTGGCGGTCGATCGCCACCCGCAGCTCGGGCTTGTCGAGCCGGAGGGTGGTGTCCACGTCCACGACGCCGCCAAGCTCGCGGGCCTTCACTTTCAGGATCTCGCCGTACTCGGCGAGCTTCTCGAGCTCGGGGCCGCGCAGCGCCAGGTCGACGTCGAACGTGCCGCCGCCGATGTTGAACCCGGCGATGTTGCGGACCTGCGTGCGCATGTCGGTGAACTTCTTGAAGCGCTGCCGGAGCGCCATCATCACGTCGCGCTGCGCGTAGTTGCCCCGGAACGCGTCCAGCGGACGGCCATGGATCAGACCCTTCCAGAGGCGCTCCGGCGTCAAGGTGCGCTCCTCGTGGGGGACGGTGCGCACGTACATGTAGCCCTGGCTCACCTTGCTCAGGAAACCGCCGCCGGCCGACGCCAGCGTGAGCGCCACGCCCTTCGTCTCGCGCGCCTCCTTGGCGAGCGCCTGCACGGCCTCGTCCATCGCGGCCAGGCTCATCTTCTCGGGACCGAAGATGAGGACCTCGAACTCCGACTCGTCGACGTCGCTCGGGATGTACTCCTGCTTGACCTGACGGTAGATCGGCACCGCGGCCGCCAGCGTGAGCGCGCTGACGACGACGATGACCCAGCGGTGCCGCATGGACAGCGCGAGGCTCCAGGCGTACGCACCGTCGATCCAGGCGTAGAAGCCGGCGCGCGAGCCGGCGTGCGCGCCCTCACCGGCGTGGCCGCTCGCGGCGTCCTCTGTTCGCAACAGACGGGCGCACATCATCGGGGTCAGCGAGAACGACACCAGCAAGCTGACCAGAACCGATACCGCAGCGGTCAGGCCGAACTGGTAGAGGAACCGCCCGGAGATCGAGGACATGAACGAGACCGGCACGAAGATGACGACCAGCGAGAACGTCGTGGCCATGACCGCCAGCCCGATGTCGGCGGTCGCCTCGCGGGCGGCCTCGAACGGCCGCATCTTCTTTTCCTCGACGAAGCGGAAGACGTTCTCGAGGACGACGATGGCGTCGTCGATGACGATGCCGACCATCAGCACGAGGGCGAGCATCGTCACGCTGTTCAAGGTGAAGTTGAGCGCCCACATCATCCCGAACGCCGAGACGACCGAGGTCGGGATGGCCACCGCCGCGATGAACGTCGAGCGCCACGAGCGCATGAAGGCGAGCACCACCAGCGAGGCCAGAATCGAGCCGAGCACCAGGTGCAGGTTGATCTCGTGGAGCGCCGCGTAGATGTAGCGCGACTGGTCGCGGATCACCTCGAGCTTGACGTCGGGCGGGACCTGGGCCCGCAGGCGCACCAGCTTGGCCTTCACACCCTCGATCACCGCCACCGTGTTCTCGCCCGACTGGCGCCGGATCTCCATGATGACCGTGGGGACCCCGTTGAGCCGGGCGGCCGAGCGCTGCTCCTTCGTCCCGTCCTCGGCGTAACCGATATCGCGCACGCGCACGGGCACGCCGCTCAAGGTGGCCACCACGAGATCGTTGAACGACCGCGGCTCCGCGATGCGGCCCATCGTCCTGAGCGACGCCTCGTTGAGCCCGGACGTTACGTTGCCGCCCGGGAGATCGGCATTCTGACGAATGAGGGCGTCGCGCACGTTCGTGATCGGGATCTGGTAGGCGGTCAGCCGGTCGGGATCGACCCAGACGTTGACGGCGCGGAGCAAGCCGCCCACGATCCGCACCTCGCCGACGCCGGCGGAGCGCTCGAGCTGCGGGCGGACGATCTTGTCGGCGATCTCGGTCAGCTCCCGGAGCGAGCGGTCGCCGGACAGCGCGATCGTGACCACGGGCGCCTGGTCGTTGTCGAACTTGGAGACGATCGGCGGCAGGATTTCACGCGGCAGGTTGCGGATCGCGATGGCCACCTTGTCGCGCACGTCCTGGGCGGCCACGTCGATCTGGCGGTTCAGATTGAAGGTGACGATGACGACCGCGCTGCCGGGCCCGGAGATCGAGCGCAGCTCGTTGATCCCCTGGATCGTGTTGATCTGTTCTTCGAGCTTCTGCGCGACCTGAGTCTCGGTCTCCTCGGTGGAGGCGCCCGGCAGATCGACGCGCACGCTGACGGTCGGCAGATCGACGGCCGGAAAACGATCGACGCCGAGCCGGAACCAGCTTGCGGCGCCGACGACCACGAACGCCATGACCAGCATGGTCGCGAACACCGGACGCTTGATGCAGACTTCGGCGAGCTTTTGCATGGGCCGCTACGGCGCCACGGTCACCGACTGGCCGCCGGTGAGATTGCCCGGGCGGGAGATCACCGGATCGCCCCCCTTGAGGCCGTCGAGGATCTCGACGTCCTCGCCCAGGCGGCGTCCGGTGGTCACGCGGACCTCGGCGGTCTTGCCCTGACGGACCAGCAGGACCTTCTCGACGCCGGCGAACACGATGATGGCGCCCGCCGGCACCGTCACCACCGGCTGGCTCACCTCGGTCATGATCTCGACGCGGGCGAAGGCGCCGGGCCGCAGGAATCCGCGCTCGTTCGGCACCTCGGCCTCGACCATCAAGGTGCGGTTCTGCTCCTGGACGATCGGCGACAGCCGGACCACGCGGCCGCGATAGACGGTGGGATCACCCTCGACGGTCAGCGTCACGGCGTGTCCGATGCGCACACCGGCGCCCTCGCGCTCGGGCACCGGCACGCGAAGGCGCAGCGGGTGCACGCGCACCATCGTCGCGATCGGCGCGCCCGCCGCCAGGTACTCGCCGACCGAGGCCTGCTTGAGGCTCACGACCCCGTCGAGCGGCGACAGGATCACCGTGTCGGTCAACTGCTGGCGCGCCAGATCGAGCTCGGAGCGCCGCTGCGCGATCACGGCCTGACGATTGCGCACTTCCTCGATCGCGTCCTGGTAGCGTCCCTCGGACACCTGCAGCGCCGCCTCGGCAGAGTCGAGCTGCGCGCGCGCGATCAGCTCCTGCTGCGCGAGCTTGACGCTGCGATCGCGGGTGAGCCGCGCGTCATCCATCATCGCGCGCGCCTGCCGGACGATCGCCGTCTGCTCGGGATCGACGCGCTCGTCCTGGCCGGTCGGCGCGAGGCCGAGCCGGACGCGCGCCTGCTGGAGCGCGGCCTCGGCCTGGTCCACTCGGATCTTGAAGTCGTTCTGGTCGAGCTTGCCGACGACCTGGCCGCGCTTCACGCGCGTGCCGAGATCGACGGTGATCTCGGCGAGACGGCCGGCGACCTTGGTGCCGAGCACGACCTGATCGTCAGCCGCCAGCGTTCCGGTCGCGGCCACCGTCCGCGCGATCGTTCGCTCGACGGCCGGCGACACCTTGACCTCGCGCGGCGGCGGCCCCGCCGGCTTGTTCTTGGCTTCCTCGGCACCGACGGCGGGCTGGTTCTGGCAAGCGCTCAGCAGGAGGGTCAGGACGATCGCGAGCGCGCTCAGGGCATAGGCAGACATTCGACTGATGATACCGCACCCGACTGGCCTACTCGCCCGGAGCAACGGCTGCGTGTTACTGGGGCGGAGCGGGCGGAGCGACGGTGACGCCCTGGACGCCGTTGCGCGAGATCGTCTGGGCCACGAGGCCGGAGGCTTTCACGTCCTCGACGAACGCGCGCAGGAATTTTGCGGAAGCCTCGCGGCCCTTGGCCGTTCCGATCGACTGCTGGACCCCGGTGAACTGTCCGTCGAGGACTCGGGCGCCCGGTAATTTCTGGACGTCCGTCAGGAGACGCGGCTTGAGCCCGGCGAGCGCTTCCAGCTTCTGCGTGGCGAACGCGTCGAAGGAGCCGTCGAGGCCCTGTGTCATCACGAGCTTGGCGTGCTTGATCGTGCGCGCGAGATAGAGACCGTAGGCGCTCTGCTCCGCCACGGCGATCCGGACGCCCTCGCGATCCACCTCGGCGATCGACCGGATCGGTGAGCCGGCGGGCACCAGATAGGTCGACGGAATCTCGAGATACGCGGCCGAGAACGCGATCTCGGCGGCGCGCTGCGGCTCGTTGCCGAGGAATGCCACGTCCCACGCGCCGGTCTTCACACCGTCGCCGAGCTTGCCGGCCGTCTCGAACTTGATGAACTCGACGGGCACGCCGACCCTCCGGCCGAGCTCGCGCGCCAGGTCGGACGCCACGCCTTTGGGATCGGTCGCGGACGAGCCGGGCGTGACGAGCAGGAAGTTCCCGTGATTGAGCCCGACGCGGAGCTTGCCGCTCGGAGCCAGCTCGGACCGGACAGCCGGAGTGATTTCGGTAGCCATGGCGCCAGACGTTAGCACGAACGCCACGCCGGAGGCCACGGCGAGTGCGGACCCGGACGCGAGCCGTCGGCGACTCGTCACGATGCCGTCCGGCTCTTGAAGAAGGTGCTCTTCACCGCCGTGAAAGCTGTTTTTCACAGGCGCGCCTCCGCCGGCGGGGCCCCAGCCCCGCGACGGCTTGCGGCGCGCACTACCGCATCGTCGCCAGCGGCTCGAGACCCATCTCGCCCGTGCAGACGCCGAACCACTGGATCACTTCCTTGTGGAGCGGGATGCCGTGGGCGCGGCGGTGCTGCATCTCTTCCGCTTCCGAGAGTCCTGGATAGAGGACACGCTCCTGACCGGGCGCCGGTGTGGCGGTCCTCAGGGTCTTCAGCATGCCGTCCATCGTGTCCTTGAACTGCTCCGGGTCGGTGAAGGCCTCGATGTTGTAGGCGGCGAAGTGGTTCTTCGAGCCGCTGCCGGCGGCGAGCATCGTGGGCAGCGCGCCCGAGAGCACCGTCGACAGGACTTCGGCCATCATCGCGAAGCCGTAGCCCTTGTGCGAGCCCTGCTCACGCGTGCCGCCGAGCGGCGCCTGGTGATACTCGTCGCGGTCGAAGACGGGCTTTTCCTCCATGATCGGAATGCCCTCCTTGTCCGTCACCCAGCCCGGCAGGAGCGGCGATCCGACGCGAATGGCCAGCCGGATCTTGTTGCCGGCGATCGCGGAGGTGGCGGCGTCGAAGAGCATCGGCGCCTCGTGCCGCGCCGGAGCCGCGAGCGCGATCGGGTTCGTGCCGAGTAGCGGCTTCGCGGCGAACGTCGGGACCACGCTCAGTCCGGCGCCGGTGAAGCACACGCCGACCATGCCCTGGTCCGCCGCCTGCATCGCGTAGTGGCCGATCGCGCCGAAGTGGCCGCTGTTGAACACGGTCACCACGCCGACGCCGACGCGCCGAGCCTTCTCGATCGCCAGCCGCATCGCCTTCGGGCCCACCATGATGCCGAGCCGCCGCTCCGCGTCGATGACCGCCGTGCCCGGTGACTCGCGCGCGATTCGCCAACCCGGACGCGGATCGAGCTTGCCGGCCTTGTAGTCGCGCACGTAGGCACGCAGCATGTTCGACACGCCGTGCGTCTCGACACCCCGGAGATCCGTCATCGTGAGCACGTCGGCGCCCTCGGCGGCGTCCTCCGGCGTGAGACCGAGCTTTTCGAAGATCTGCGTGACGGTGCGTCGCAGCGCCGCTTCCGTGACGAAGACCTGGTCCTTCACCGGAACCTTGAAGCGCTCGAGAATCATGGCTCGCTCCCTTCGCGAATCGTCGGCGCGCTAGGCGCCGCGCACGTAGCGCCGGCAGACCAGGCGCAGGTGATCGCGGAAATGTGGCTGCAGACGGCTCGTCCAGTCGCTCTGGCGCGCCTGCTTCCACTCGGCCGACTCTTGCACCTCGGGCGTCGCCAGGTGATAAAGCGCCACGTACTTGCGGTTGCCGGTCCCGCGGAAGCGCCGGGCGCTGAGAACGCCGGGCACGGCGGCGAGCGCCGGAATGTGCTCCTTGTCGTACCACTCGTTGAACTCGGCCTCGCGCTCGGGCGCGATGTTCATGGCATTGAGCAGCAAACCGCCGGCGCCGGCCGGCGGCAGCTGGTCGCCCGGGAGAATCTGGTCCCCCTCGAAACGCATCAGGCGCTCGACCCGGCTGGTGACGCGTTTCGACCACGGCGACAGGTTCGCCCCGCCGATCGCCAGGTAGGCCGGGCTCGCGAGTACCTTGACGTTCTCGAGGTCGTACGTCGCGACCGAGATCTTGCGATCGCTCACCCCGATCCAGCGCTCGCACACGAGGAAGCCCGGAACACGCTGGCGCTCGGGCAGATGCTCTGTGTCGTACCAGTCCTGGAACTCGTCCTCGGCCGCCTGCCCGATGTTCATCGCCGCGATCAGGGTGCCCTTTGCCATGGTCGGCTCCTCCCGGCGGAAGATTGCCACGACGCTCGGGGCTCGGCAACGGCGTGGGCGATGCGGGCTTGCTCCCTGCCCGATCCGGAGGAGGCGCCGCCCGCATGCCCCAGATCGCGCCGACGGCCGGCGCGCCGCGAGCGCGCACGGCGAACAGCACTCGGCGCGCGGCGGTACACGGAGCGGAACGCCGCGTTGAACCGCCGGATGCTGGCGAACCCCGACGCGAAGGCGATCGCGGACATGGACATCTTCGTGTCGTCGACCAGAGTCTTCGCGCGCTGCACGCGGCGAGTCGTCGCGACCGCGGTCGGCGAGGCGCCGGCGTGGCGCAGGAACAAACGGCGCAGGTGACGGGCCGTCATCCCGAGCGCGTCCGCGAGGTCTTCGACCCGTGCCTCGCCGTCGAGGAATCCTTGCTCGATGAGTCGAAGCGCGCGCGACACCGTCGAGGCCGCACCCCGCCACGCCGGCGTGCCCGGCGCCGCCTCCGGACGACAGCGCAAGCACGGGCGAAAGCCCGCGCGCTCCGCCGCGGCCGCGGTCGGGAAGAAGACGACGTTCTTGGACTGGGCCGGCTTCACCGGACACGTGGGCCGGCAGTAGATCCGCGTCGTCCGCACACCGGTGTAGAACGCGCCGTCGAAGCGCGCGTCGCGGGCGATACGCGCGCGGTCACAGATCTTCGGATCGAGAACGGCGCCGGACTTCACGTCGCGAAGCGTAGCACGCAGCGCCGCGCCGCGAGCGGAGCAGCGGACGATCAGGTCCGAAAACGGCCAGACAGCGGAGCGCGTCACCGATAGCGTCATCGATAGGTATGAGCGCGCGATATTTCTACGGCTGGAACGTCGTGGCCGCGACCTTCGTGATGGCGCTCTTCAGCTTCGGCCTGGGCTTCTACGGGATCGCCGTCTACGTCGCGACGCTCCAGCGGCTCTACGGATGGTCGGCGTCGGCGGTCTCGGCCCCGGTCACCGTGTACTACGTCGCCGGCGCGCTCTTGACCTCGGCAATCGCCGGCGTGTACGAACGGTTCGGGGCGCGTCGGGTCGTGGCGGGCGGCGCCATCGCGATGGCCGCCGGCATCGCGATGCTCGGACTCGTCGGCCGGCCGTGGCAGCTCTATCCGGTTTTTCTCGTGATGTCCGTCGGCTGGGGCGCGATGAGCGGCGCCGCGATCAACATCGTCCTCGCCCCGTGGTTCCAGCGCCGCCGGGGCCTGGCGGTCAGCCTCGCGTTCAACGGCGCCACACTCGGCGGCGTGCTCGTCGCGCCCGCGCTGCTCGAGCTGGTCGGCCGGCTCGGCTTCACGCAGGCGCTCGGGACCGCCGCGCTCGTGCAGCTCGCGGTGGTGCTGGCGATCGCCGCCGCCGTCATGCGCCGCGGGCCCGAAGCGGTCGGGACCGGACCCGACGGGGACGCGCCGCGCGCGGCGCCTGTCGGGCGCGCGTCCGGCGGTGACCGGCGCTGGCGACGGGACGCGCTTCGCACCTGGCGCTTCTGGAGCGTATCGGCGCCCTTCGCGCTCGGCCTCGCGGCACAGGTCGGCGTGCTGACGCATCTCGTCGCGCTGACGGTGCCGGCGCTCGGCGCGGGCGGGGCCGCGCGTGCCGTCAGCGCAACGACGGCGGCGGCGCTGGTCGGGCGCGTGGCGACGGGCTTCGTCGTCGACACGGTCAATCGGCGCGTGGTCGCCTGCGGGACCTTGATGGTCCAGCTCGCGGGGCTGGCGCTGCTCGCGCGCTCACCGTCGGCGGTCGGAGTCTACGCGGGCTGCGCGCTCTTCGGCCTGGGCGTCGGGAACCTGACGACCTTGCCGGGGCTGATCCTCGCCGTCGAGTGGCCGCGCGAGCACTTCGGCGGGCTCGTCGGCCTCGTGGTCGGCATCAATCAGCTCACGTTCGCCTTCGGTCCCACCCTGGTGGGGGTCGTGCGCGACTGGGCCGGCGCGTACGGCGCGGCGCTCGGTGCCTGCGGCGTGCTCCAGGCGATCAGCGCGGTGTTGATTCTGCTCGGGCCGGGGAGACCCGCGCGCACCGGCGAACGGTGACGCCTACCAGAGCGCGCGCGAGGCCAGGCCCGCGCCCTCGACGAGCGCACGGAGCTTGTGCCACACGATGTTCGTGTCGACCTGGACCCGGCCGGCGAAGGTGCCGAAGCCGCAATCGACGCCGGCGATCACGTTCTCGCGCCCGACGACACTCGCGTAGCGCTCGATCCGCTCGGCGACCAGCTCGGGATGCTCGATGAAGTTCGTCGTCGAGTCGATGACGCCGGCGACGAGCACCTTCCCGGCCGGGAGCTTCACGTCCTTCCACACCTTCCACTCGTGCTCGTGGCGCGGGTTGGCGCCGGCGATCACCAGGCCGACGGGCCGCGCCTTGACGACCAGGTCGACGATGTCCTTGAGCGGCACGTCGCGATGATGCGGGCCGCCGGTGCTGGCCCAGCAGACGTGGATGCGCATCCGGTCGGCCGGGAGCTCCGCGACGGCGTGGTTCAGGACCTCGACGTGCATCGCGGCGATGTCGCGAAACTCGCGCAAGCTCAGGTGCGAGAACTGCGTGTGCCGGCCCAGCGCCAGGTCGGGGCAGTCGATTTGTAGGATAAAGCCCGCCTCGACGACCGCCTTGTACTCTCGCTTCATCACGTCGGCCAGGGTGTAGAGGTACTTCTCGTCGCTGGGGTAGTATCGGTTCTGGAGGAATCGCCCGATCTGGCCCGGCGACGGCGACGTCATGAAGACCTCGTCGGCTCCCGAGGCCTCGGCGGCGTCCTTGAGATTCTGGATGTCCCGCTCCACCGCCGGCCAGTCCTTCCACGCGACGGGGCCGGTGCACGCCGGCCGCTTCTGGAACGGCGGCGCGAACTGGCGCGCCATCTCGGTCCACTCTGGGAACTCCTCGGCGTCGGGATTCGGCCACGACGCGCTCTCGCCGGCGAAGCCGGTCAGCCGGTCCTTGACGTGGATGGTGTAGTCGGCCCGGCCCTGCTCGCCGTCGTTGACGATCGACAGCCCGGCCTCGCGCTGCTTCTTCACGATGTCGAGCACCGCCGCGCGGGTACGGCCGGGGAGCTTGGCCTCGGCGCTCAACCGCCCTTCCTCGTGATCTTGCAGAAGGCGCAGCAGGTCCTTGGGCCGCGGGAGACTGCCGGTATGGGTCGTGAGGATCCGGTCGGTGCTGCGCTTCACGACCTGGTCACGGCGACTTGTGCAGCCGGCCATCCTTCATGATCACGAGCAGCGCGTCCCGGTTCTGCAGCCGCTTGATGTCGGCGAGCGGATCGCCGTCGACGAGCAGCAGGTCGGCCAGGAAGCCCGGCTTGAGCTGGCCGAGCTCGTTCGGCCGCCCCATGATCTCGCCGCCGAGCTTCGTCGCCGCGACGAGCGTCTCCATTGGCGTGAAGCCGAGCACATCGACGAAGAGCAGGAGATCGCGCGCGTAGGTCCCGTGCGGGTTCCACGCGAAGCCGTAGTCGCCGCCCGGTAGCACGCGGATCCCGCGCTTGCGCATCTTTCCCATGGTCTCGACGGAGACTTCCAGCTGCCGGAGCAGCCCGCGCGCGCGGACCATCTCGGGCGTGAAGCCCCAGTCGCTGCCCGCGTAGCACGCCTGGTACGTGAGCGCGAGCGCCGGGACGACGAAGCACCAGTCGCGGTTGGCCTCGAGCTGGTCGAGGGCTTCCTCGTCGGCGAAGTTGGCGTGGTAGATGATGCCGAGGCCGTGACGGATGCACATCTTGACGGAGTCGGCGCTGCGGGCATGCGCGCACACGCGCACGCCGCAGGCCCGCGCGGTCTCCATCGCCGCGGCGACCTCGGCGTCCGTCATCACCGCGCGGTCGGTCCGGCTGTCGGGCGGTCCCGCGTGGCCCGAGACGTTGAGCTTGAAGAGATCGGTCCCCTCGCGCACCAGCAGGCGGCAGATCTTTCGCACCTCGTCGGGCCCGTCGGCGACCCACGCGAAGGTGGGCGTCTCGAAGTGGGGCAAGTGCAGCTCGTTCTCGTCGCCGAGCCCGCCGGTCACGGTGATCTCCGGACCGTTGGCGAGATAGCGCGGCCCGGGGATGCGCCCGGCGTTGATCTCGTTCCGGATCACGATGTCGAGCCGCGGCTTGGCCGACGCGCCCGACAGCACGCTCGTGTAGCCGCAATCGAGCATGGTCTTGGCGTTGCGCATCGTGATCAGGACGTGCTCTTCCGGCGGCAGGCTCGTGAAGGCCGAGTTCGATGGCGCATCCGGGTAGCTCACGTGGCCGTGCGGCTCGATGAGCCCGGGCATCACGGTCGCGCCGGCGCCGTCGATCACGCGCGCGTCGTGGCGCGGCAGCCCCCCGCCGCGCTGGACGGCGGCGATGCGCTGGCCCTCGACCAGCACGTCACCGGGAAACGGCGCGGCGCCACTGCCGTCGAGAATCGTCGTGTTCACGATCAGCGTCCGATCCATCGTGCCCTCCTGAGCGGCCTTCACGATATCACGCGGGAGCGCCGCTATCGGGCGGCTTCCAGCGTCACCTCGCCGAGCCCCTCGATGACGAACCGCACGCGATCCCCTGGTGCCGGGAACTTGGTCGTGATGCTGCTCCCGGTCATCACGATCATGCCGCGCTGGAGCGTGCGGCCGCGGCGGTTCAGGAGATTCGCGAGCCACGCCACGGCCTCGAGCGGATGCCCCATCGCGTCGCCGGTCTTGCCCTGGCCGGCCGGCTGGTCGTTGACCCAGCACCTCGTCACGGCGCGCTCGAGATCGATGC
>CAYVHH010000209.1:0-8641 GCA_964450175.1 uncultured bacterium | reverse complement strand
ACGATCGACGTTGGAGACACGCCCCATCGGATTTTTCCCGGCGTGGTTCGCGCCGGTCGCAATTCTCACCGCACCCAATGTCGGAAATGAGGTCTCGGAGGCTCGTACTCACCCCGGACATCGCGCTCGTCTCTCACAACGCGGAGCCTCGAGGGCGTCTTCCACGACTGGATGGCGTGGATGCCGGCGATCTGTCGTCGCGGTCGAACGAATCCGGCCCCCCCGCGCAGATCGCCAAGCCTGAGCAATTCTGACCAGACATCAGAACCTGATGGGCCGATTCTGTGGCGCATAGCGAGGTTCCCGTCAACGCCTGGAAAATGGGCACGGGCGCGGGAGACTCGGGCATCGAGCCCGATGAGTCTGGCCTTATCTACCGCCAACATCTTAGAGGCCGCCAATGGAAATCGAAGCTCTTCGCCACCTCATCCGAAGCAAGCTCAATGACGGTCGTCTGCCGTATGACAGCATGCCGAGATTCTGGGGTGGTGCGGGCGACGGAGAACAGTGCGATGTCTGCGACACGCTCATCACGAAGGAGCAGTTGGTGATGGAGGGCATTGCCTCCGTATTCACCAACAAGAAGCCCGTTCAATTTCACGTCCAGTGTTTCTACGCCTGGGATGCCGAGAGGCGCGTACCGCAGTCGTAAGTCATCCTCCGCCTGTCCCGGCGCCTCCCACGCCGCGCGCTGCGTCGCGTGTCGAGGCATGCGACCCACCCGCTGCCGGTGAGCAATTTTGACCAGATCTCCGAACCTGCATTGGACGATCTTGTAGCGCATGGCGCGACGTGCCCTGTCCGATTGCCACCCGGGGAACGGTGCGGGGATCTGGGCCGCGAGTGCAGGAGACCCTGCACGAGCCGCCGCTGCGCCGACCTTCGCCGCGTCGATCGCCGAGGCCGCGAGTCATCGCCCGCTCCTCGACGGAAGCCCTCAGATGCGCGCCATCGGGACCGTCATCGAGAATGTCGCCGATACGGATGCGACGGTCTTGATCCGAGGTGAAAGCGGTGTGGGGAAAGACCTGGTGGCCAGAGCTATCCATGCCGCCTCGTCGCGCCGTCGTGGTCCGTTCGTCAAGGTCAACTGCGCCGCGATCCCGCTGGGGCTGCTCGAGTCCGAGTTCTTCGGGCACGAGAGGGGAGCCTTCACCGGCGCGCACCAGCGTAAGCATGGGCGGTTCGAGTACGCGAACAGGGGCACGATCTACCTGGACGAGCTTGCGGAGCTGCCGCTGGCCCTCCAGGCCAAGCTCCTCCACGTCTTGCAAGACTTCCAGTTCTCGCGCGTGGGAGGCCACGAGCTTCTACAAGTCGACACACGGGTGGTCGCCGCGACGAACCGCGACCTCGAGGCGGCGATGGCGCGCGGCGAGTTCCGCGAGGACCTTTACTATCGCCTCAACGTGGTCGAGATCAAGGTGCCCCCGCTGCGGGAGCGCCGCGAAGAGATCCCAGCATTGGCTTCGCGGTTCCTGACCCGGTTCAACTCCCAGTACGGGCGGCAGAAGCAGCTCATGCCCGAGACGCTGGTGCGGCTCACCGAGTACTCGTGGCCCGGCAACGTGCGCGAACTTGAAAACGTGATCCGCCGGCTGGCAGTGCTCGGAGACGGCGAGCAGGCGATGGAGGCTCTTATGAGCCGGAGTCGCAATGGACACAACGGATATAACGGGCATAACGGGCATAACGGGCAAGGCTCAGTTCCATCGCCGATCGCCGCGGAGGGCTTGAGAGAGGTAGGGCGCCGCGGGGCGCGAGACGCCGAGCGCAAGGCGCTCCTCGAAGTGCTCGATCGGGTGAACTGGAACCGTACCGAAGCCGCGCGGATTCTCAAGGTCAGCTACAAGACGCTGCTCAAGAAGATCTCCGAGTGCGGCCTGACGCCCCCTGTTCGCTGCTGAGGTGTCGCGCCGCGTCGCGACCCGGCGAGTCGACGTCGCGCGCCGACCGGGTGAGTTCTTCGGCGGGTTGAGCCCTGGCGCCGCTCCCGCGGCAATAGCCAAACCTGAGCACTTCTGACCAGACGTCAGACCCTGCGTTGGCGATCCTAGTGTATGGCGCGACGTGTCGCATCCGACCGCAACGTCGGGCCTGCCGCGCGAATCATCGCCTGGACTGCGCGGGAGGGAGCTCACTCATGGTCAGATATCGCGCGCGCGTTGTCGGGATCCTGATTCTCCTGTTCGCGCTCGTCCCTGCTCGCGGCGCCTGGGCAGGCTCGCCCAGCGATCAGCTACGCGTTGGGATCGACCGGGTGTTCAAGATCCTCGGCGACCCCGAGCTTGACGGCGACAGGAAGCTTAACCAGCGCAGAGCTGCCATCGTCATCGCCGCCAACGAGATATTCGACTTTGGCGAGATGGCGAAGCGATCCCTTGGGCAGTACTGGCCGCAGCGGACATCCGCGGAACGCGCGGAGTTCGTTCGCCTCTTCACCGAATTGGTCCAGCGCTCGTACATCTCCAAGGTGGACCAGCACGGGGCTCACAAGATGACCGTGCAGGGCGAGCGGGTTGACGGCGACTACGCCGTCGTGCGGACGACGCTCCCGCTCAGCGCAGGACACGAGGTGGCGATCGACTACAGCATGCACACCGCCGACGACCGCTGGCAGGTATATGACCTCAGCATCGACGGGATCAGCCTCGTGGCGAACTACCGGGCGCAATTCAACAAGATCATCCGGACCTCCTCATACGAGGCTCTGGTCGCGAAGGTCAAGTCGCACCAGGCTGAATTGGCGGCGTCCTCGACTGCCTCCGGAGGACAGCCTGCGCGATGATCGTCGATCTCGCTAGAGGGTCAGTACCTCCGAGGGCGCTGAAGCTCCTCGTCCAGACGCTCCTTCCCGACGCGACGATTCCATCGCCACACGCCGACGGCCAGGATCGCCGCAAGACTCAGCAGGACAGCGAGAGCAAGCCAGCGCTCTGCCCGGTGCACATCGGCCACGATGGCTTGGATCTGATCGGTGAAGAAGTACGCCAAACCGAACACCAGCGGGACGCCGAGTACGGCGGCACCCACGTCCGCCACGACGAACTTCCAGAACGGAACGCGCGCAATACCCGCCGTCAGAAACGCGGCGGCGCGGAGCCCCATCACGTGCCGCGCCGTGACCACCGTCTTCAGCGCATGTCGGCGATACGCCGCCTTGAGCCACAGTTCGCGCGGGGGCGACAGGACCAACCGGACCACTCGCCAGTTGAGGACCTGCTCACCCCAGTGGCGGCCGACCCAGTAGAGCACCATATCGCCGGATAGGACCCCCAGCAGACTGACGGGGAGCGCAAGCCACCACCGGACGATTCCCTCGTGGCTCAGCACGGCAGCCGCGATGATCGGCATTTCCTCTGGGATGGGCACTCCGAGGCTGCCGAGCAAGAGCACGGCGAACACGCCGATGTACGTAAAGTTGTCGACGAACTCCTGGAGTGCCTCCACCGCATCCTCGCCGGACCAACGATGCTACGTATGCTCAGGCCCTTCGTGCAGTGTAGCCGACCGGCCGATCGGGTACGCTGCGGGGCCCTCGCTCGAGCTGTGGATCGAGAAGCGGATACGACGAGATGGACGAGGGCCCTCGGTGCCGGCTATCTGTCGTGGCGGTCGAACAAACCAGCAATCGCCAGACCTGAGCAATTCTGATCAGCAGCAGAGCTTGGATTGGACGATCCTTCACAACATGGCTCGACGTGTCTCATCCGAGGGCGACCGGAGGAACGGTGCGGGGATCTGGGCCGTTCGTGCGGAAAATCCACCACGGGTCGCTCCTGCCGCAGGTCTTCATCGGGATGGTCGCGACGGTGGCGTTGCCGCTGTCCACGTCGCCGAGGAGCGGGGCAGAGCCGAAGCGGCGCTGGCGTTCGCCGCGTCGATCGTGGAGTCCTCGGACGACGCGATTGTCGGGATGACGCGCGACGGCATGGTCACGAGCTGGAACGCCGGCGCCGAGCGGCTCTACGGCTACACGGCCCGCGAGGTCATCGGGCGGTGGCCGATCGGGATCACGGTTCCGGAGGACGAGCAGTCAAAGATCCTCGAACGGGTCGGACGGGGAGAACGAGTCGACCACTACGAGACCGTCGGCGTGAGGAAGGACGGGTGCCGCATCAACGTGTCCGTCACGGTGTCGCCGATCCGCGACGCTGGGGGAAGGATCATCGGGGCGTCGTCGATCGCCCGTGACATCACGCACCGCAAAGAAGCCGAGGCGGTGACATCGGAACGGGAAACCCTGCGATATGTCGCGAGCCTAGCCGCCGCGGCGGCGCACGAGATCAACAATCCGCTGGCGGTGATCATGGGCTATGCGCAACTCCTGGCCGACAAGGTGGACGCGCAGGGCCAGGGGCAGATCGAGGAGATCCTGGAGGCGCTTTCGCGGATTCAGGAGATTGTCAGGCAAATGAAGCGCGTGACCCGGATCGAGCTGACCGAACCGGCCCCGTATCTGCCGGAGATGCTCGACCTGAACGGATCGAGCGAGCCGGGGCTCACACGGCACGAGCAGGAGCGGGCGGTGGTGAAGGAGGCGATGTGACATGGAAACCATCTTGATCGTTCTTCTCGTGTTGTTCCTACTCGGTGGCGGCGGCTGGGGATACTCTCGCTGGCGCAGGTAGCGGTTCGCGGCGCTTCGCCGAGTCGACGGCTCGAGCGCTCGATCCTCCTGCTCACGGGTGCGCACGGACCAAGGCAACGGACTATCCGCTAGAGCTTCAGCAAAATACTTCAGGCCACGTCGGAGCCGTTCTAGAAGTACTCTGTCGGATAGAGTCAGAGGGTGCCCCGCCCGAGCTCAGTGCTGCGGGCCGGTCGCGCTGGGCGTGCGAGATACCGGAGAGGCAGGATAGATCGTGAACCAGGATCGCGACCGTCTGCGTGATCTCAGCAGCCGGCTGCTGAGGCTCCACGGAATTCTCCTGGACCGTGAGCGCCGCGCGTACGAGGAGCGCCACGGCTCCGTCGCCTCGCGCGAGCTCCTCCACCTCCTGCTGCACGACGAGCACTTCTCGTGGCTGCGCTCGCTCTCGTCGATGATCGCGAAGATCGACGAGGTAGTCGATGCCGACGAGCCGCTCCCGCCCGAGAGCCTGCAGAGCGCGTTTCGCGAAGCCCATCGACTCCTGAAGTCCGGGCCGGGCGGAGCCTTTCAGGACAAGTACCACCTCGCGCTCCAGGACTCGCCCGACGTGATCATGGCGCACGCCGCGGTCAGTCGCGTGCTGTCCGATTCGGGCTCAGGTCCGGGAACGCGCTGACCGGCGCCCGGAAACTCCGGGCGTGTGACCGCCCTTGAGCTCCCTGACGCGACGCGATTTCCTGAACGGCGTCGCGCTCAGCGTGGGCGGGGCGCTCCTCTCGCCGCGCGAGGTGTTCGGACTGACCCCCGACGATGCGACACGCGACCCGTCTCCCTATCCGCCGGCGCTCACCGGCATGCGCGGCAGTCACGACGGCTCCTTCGAGGTCGCTCACGCGCTGCGCGACGGGTCGTTCTGGGCGACCGCGGGCGCGCCCGCCGACACCGGCGAGCGCTACGATCTCGTGGTCGTCGGCGCCGGCATCAGCGGGCTGGCCGCCGCCTGGTACTTCAGCAAGGGCGCCGGCCCCTCGGCGCGCATCCTCGTCCTCGACAACCACGACGATTTCGGCGGCCACGCCCGGCGTAACGAGTTCCAGGTCGGCGGGCGCACCGTGATCGGCTACGGCGGGACGTTCGCCATCGACAGCCCGGCGCCCTACAGCGCGACCGCGAACGCGCTGCTGACCGAGCTGGGCGTCGACGTCTCACGCTGGGGGCGCATGGTCGAGCGCGGTCTCTACGCGGGACTGGGTATGAGCTCCGCGGTGTTTTTCGATCGTGAGACGTTCGGAGCCGATCGGCTCGTGCACGCGCCGGCGGCCATCATCGAACAGAGTGCGGCGGCGTCCGGGACGGGCCAGGCTGATCCGTTGGCCGCGTTCCTGGCCGCGGCGCCGCTCTCCGATTCGGCGAGGCGTGACGTCGGACGGCTGATCAAGGCGCCCGCTGACTATCTCCCCGGACTCGACGATGCCGCCAGGAAGGCGCGGCTCGCGCGCATGAGCTACGCCGATTTCCTGGTGAAGATCGCCGGCTGCGATTCCGGCGTGCTGCCGCTCTTTCAAGCGCGCCCGCATTCGCTCTACGGCCTGGGGATCGATGCCGTGTCGGCGCTCGACGCGTGGGGTCTCGGTCTCCCCGGATTCGCGGGCATGCAGCTCGGGCCGAGGGCCGGACCCGGCATGGGGCTCGACGCGCGCCCCGGCCCGCGCTCGCCGTTCCTGCACTTCCCCGACGGCAACGCGACGATCGCCCGGCTTCTCGTGCGGCGGCTCATCCCGCACGCCGTTCCCGGCCGGACGGCCGACGACGTGGTGCTGTCGCGCGTCGACTACGGGCGACTCGACGAGCCCGGACCGACGCGGCTGCGTCTGAACAGCACGGTCGTGCGCGCCCGCCACACGAGCACATCGACCGAGGTCGAGGTGGACTACGTGCGCTCCGGTCGGCTCCGGCGAGTGCGCGCCGGGAGCTGTGTGCTGGCCTGCTGGAGCAGTGTGATCCCGTACCTCTGCCCGGAGCTCTCGCGGGCGCAGCGCGAGGCGCTGGCCTATGCGACGAAAGTTCCGATCGTGCAGACCACCGCGTTGCTGCGACGCTGGACTAGCTTTCACGCGTTGCGCGTCAGCCAGGCGCACTGCCCCGGGAGCTTTCACACGTCAGTCGGCCTGGATCTGCCCGTGCGGGTCGGACGCTATCAACCGTCGCGCCGACCCGAGGAGCCGATCATCGTCCAGATGATGCGCACGCCGTGCCGGCCGGGACTTCCGGCACGTGAGCAGCACCGAGCCGGCCGCGTGGAGCTCTTCACGACGACCTTCGACACGTTCGAGCAGAACGTACGGGACCAGCTCACGCGCATGCTCGGGGCAGGGGGATTTGACGGGGTGCGGGACATCCGGGCTCTCACCGTGAACCGGTGGCCGCACGGCTACGCGTATCAGTACAACTCGCTCTGGGATCCGTTCTGGCTGAACGGCGGGCCGTTGCCGTGTGTGGCCGCGCGCCAGCCGTTCGGGCGCATCGCCATCGCCAACGCGGACGCCGCGGCCTACGCCTACACGGACGCGGCGATCGATCAGGCCTACCGCGCGGTCGGTGAGGTGCTCGCTCGCGCGTGATCGAGCGCCGCGACGGCTAGCTTGAGCTCCAGGCGAACGGCGCGAAGTGGCCGTTGTTGCGACCCGACGTGTCGTCCCAGTTGATCCCGAACCCGTGCATGTGGCCGCGGGACGCCTTCGCGAGCGCGAGCCGCCGCGCCGCCGGGTGCCCCACGTTGTCGAAGTAGATCGGCTCGTCCGGCTTGGCGCCGGCGATGCCCTCGATCGCAATGTCGAGCATGCCCGGGATCGAGACCGACCGGCGCATCCCGCTCATCTCGAACGTGATCGGTTTCGTCGCGCTGCCGCCGAAATTGCTGATCAGCGGCGCCAACGCCGCCATCGGACCACCGCCCTGGCCGCTGCCGATCGTCGTGAGCGCATCGCGCTGCTCCTTCGACGCGCGCTCGTCCAGGACGAGTCCCACGGTCCAGTTGCCCTGGACCATCGGACCTGGTGTGTGCAAGAGAACGGCGAAGCTCAGGCCGTCGAGCCGGGTACTTCCGTACTGGCCGCGATCGACGCGGAACACGAGGCCGGCGTCGCAGTATCCCTTGGTCGGCCGTGCCGCCAGACCCGAGGTCGGGCAGGGACACACGGAATCGCAGCTGCACGCTTCGCAGTATTCACCGCTGATCTGCCACTGAACGTTCGCCATCAGCTTGCTCCTTCGTTGGCGCCCTCGGCTACACGCTCAACGTACATCAGGTACGCTTCGGATGCATCCATCGGCGCCCCGGGGGTATCCGCTACATCGAGTGAGTGCCGGCTCTCAACAAGAGAGCGAAGCCGGGTCGGACGGCGACGGCGATGCCGAGGAGGACGAGGGCGATCCCGGTCGCCCGCGCGATCCACTCGCCTCGCGGGAGAAGCTTTTCCGCCGCCACGATGGCAGCGATCAGCAGGACCCAGACCAGACCCATGGCGCCGGCCACGACCAGCACGACCATGAGCGCCCAGCAGCAGCCCAGACAGTAGAGGGCGTGCGCGCGGCCCATCGCGAGGCCGCCTTGCCAGCCCTCGCGCCAGTGGCCGAATAGAAACCCGAGGGGACTCCGACAGTGGCGCAGACACCTGCGCTTGAGCGGCGTGAGCTGAAAGATTCCCGCGACGATGAGGACGGCCGCGACGACGTAGGCCAGGGCGCCGCCGCTGATGGCGCCGAGGGCCACACTGGCGAAGTAGACCGGAACACCCGTCAGGGCCCAGAGACCCAGATACATGAGCGTGAACGATCCGAGTCGAATCGCCTTCAGCACGGGGCTCGCATTGCGCTGGGTGGCGGCGTAGAGGCCGATCATCGGGAGCGCGCTCGGCAGCATCATCGCCGTCATCATGATGGACCACGCGGTCACGTACGCCAGAGCGTCGGCGACTGTCGGCCGCATCGTCATCTCCATGCCGGCCATATCGTCCATGCCCATCGGCGAGAGAAGGATCCGGGCCC
>CAYVHH010000208.1:0-10636 GCA_964450175.1 uncultured bacterium | reverse complement strand
GTGTTCAGCACGAGATCCGCGCCCTCCGCCGCGAACGCGAGCGCGATGGCGCGGCCGATGTTCCGGCTGGCCCCGGTGACGAGCGCGACCCGACCCTGCAGCTTCCCGCCGTTCATCGGTAGCCGGCGGCCTTCAACTGGGGGAAGACCGCGTCGCGGAACGCGCGGATCTCTTGCTCGGGGCCGACGAAGGTCTGCAGCGGCATGATGTAGAGGCTCTTCACACCGGCGGCGCTCAGGTCGATGATGCGCCGGGCGCAGTGCTCCGGCGTGCCCACCAGGCCGAGCGCATCGCAGAGCTGCGCGATGACCTCGTCGGGAACGAACGCGGTCGCGGCGATCGCTTCCTCCCAGTCCTGCGCGTGCGAGAGATCGGGATAGATCTTGTAGACGCTCGGCGGAATGTCGAAGTGCGGGATGGACAGCTTCGTGTGCTCGAGCCACCGCGAATGCACACGCATGATGCCCTGATGAACGACGGTCGGGCGCGCCTGTCGATGCGCCTCGGCCATGGTCGCCGCCAGGCCCGTCCGGACGGCCCACACGATCTCGAGATCCTCGAGGCGGCGCCCGCTCCGGCGCGCGCCGCGCTCGAGGTTGGTCAGCACGGCGTCGACGATGCCGCGATGAAAGCCCACCAGCAGCATCACGCCGTCGGCCACCTCACCCGCGAGCTCGATGGCCTTGGGCCCCGAGGCCGCCATCAGGAGCGACACCGGTCGGCCCGTGGCGTACGCGAGCCGGCCGGGCGTGCCGTCGAAGTCGACGGCGTCGCCGGCGAGGAGCCGTCGCAGATCCTTGATGCAGGCGCGCATCTCGGCGAGCGTGGCCGGCTTGCGGCCGATCGTGCTCGCCGACGTGTAGCCCGTGCCGATCACCACCTTGGTGCGACCGGGCGCGAGCTCGGCCACGGTCTGGATCGCGCCGGCCAGCACCGAGACGTGACGCGAGAACGGATTGGTCACGGCCGGGAACAACGTCAGACGCGACGTCTGGGTCGCGGCCTGGCCGAGCGTCACGAACGTGTCGCGGCAGAGCAGCTGGCTGTCGAGGATGCCGGCGCCGTCGAACCCGGCCGTCTCGACGTCCTGGATCAGCCGGATCAGCTCCGGCATCGGCGAGGTGCCCGGAATTCGAAGCGAAATCGCGACACGTCCCTGCATACGTTCCTCCCGTCGGGCGAGGATAGGGCGCGGCAACGATGTTTGTCCAGTCGCGGTATGCCGCCATCCTCGACGGCCTCTGCTACGATGCGCGAGACCGATACAATGCGCGACAATCTGTCGATCACACTCCTGATCGTCCTCGTCCTCGTCGGGGCGGCGCTCGTTCCACCACCCGTGGCGGCCCAGGAGCCATCAGCGACGACCCAGGAGCCACCCGCGGCGGCCCCGGAGCCATCGACGAATCCGTGGTTCGTGGCGATGGTCGGCGGCGTGTATTCGGGCAGTCAGCTCCTCGCGATTCCGATGCACCTGGAGCTGAAGGACTCGTACGTGTTCGGGGTCTCGGTGTCGAAGCAGTTCGCGGAGTGGACGCGGTTCATGCGCTGGGAGCTCGAGCTTCAGGTCTACAAGCACTTCGGCGACCAGGACAACTGGGAGTTCACGGGTTCCGTGAACCTCCGGTGGGTCGTGTTCCCGTGGAACAAGTACATCGAGACGACAGCGGCCTTCGGCGAAGGCCTCTCGTGGGCGACCGAGATTCCCGCGCTCGAGAAAACCGATCCTGCGAACACCCAACCCGAGCAGCTGCTCAACTACATCCTCCTCGAGGTCACCTTCGCCATCCCGGAATCACCCTGGAGCCTCGTGACCCGGATCCATCACCGCTCAGGGGTCTGGGGCTTGTTCGGGCACAGCGGCTCGAACATCCTCGAGGCGGGCATTCGCTACCGGTTCTGAGGACTCACTTCATGAGCTCTCGAAGGCCGACGAGGACATCGTCGAAGGCGTCGACGCGGATGAGGCCGAGCCTCGGGTATTCGATCTCCAGAATGACGTAGAGTGCCGTGGCCACGGCGGCCGCGAAGGCCAAGACGTGCGTCCAGCTCCGCGCCTTGGCCGTCGCCATGCCGTGCCCCGCGAGGAGTGCAGCGGCCAGCGCGAGCGCGACGAGCATCACGAAGATGATCGCCGGCGGGTGCGTGCGCGTGGCCATCAGCCGGGTTGTCGTGATGTCGATCATGGCATTCAGCGCCGGCAGGAGCAGCATCGTGACGTTCGGGTGAGAGCCCGGCGCGCGACTGGCGGCGACCGCCTGGTCCCAGATGTCCTTCTGCAAGCGATTCGCCTCGGCGAGCGCGGCCTCCACGGCGATCAGGTCCGGGACCCTTCGATAGACGTCGAGTCGCGCGGCCAGGTAGCGGCGAAATGTGTCGCGAAGCGCCGGCTGCAGGTCGGGCGCGACCAGGTCGACCCGCAGATATGCCGTCCCGATCGCGTTGGCTTCCTCGACGATCAGATTCCGGCGCTGGTCGAAGCGCGTCGCGGCTCCCGAGAACGTGAACGCGATCAGCAGCCCGAGCAGCGCAAAGATCGCCCCTTCCGCCGCACCGAGGCCCTCTCGCGCTCCCTCGGGATTCGTCCGCAGCCGATGGAGGCCGATTCGTCGGCCGACTTCCAGGAGCACCACCATCCCGACGAACATCCCGAGCGCAATGAGCAGAACGAAAAAGGTAAAGAGCATGTCAGACCTGTTCGACTCCTTCTCCTGTCATCTGGCGCTTGGTTGGTACGAGAGCGTACACTGCGACTCCTGGCAGCGGGATCAGACCAAGGGCGGGAGAAGGCTAAGCCAGGACCCCCGGCCGGTCAACGCGAACGCTGCTATAGTCCTGGCCAGACCAACCCGCGGGAGGGGACCATGAAGCTGCTCTTCTTCGACGATTTCAGGCTGGGAGTGCTCAAGGGCGACGCCGTTGTCGACGTATCGGACACGGTGAAGGACATACCCCATACCGGACCGCACAACCTGATCAGCGGGTTGATCGAGCGGTTCGGCGACTACAAGGCGCGTCTCGAAGGCGCGGCGGCGCGCGGACAGGGCAAGCCGGTCAGCCAGGTCCGGATCAGGCCCCCCCTGCCGAAGCCTTACAACATCGTCGCGATGGCCGTGAACTACATGGAAGACGGGACGCGCTCCGAGCCGGCGCCGATCAACGCGTTCCACAAGTCCCCGAACTCGGTCATCGGCGACGGCGACACGATGGTGCTCCCCGACGTGCCCGCGACGATCTTCGAGGGGGAGGCCGAGATGGCGCTCATCATCGGCAAGAAGGCGACCGCCGTCAGCGCCGGGCAGGCGATGAGCTACATCTTCGGCTACATGAACTTCATCGATGGCTCGGCCCGCGGTCTTCCGCCGAGCGGCAACACGTTCTATCAGATGAAGTCACGCGACACCTTCTGTCCAATGGGACCGTACATCGTGACCGCCGACGAGATCGCCGACCCGCACCGTTTGCAAGTCAAGCTCTGGGTGAACGGCGAGCTGAAGCAGAACTACAACACCAGCGACATGGCCCACAAGATTCCGCGCTGCATCGAGTGGGTCACCTCGATCCACTCGCTCGACGCGGGCGACGTCATCGCGACCGGAACGAATCACCGCGGACTCAGCGGCTTCCAGAACGGCGACCGCATCGAGATCGAGACCGAAGGGCTCGGTCGGTTGCACTTCAACATCCGGGACGATCTCAAGCGGACCTGGGGCCGCGAGACTCGACTCGATCGTCAGGAGAAGAAGCTGGAGGGCACCACGCCGCAGCTGACCGGGAAGTACGCGCCCGCTCCACGGTAACGCGTCTAGCCGGTGCTGGACGCGGTCGACGGCGGACGCCGTCGGCCGCGTCTGGTCGCTGACCTACTGGGCGCGCCGAAGAGTCGCCGGCATGCCGCCCGAGACCTCGCCGGTCATCGTGCCGTCCTTGGCGATCATCTGACCGAGCGTCACGCTCGCCAGGGACAGCTTCACGATCTGGCCTTGCACGCTCCCCTTGACCGGGCCTGAGAGGTCCGAGCGCCCACCGACACTGATGGTGCCCGACACATCGGTCCCGTTCTGCGTCAGGATCATGGTGACCGGCGCGGATACACCGCCGGTCCCCGCGCTGCCCGTCCACGTGCCCGCCACATTGGCCGTGGGCGCGTTGGCCGCGGCCTGCTGAGCCTCTCGAGCGGCGCCGCATCCGGCCGACACCGCCGCGAGCAACGTCAAGAGCCCGATCGCCAGTATCTTCATCGCGAGTTCCTCCTGACTGCTCGATAGCAGAGGCGTCGCGGCCGGGGTATCAGACCTTCGTCGTATGAGACGAAAGGGTAATATACCGGCCGGGAGGTCCAGCGATGATCGAGCAGCGCTCCTTCGGCAGAACCGGCCACCTCAGCAGCGTCACGCTCTTCGGCGCCGCCGCGCTCGCGCGCGCGAGCCAGGCCGACGCCGACCGCGCCCTCGAGGTGCTCCTGCGCTACGGCGTGAACCACATCGATACCGCCGCGCGCTACGGGGACTCCGAGCTGCGCATCGGGCCGTGGATGGCGCGCCATCGGAAAGACTTCTTCCTGGCGACCAAGACCGGGTCGCGGACGGCGAAGGAAGGCCGTGAGGACATCCATCGTTCGCTCGAGCGGCTGCGCGTCGATCACGTCGATCTGATCCAGCTGCATTCGCTCGGCCATCCTGACGACTGGGATCTCGCGATGGGCCCGGGCGGCGTGCTGGAAGCGGCGATCGAGGCCCGCCAGCAGGGGCTCACGCGGTTCATCGGCGTGACCGGCCACGGTTGGACCATCCCGGCCATGCATCGCCGCAGCCTGGCGCGATTCGACTTCGACTCGGTCCTGATGCCCTACAACTTCTTCATGGCCGAGAACGAGCGCTACCGCCGCGCGTTCGACGAGGTCGTCGCGATCTGTCGCGAGCGCAACGTGGCCGTGCAGATCATCAAGTCGATCGCCCGCGGGCCGTGGGCGACATCGGACAAGACGCACACGACGTGGTACCAGCCGCTCGAGAGCCAGGCCGACATCGACCGTGCGGTGCACTACGTGATCGGCATGCCCCGTGTGTTCCTGAACACCGCCGGCGATCTCAGTCTCCTGCCCAAGGTCCTCGACGCGGCGAGCCGTTTCGAGCGCCGGCCGACCGACGAGGCGATGGCGGGCATGGTCGAGTCGAAGCGGCTCACGTCGCTGTTCGGCCTTCCCACCTGAGCGTTCGCCCGCCGATGCCCCTTTCCACGCTCGTCGTGGGCGGCGGGATCGGCGGGCTCTCTCTGGCGCGGGAGCTCGGCCGCGCCGGGCTCCCGGTCGTCGTGCTCGAGCGCGCGCCCAGGCTCGCGACGGTCGGCGCCGGGATCATCATGAATCCGAACGCCATGGCCGTGCTCGAGGCCAACGGGCTGGCCTCGTGTGTCCGCTCGGGTAGCTCGCCGTACCTGGCGCGCGACACCTTCGATCACCGTGGGCGACCGCTGGCCACGCGAGACTACCGCCCGCTCTACGCCGAAGGACGGCTCGCGATCGGGGCGCTCTGCCACCGGGCCCGCCTGCACGAGTGTCTCTACGACGGCCTGCCGGCCGGCACGGTGCGTCTCGACGTGCGCATCGTCGCGCTCGAAGCCGAGGCGGACGGTGTGCGCGTCGAGACCGACCGCGGCGAGCGCCTCACGGCCGACGTCTTGATCGGCGCCGACGGGATTCGCTCGACCGTGCGCGCGCGGTTCTTCGGGCTTGGCGAGCCCGTGTACCTCGGCTACCGATCGCACCGCTTCGTCGTGCCGAACCGGGACGGGCTCGAGCACTTCACCGAGTTCCTCGGACGCGGCCAACGGATCGGGCTCGTCCCGATCGGCGACGCGCAGCTCTACGTGTGGACGACGTTCAACTCTCCCCACGAGAGCCGCGCATGGGCGCTCGAAAGCGTCGAGGCGCTGCAGACCCTGTTCGGCGAGTTCACCGACGCGCGTGTGCGGCACGCACTCGACGGGCTCACGTCGATCGACGGCGTCGTGTGCACGGACATCGAGGAGGTTCACCAACGCGACTGGGCTCGCGGCCGCGTGGCGCTGCTGGGCGACGCGGCTCATGCCCTGACGCCCAACATGGGCCAGGGCGCGGGCATGGCGATGGAAGACGCGGCGGTGCTCGCGGCGGAGCTGTCGAGAGCCGCTCGGGGCGAAACGACGGTGCCGGACGCGCTGACCGCGTACGCGGTCCGCCGCCGGCCGCGCGTGGAGACGATCGTCAGGCTGTCGCGCCAGGTCGGCGAAGAGGGACAGCTGACCGGCGCGCTCGCGTGCTGGCTCCGCAACCGCCGCATCGCGCGCGACGGGCGGTCGCCCGAGCGGACGCGCGCGGCGCTCGAGCGCCTGCTGGCCTGGCCTCCGCGAGTGGCCGAGATGCTATTGTAGCGGCCACTATCTCGAAGGAGACGGCCCGATGAAGATCACGCACGTCACCACCCGTGTATTGCGCACACCGGCCGATAACCCGCTCGTCGTCGGCCTGCCCGCACCGACCGACACCCGCGAGTTCGTCACCCTGGAGCTCGGGACCGATCAGGGCGCCGTCGGCCTCGGCCTCACGTTCTTCGGCGGCGCGCTCACGCCGGCGCTCAAGGCCGCCGTGGACCAGCTCGCCCGGCTCACGGTCGGCGAAGATCCGACCCAGGTGGAAGCGATCACCGCCAAGCTCAGGCGCGCGGCCGGCAGCTCGGGCCCCGGCGGCATCTTCACCCTGGCGCTCTCGGCCGTCGACATCGCGTGCTGGGACCTCAAGGGCAAGGCGATGGGCCAGTCCGTCTGCGCCTTGCTCGGCGGACTGCGCGACCGCGTCCCGACGTACGCGAGCGGCGCGCTCATGCGCCCGCACCCGACGGACTATCTCGCGAAGGCGGGACCGCGGCTGCGCGACATGGGATTCCGCCAGATGAAGATGCAATGCGGGAGCGAGCCGACCGTCGCCGCGTCGGTCGAGCGCGTGCGCGTTATGCGCGAGTCGATCGGACCGGACATCGATCTCATGTGCGACATCAACCAGCTCTGGAGCGTGAACCAGGCGATCGAGATCGGGCGCCGCATCGAGCCCTATCATCTCTTCTGGCTCGAGGATCCGACCACCCACGACGACTATCCCGGCATGGCCCGCATCGCCGACGCGCTGACGACGCCGATCGCCGCGGGCGAGTATCACTACGGCATCGTGCCCTTCCGCCATCTGCTGGAGCACCGCTCGATCGACATCGTGATGATCGATCTGCTGCGCGTCGGCGGCATCACGCAGTGGATGAAGGTCGCGGGCATGGCGGAGGCGTTCAACCTGCCGGTGGTGAGCCACCTGGTCCCGGAGATCCACGTCCATCTCGTGGCGGCCATCCCCAACGGCCTGACCGTCGAGTACATGCCGTGGACCTTGAACCTCTACGAGCAGACACCGCCGATCGAGGGCGGGCAGCTCGTGGTGCCGAACAAGCCGGGCCTCGGGCTCGCGTTCGACCAGGCGGCGATGAAGCGCTTCCAGGTCGCCTAGCGGCCGAGCGCCTTCAGCACGAAGCGGTTGTCGTAGACGCTCTCGGGCTCGAACTTCATGCCCGCCGGCACGACGTCGAAGGCGCGCATGGTCTCGATCACGCGCGCGACACCGTCGCGGCTGACGAGCGAGTCCGGGGGAAACGCCTCGCGCGCGTGCTCGAACGACTCGGCGTAGAGCTTCGGGTCGCCGCTGATCTCCTTCGGGATCAGCCGCGCCAGCTCCTCACCCGACGAGCTCGTGATGAGCTTGTTGGCTTTGACGAGCGCGTTCACCATCTTCTGGACCGTCGCCGGCCGCTTGGCGATGACGTCCGGACGCGTGAGCAAGGTCGTCCCCTGCACCTCGCCGCCCATCGCGTCCAGGGTGCCTTTGCTGGTGAACATGTCGACGAGCGCGAAGCCCTTTCCCTGCTTGAGGAAGACCGTGAAGAACGGATCGACCATCATGCCCGCGTGCACCGAATCCTTCTCGAGGGCCAGCGGCATGGTGTTGCCGCCGGCGCCCATGATCTGCACGTCGCTCGGCTTCACGCCGGCCTTCACCAGCAGGTACCCGAGGACCATGTGGGTCTGCGATCCGGGCGAGGTCACGCCCACCGGATGGCCCTTCAGGTCGGCCAGCGACTTGATGACGCCCTTGTACTTGTTGGCGACTACGAGGCCCATCACCGGCAGGCGAACGTGCGAGTGCACCGCGATCAGGTCCTTGCCCTGGGTCTTGGCCTTGATCGCGTGATCGATCGCGTTCGCGCTGAAGTCCACGGAGCCGCCGATGAGCGCGGAGGCGGCCTGCGACCCACCGCCCTTGATGTCCAGGATCTCGACGTCGAGCCCTTCCTCGGCGAAGAACCCCTTGTCCTTGGCGAGCACCGTCGGCAGGTAGACCATGAGCGCCACGCCGCCGATGCCGACCGTAACCTTCTCGGCGGCTCGGGCGCTCGACCAGCTCGCGGCGACCAGCGCCGCCAGCAGAACGATCACGAAGAGGGTACGTACCGAATGCGTTGTCATGCGTTCCTCCCGCGTACCGCGCGTCACCACCGGGTCGGCTTCCAGTAGGAAAACCGGACGTCCAATCGCTTGATGGCGACGTCGATCGCGATCACCGCCGCCATCAGGACGATCAGCCCGGCCAGCACGCCGGTCGCGTTGAACATCGATTCCGCGTAGGAGATCACGTAGCCCATGCCCTCGTGCGAGCCCAGGTATTCGCCGACCACGGCCCCGATGAGCGCGAAGCCGACGCTGGTGCGCAGGCTCGCGAAGATCCACGTGAGCGCCGAGGGCAGCAGCACGTGGCGGATCATGTGGCGCGGGCTCGCCCCGAGGATGCGGGCGTTGTTGACGAGGTCCCGATCGACCTCACGAAGCCCCGTGAAGGTGCTGAAGAACACGACGAAGAAGACGAGCGAGATGACCATCACCACTTTCGACAGGAGCCCCAGACCGAACCAGAGGATGAACAGCGGGGCCAGCACGACCCGCGGCATCGCGTTCAGCGCCACCATGAGCGGGTCGAAGATGTGCGCGAGCTTCTCCCAGTGGGCGAAGGCGAATCCGACCGCGACGCCGAGCACGGTACCCAGCAGGAACCCGATGATCGTCTCCTTCATCGTCACCAGGAGGTGCCGGAAGATGAAGCCGCTCCAGATCCACTCGCCGAGCTGAACGGCCAGCACCGTCGGCTGGCTGACGAAGAACTTGTCGATCCAGCCCCAGCGCGTCGCCCCTTCCCAGAGTCCCAGGAACGACACCAGGAGGACGATCCGCCAGAAGCGGACCTCAGCCCGCGAGACCTTTTTGGCTCCGCTCGTAGCCAACGCGTACCTCGTCTCTCAAGTCTTTCCAGATCGTCTCGTACAGTCGGCCGAAGTCGGGATGAAACCGGATCTCGGTGACCGAGCGCGGGCGAGGCAGATCGATCGGATAGACCGCCTTCACCCGCCCCGGCGAGGCCGTCATCACGACGATCCGATCCGACAATGCGATCGCTTCTTCCAGATCGTGGGTCACGAAGAGCACCGTGCGCTGGAGCTGCGCCCAGATCTCGAGGAGGTCGTTCTCCATCAAGTTGCGGGTCTGCACGTCGAGTGCGCCGAAGGGCTCGTCCATCAGGACGATCTCGGGCTCATAGACCATCGTCATGGCCAGCGCGACGCGTTTACGCATGCCGCCCGAGAGCTGGTAGGGATGATACTGCTCGAACCCCGTCAGACCGATGCGCCCGATCCACTCGGCCACGCGCGGCCGTGCGCTGGCCGCGGCGACGCCGCGGAACAGGAGCGGCAGCCCCACGTTCTGAGCGACGGTCTTCCACGGAAAGATCGCGTCCCGCTGGAAGACGAAGCCGAGTCGCGGATTGACGCCGCTGACGGTCTGTCCGTCGATGGCGATCCGTCCCGACGTGACCGGCACGAGCCCGGCGACGAGACTCAGGAGCGTCGACTTGCCGCAGCCGGAGGGCCCGACGATCGAGACGAACTCGCCCCCGCGCACGTCGATCGACACGTCCTGCACCGCGATGAACTCTCGACCCTCACGCGGGACGGGAAACCGCTGCGTGACTCGCTCGAGGACGATGGATCCTGTCCGACCGGGGCCGGCCACGAGGGGGCGATTATAGCCGAGTTCCACCCTGGCTCGAAACTTGGTAGGGTGGTCGCGTGAGTCCATCCAAGATCGTCTACGAAGCGCCGCGCGTCGCCGCCAAGCCCGGCGAGACCGTCGTGACCAGCACGTGCGGCCACAACTGCGGCGGCCGGTGCGCCGTCAACGCGCACGTGCGGGACGGGCAGATCGTCAAGATCAGCACCGACCCGCGCCGCTGGACTCCCGAGATGCCGCCCCTGCACGCGTGCGTGCGCGGCTTCGGACAGGCCGAGCGTGTGAATCATCCGGATCGGCTGAAGCATCCGCTGCGCCGGACCGGGCCACGGGGATCGGGACAGTTCGAGCGGGTCTCCTGGGACGAAGCGCTCGACGCGGTCGCGCGCCAGATGCTCCGCGTGCGTGACACGTACGGGCCGGCCGCGATCCTCGATTGCTCGCGCACGGGCAGCCTGTCGACGTTGCACGGCCGGGGCGTGAGTCAGCGGTTCCTCCACAT
>CAYVHH010000207.1:0-11442 GCA_964450175.1 uncultured bacterium | reverse complement strand
CGGCCTCCTTGAGTCGCTGGAGCGCCATGCGGTCACGGCGCAAATCGATGCCGTGCTCCTTCTTGAACTCCTCGGCGATCCAGTCCATCACGCGCTGGTCGAAGTCGTCACCGCCGAGATGCGTGTCGCCGTTGGTCGCCTTGACCTCGAAGACTCCCTCGCCGATCTCGAGAATCGAGATGTCGAAGGTTCCCCCGCCCAGGTCATAGACGGCGATCGTCTCGTCCTTCTTCTTATCGAGACCGTAGGCGAGCGCCGCCGCGGTCGGCTCGTTGATGATGCGCAGCACTTCGAGACCGGCCACGCGGCCGGCGTCTTTGGTCGCCTGCCGCTGGCTGTCATTGAAGTAGGCGGGCACGGTGATGACGGCTTGGGTGACTTTTTCACCCAGGTACGCCTCGGCGGCTTCCTTCAGCTTTCGCAGAATCATGGCCGAGATCTCGGGCGGGGAATACTGTTTGCTCCGCACCTCGATCCGGACGTCGCCGTTCGCGGCCTTGACCACCTTGTACGGGACGAGCTTCGCCTCCTGAAGCACCTCGTCGTAGCGGCGCCCCATGAATCGCTTGATCGAGAACACGGTGTTCTCGGGATTCGTGATCGCCTGCCGTTTGGCGACCTGTCCGACGAGAATCTCGCCTTCCTTCGTGAATCCCGCGACCGAGGGCGTCAGCCGGCTGCCCTCCTGGTTCGCGATCACCGTGGGATTGCCGCCCTCGACGACCGCTACCACCGAGTTGGTCGTCCCGAGGTCAATGCCGATCACCTTCGCCATGTTGAATCCCCCTTCTCCTTGATCTCTTTATGGCGACGGAGCGGGCGAACCCGCCCCGTCGCGTCACTTCGTAGAGCTCGATCGATCAGATGATGTCGATCTTGATCGCCTTGGGCTTTACCTCTTCCGCCTTCGGAAGCTTGACCTCGAGCACTCCATCGCGGTACGTCGCCTTCACCTTATCGGCCTGCACGGCCATCGGCAGCTGCACGGTGCGCTCGAACTTCCCGTAGACGCGCTCGACGTGATGCACGCTCTCGTCCTTGACGTCTCGGTTGGCCGTGCGCTCACCCTTCAGAGTCAGTAGATCGCCCGTGATCGACAGAGACACGTCCTTGTCGCTGATGCCGGGAACCTCGAAGTTCAGGACCAACTCATCCTTGGTCTCGTGAATGTCGAGGACCGGCGCCCAGATTCGCGCTGCGGCTTCCGTCGCGGGTCTTCCGAGGAAGCTATCGAAGAGGCGGTTGACCTCTCCCTGCATGTCGGACATGTTCCGGAACGGATCCCACCTCTCGACGGATACGAACGGACGCCAACGCTCAATCGCCATTTCAAAGCCCTCCCGTGGCTCTCAGCCGGTCTCCTTGGGCCCCGGCTATGTATGAGTACGCAAGTTATATATCATCTGAGTTAGATGCTGTCAAATCATCCAGTCGGCCTAGGAAACAAAGCACTTTAGCCCGGCGATGATAGGGTTGGCCGGTGCGGTCTGGGTGCGTCCTGGCTATCGGCGGCATCGTCACGCTTCTTGGAGTCGGCGGAGCAGCATGGTGGATCGGCTGGAGACTGACCCAGGAGCCGGCCGTCGCGGCGGCCCAGGGATCCCCGGAAGACGGCACTAGAGCTCAACAGAAGATCTTCGAGCTGATCCGCGGCGAAGCCTCGAGGCCACGGGGCCGGCCGCATCAGATCGTAATGACAGAGGCCGAGCTGAACCGGTTCCTGTCCAAGAACCTCGTCGAGGTGGCGAAGATGCCCGTGGCCGTGCGGGCGATCCGCCTGGCCGGGGACGGAGTCGTCGAATTCAAGGGCGTGTTGCCGCTCCGAGATCTCCTCGCGGCCTCGCCCTTGACGCCGCTGGCGAGCCTCGCTCCCACCGCGTGGCTCGAGCAACGGGTCTGGCTTCATCTGAACGCCAGGGCCAGCCTCGAACTCGGAGCCGCTCGGAGTCAGCGCCGCTACCTTCGATTCGACGTTCAGCGCTTCGCGATCGGCCGGCAGCCGCTCCCGATCGTCTTCCTACGGCTCCTGCCGAACCCGGGCGTTCAGGCGCTGCTGCGGTGGCGAATGCCGGAGTCCGTCGAGGGGCTCACGATTGACCCCGGCGCCGTCGTGATCAAGACTTCTTCGTAGCGTGGACGTAGCGGAGCTGGAGGTCGTACAACACCTCCTCGAGTATCCGATGCTCTTCGGGTGACCGGTTTCCTTCGGTCTTTTCTCGTAGCAAGATCAGCAGATCGATCGCGTCCGCAGCCTGAGCCAGGTCGACCTGACGTTGGCCCGTGAGGGGATCGGGCGCTTCGCCCAGCGCGACGACCGCCGAGCTCGCCAGCATCATGAAAAGCCCCGCCAAGCTCCGCTCGCCGGCTGGGCTCAGATCGACCGGCAAAGCCTGAGAAGGCTCCGCAGCGGACGGAGCCGGATGCGGGATTTCGTCGTCGTCCAGCCGCCGACGTCGGTCAGTGACCTTGAACACGTCTTCGGGGTCGCCCTGCGCCATCAGGGTGAGCCTAGCACAGGCGAAAACCCTTGCTGTATAATCGGTTAGCCTCAGGAACGGCAATGACCGACTCCCCCGGTGTCCTCTTTCAACGGCTCTTGGACGTCATGAAGCGACTCCGCGAACCCGATGGCTGCCCATGGGACCGCGAGCAGACGCCGACATCACTCAAGCCCTTTCTCATCGAGGAAGCGTACGAAGTCCTGGAAGCGATCGAGTCCGGCCGGAGCACGGCCGTGCGCGAGGAGCTGGGCGACCTGCTGTTTCAAGTCGTCTTCCATGCTCGCCTCGCCGAGGAGCGCGGCGACTTCACCATGACCGACCTGCTCGGACAGCTCATCGAGAAGATGATTCGCCGTCACCCGCACGTCTTCGGCGATGCCGCGGTCGGCAACGCGAACGAGGCGCTCGTGCAATGGGAAGCGATCAAGCAGCGTGAGGCCGAGGAGCGAGGCCAGCGGCGCTCGCTTCTGGACGGAGTCCCGCGCGCCCTACCGTCCTTGCTGCGCGCGCAGCGAGTTCAGAGCAAGGCCGCGCGCGTGAATTTCGACTGGCCCGACGCTCGCGCGGCGTGGGCCAAGGTCGAGGAGGAGATTCGTGAAGCCGCCGAAGCACTGGCCTCGGGCGACCCGCGACGCATCCACGATGAGCTGGGCGACGCGCTCTTTTCGCTCGTGAACGTCGCGCGGCTCTCGGCACTCGACGCCGACGACGCGCTCCACGGTGCGATCGAGAAGTTCCGGCGGCGCTTCGCGGACATGGAAGCAGAGCTGGCCGCGCGCGGGACGTCGGTCAGCGCGGTGGCGCCCGACGAACTGGAGCGGTCGTGGGAGGCAGCGAAAGCCGGAGAGCGCAGCGAGAAACGGTCATGAAGCTCAGGATCGGCCAATCATCGATCGCAATCGAGCGCGGTGACATCACCGACTGGGAAGTCGACGCGATCATCAACGCGGCGAACTCGACGCTCGCCATGGGCACCGGCGTCGCCGGCGCGATCAAGCGCAAGGGCGGCGTCATCATCGAGGAAGAGGCGATGCGGCAGGGCCCCGTCGAGGTCGGCGAGGCCGTGTTGACCACCGGCGGCAACCTCCCCGCGACGCACGTGATCCACGCGGCGGTCATGGGCCCCGACCTCCAGACAGATGGCGAGAAGATCGCGACGACGACGCGAGCGGTGCTGGCGCTCGCGGCCAAGCATCGCATCACGTCGCTGGCTCTTCCCGCACTCGGCACCGGCGTCGGACACGTCCCGCCCGCCGTGTCGGCGAACGCGATGTTGAACGCTGTGGTGTCTCATTTGAAGGGCAGCCCCACGGGCCTGAAACGGGTCGTTTTCGTTCTTTATCAGGACGATGCGTACAAGGCCTTTACCGATACGTTGAAACGACTCGGTGGGGTAATGTAGAAGATTACAATGGCTCAGCAGCAGCAGGTGAAGCTTGGGCAGCCCGTCAACCGCCGCCTCGGGGACCTCCTCGTCGCGGACGGCCTTCTCACCGCCGAACAACTCAAGAAGGCGCTCGCAGAGCAGAAGGGCTCGCCGGAGAAGCTCGGCTCCGTCCTCATCCGCCTGAACTTCGTCAACGAAGATCAGCTCATTGGATTCCTGTCGCGACAGTACGGCGTCCCATCGATCACGCTCGGTCAGCTCGACATCGATCCAGACGTCTTGAAGCTGGTGCCGGCGCCCATCGCTCGGAAGTACGAGGTCATCCCGGTCCGGAGGATGGGGAACTCCCTCGCACTCGCGATGGCCGATCCGACGAACGTCTTCGCGCTCGACGACATCTCGTTCATGACGAATCTGCAGGTGTTGCCGCTGGTCGCCTCGCAGACCGCGATCAAGAAGGCGGTCGACCGGAACTACGAATCCAAGACCGAGGCCATCACCAGCGTCCTGTCGGACATGCAGACGGACCTCGCCAACGTCGAGGTCGTCGAGGAAGGCGAAGAAGGCGCGAAGGTCGACGTCTTCGAGCTGAAGGAATCGGCCGACGAAGCGCCGGTCGTGAAGCTGGTCAACATGGTGCTGGTCGACGCGATCCAGAAGGGCGCCTCCGACATCCACTTCGAGTCGTACGAGAAGATCTTCCGCATCCGCTTCCGGATGGACGGCGTCCTGCACGAGATGCTGGCGCCGCCGAAACGGCTGGAGTCGGCGATCCTCTCGCGCTTGAAGATCATGTCGAACCTCGACATCGCCGAGCGGCGGCTGCCGCAGGACGGTCGCATCAAGCTCCGCTACAACAACCGCGAGATCGACTTCCGCGTCTCGACCTTGCCGACGATCTTCGGCGAGAAGGCGGTTCTCCGAATCCTGGACAAGGAGTCGTTGAAGCTCGACCTGACACAGCTCGGCTTCGACGAGTGGAGCCTCGAGAAATTCAATGCCGCGATCCATCAGCCGTACGGCATGGTGCTGATCACGGGGCCGACCGGATCGGGCAAGACGACAACGCTCTACTCGGGGATCCACACGATCAACTCGCCGGACGTGAACATCATGACCGCCGAGGACCCGGTCGAATACAACCTGAAGGGCGTCAACCAGGTGCAGATCAACGAGGGCGTCGGCCGTACGTTCGCCGCCGCACTCCGCTCCTTCCTGCGTCAGGACCCCGACGTGATCCTCGTCGGTGAGACGCGCGATCTCGAGACAGCGCAGATCAGCATCCGCGCTGCGCTCACCGGCCACCTGGTCTTCTCCACCCTGCACACCAACGACTGCCCCTCCACCATCGCGCGACTCCTCGACATGGGGATTCCGCCGTTCCTGGTGGCGTCGTCGCTTCTCCTCGTCCTGGCCCAGCGACTGGGTCGGAAGGTGTGCAAGCAGTGCCGGGAACCGTACGACGCAGACGAGGAAAGCCTCGTCCCGTATGGCCACGTCCCGACCGGAAAAGGAAAGCTGCAGTTCTACAAGGGCAAGGGCTGCGCAACCTGCAACTTCACGGGAATGAAGGGCCGAGTCGCGATTTACGAGGTGATGCCGGTCGGCGAAGAGCTTCGCGACGCGATTCTCAAGAACCAGGGGACGGCCGAGCTGCGGGCGATCGCCCAGTCGGCCGGCATGCGGTCTTTGCGGCAAGCCGGGCTCATGAAGGTCATTGAAGGAACTACGACGATCGAGGAAGTGCTCAGAGTTACCCTGTCTTAAAGAGGGGCATTTGCGTCGGGAGGCACGATGGCCGCCAACATGGCCGATCTTCTGCAGCTTATGGTGGACCGTGGCGCGTCGGACCTGCACATCACGAGCGGGACGTATCCGCAGATCCGCGTCAGCGGTCGCCTCAACCAGCTCACCCAGTTCGAGGTACTGACGCCGCAAGACACCCAGCGGCTTGCGTACAGCGTTCTGAACGAGGGCCAAAAACAGAAATTCGAGGAGGAGAACGAGCTCGACCTCTCCTTCGGGATCCAGGGCCTCGCGCGGTTCCGCTGTAACGTCTATCGGCAGCGCGGCGCGGTCGGCTGCGCAATCCGCGTCATCCCCTACAAGATCCGGACGTTCGAGGAGCTCGGACTGCCGCAGATCGTCCAGCAGCTCGCCGACCGTCCCAAGGGGTTGATCCTCGTCACGGGGCCGACCGGCTCCGGCAAGTCGACGACCCTCGCGGCCATGATCGACAAGATCAACAGCGAGCGGCACGATCACATCATGACGATCGAGGATCCGATCGAGTTCGTGCATCCGCACAAACAGTGTCTGGTCAACCAGCGCGAGGTCTTCGCCGACACGCAGTCGTTCACCAAGGCACTCAAGTCGATCCTCCGCCAGGACCCGGACGTCGTCCTGGTCGGCGAGATGCGAGACCTCGAGACAATCGCGGCGGCGCTGACGATCGCCGAGACCGGTCACTTGACGTTCGGCACCTTGCACACGAACTCGTGCGCCCAGACCATGAACCGCATCATCGACGTGTTCCCCACCGCCCAGCAGGCGCAGGTGCGGGCGCAGCTGGCCCTCGTGCTCGAGGGCGTGCTCTCGCAGACCCTGATTCCCAAGGTCGGCGGCGGACGGGTGATGTCGCTGGAGATCATGGTCGCCACGCCGGCCATCCGGAACCTCATCCGTGAGGAAAAGATCCACCAGGTCTACTCGGCGATCGCCACCGGGCAGAAGTTCGGCATGCAGACGATGAATCAGTCCCTGGCGGATCTGACGAAGCGACACCTGATCACACGCGAAGACGCGCTGAATCGATCGACGCTGGTCGAGGAGCTCCTGCAGCTCCTCGCGCACGAAGGTCCGGCGGCCACTGCCAGTGCGGGCGCCGGCGCTTCACCGTTCGCCAAACGGTAGGAGGAGCGCAGACCATGGCCATGTACGCGTTTCGCGGCCGATCCGGCGGAGCCGTCGTCTCCGGCGAGATCGAAGCGAACGACCGACCCGCGGCCGTCACGGCCCTGCGGGCGAGGGGCGTCGTCGCCACCTCGGTGCAGGAGCGGACGGCCAAGCCCGTCGGAATCAAGAAGATCGGCGGCAAGGTCAAGGACAAAGACCTGGCGATCTACACGCGCCAGTTCTCCACGATGGTGGACGCCGGTCTCCCGATCGCGCAGTGCCTGGCGATCCTCTCGGAGCAGAGCGACTCCAAGAATCTACGGGAAGTCACCGGCAAGATCGCGCGCGAGGTGGAAGGCGGCGCGACCCTGGCCGAATCGTTCCGGAAGTATCCCAAGGTCTTCAACGACCTGTTCACGAACATGCTGCAGGTCGGCGAGTCCGGCGGTGTGCTCGACGTCGTCCTCCAGCGGCTGTCGGGCTACATCGAAAAGGCCGCCAAGCTCAAGAGCAAGGTGAAGGGCGCGATGGTCTATCCCGTCACCATCATCAGCGTGGCGGTCCTGGTCATCGTGTTCATGATGATCTTCGTCATCCCGACGTTCGCCAAGATGTTCCAGGGACTCGGCGCCGATCTGCCGCTGCCGACCAAGATCGTCATGTTCATCTCGGAGTTCACGCAGCGGTACATCCTCGTCATGATCGGCGTGGGCGCCGGCATCATCTACGCGATCAAGCGCTACTACAATACCGACCAGGGCAGCAACGTGATCGACGCGTTCCTGCTGAAGGTGCCGGTCATCGGGATGCTGATCCGCAAGGTCGCCGTCGCGCGCTTCACCCGGACGCTCGGGACGCTCATTTCCTCCGGCGTTCCGATCCTCGAAGGCCTGCTCATCACCGCGCGCTCGGCCGGTAACCGGGTCGTCGAGCGGACCGTCATGCAGGCGCGGACCGCCGTCACCTCTGGTCGGACCCTCTCGGAGCCGCTCAAGGGCAGCACCGTCTTCCCGCCGATGGTCGTGCACATGATCAGCGTCGGCGAGAACACCGGCGCGCTCGACCAGATGCTTTCGAAGATTGCCGACTTCTATGACGACGAGGTCGACACCGCGGTCAGCGCGCTCACGTCGCTGCTCGAGCCGATCATGATCGTCTTCCTCGGCGTCGTCGTCGGCGGCCTCGTGGTCGCGATGTACCTTCCGATCTTCCGTCTGGTCACCTTGATGAAGTAGTGAAAGCGCTCACGGTCGGCGGGCCGCTCCGGGGATTTGCCTGGGCCCGGCTCGGGGTCTCACTGGTCCTCCTGGCGCTCGCGCCGTTCGTGCCGTCCGGGCTCATGCCGGGCGAGAGCCAGATTCTCGCCGTGGCGCTGATCATCGCGCTCGCGTCGTCGAGCGCGATGCTGCTCCTCGGCCCGCCGGCCCAGCCGCGCCGCCTCGCGTGGTTCATCTGCCTGCTCGACTCCGCGTTGATCACCGCGGTCGTGGCGGCCACCGGCGGCGCGCGGTCGATCTTCGCGTTCCTGTACGTGCTCTCGGTCACGGCCGCGTGCGTGCTGTTGTCCCGCACGCGCGGCCTGGCCATCGCGGCGCTTTCGACCGTCCTCTACACCGGAATCGTGATCGCGCGCACCGTGCTGCCGCTCACGATGTTCCTGGACGCGCCGCAGGAGACGACAGCGCTCGAGATGGTGACGATGTTCCTCAACGCGGCCACGCTCCTCGTCGTCGCGATCGTCGCCGGCGGCCTCGGCGAACGCTACCGCGCCACCAGCCAGGAGCTCGAGACACGCCAGAAGGATCTGCGCGACCTGCAGGCCTTCAAGGACCTGATCTTTCAGTCGGCCGGCACCGGTCTGATCGCGCTCGATCGCGCGCATCGCATCACCGCGTTCAATCGCGCCGCCGAGGAGATCACCGGAGTGACGGCCGCCCAGGCGATCGGCAACGACTGGGCGGCGCTGATCGGCGCGGCGGTGCCCCTGACCGCGATCGAGGCGACGATCGACGGTAATCCGCGCGCGTCGATGCGGCACGAGACGACACTGCGCCGGCCCGACGGTTCGATGGTCCCCGTGCGCATGACGTTTTCGGCGCTGCGCTCGGGCGAGGGCGCGCGACTGGGACTCATCAGCGCCTGCGAGGACCTCTCGGCGATTCGAGCGATGGAGTCGCGGATGCGGCAAGCCGACCGCCTGGCGACGCTCGGGCGAATGTCCGCGAACATCGCGCACGAGATTCGCAACCCGCTCGCCTCTCTGACCGGCGCCATCGAGGTCCTCACCAGCCCGCACACGGCTGAGGATGCTCGCGACCGGCTCTCGCAGATCGTGGCCCGCGAGTCCGAGCGGCTCAACCACATCATCAAGAACTTCCTCGAATACGCGCGGCCCGCGCCGCTGTCGATTGCGATCTTCGACGTGGCGGCCGCCGCCGAGGAGGTACTGCTCCTCCTGGAGCACCGCGCCACGCCCGGCAGCCTGAAGGTGATTCGCGAGTTCGCGTCGTCCGTGATGTGGCCGGTCGACGCGCAGCAGTTCCGACAGGTTCTGTGGAATCTGTGCTTGAACGCGGTCGAGGCGATGCCGGAGGGCGGAGAGCTTCGGGTCGCCGCCGCCGTTCGCGGCGACATGTTAGAAGTCACGATCAGCGACACCGGCGAGGGCATCGCCGCCGGTGACATCGCGCACGTGTTCGAGCCCTTCTTCTCCACCAAGTCGGAGGGAACCGGGCTCGGGCTCGCGCTGGTCCACCGTGTCGTCCAGGAGCACGGCGGCGAGATCGACGTGAGGAGCGCGCCCGGCCTGGGTACGACCTTCACCCTCACCTTGCCGTCCCGCCATGCCTGACACCCGAGTGCTCGTCGTCGACGACGAACGGAGCATGCGCGAGCTCCTCGCGATCATGCTGAAGCAAGCCGGCCACGAGGTCACGGTGGCCGAGGGTGGCGAGCAGGCCATCGAGGTCATCAAGAGCGAGCCGTTCGACCTCGTCATCACGGACCTGAGAATGCGGAAGGTGGACGGCATCGCGGTCCTGCGTGCCGCGAAGGAGCACTCGCCCAGCACCGTGGTCCTCGTGGTGACGGCGTTCGCGTCGACGGAAACGGCCGTCGAGGCCATGAAGCTCGGCGCCTACGACTACGTCACCAAGCCGTTCAAGCTCGACGAAATCAAGCTGACCATCGCCAATGCGCTCGAGCGCAAGCGGCTCCAGGACGAGAACCGCGAGCTCAGAACTCAGCTCCGCCGCGAGCGCGGCTTCGAGAGCTTCGTGGGCAAGAGCCGGCAGATGGTCGAGCTCCTCGAGGTCATCAGGAAGACCGCCGACGGGCTCTCGACGGTGATGGTCACGGGTGAGAGCGGAACCGGCAAAGAGCTGGTCGCGCAGGCGATCCATCAGGAAAGTCCGCGTCGGGCCGGGCCGTTCGTCTCCGTCAACTGCGGAGCCATTCCCGAGACCCTGATGGAGTCCGAGCTCTTCGGACACGTCAAAGGCGCCTTCACCGGCGCGGTCGCCAACACCGTCGGCCTGTTCTCCGCGGCCAACGGCGGCAGCCTGTTCCTCGACGAGGTCACCGAGGTGCCCCAATCCGTTCAGGTGAAGCTCTTGCGAGCGATTCAAGAGCGGGAGATTCGCCGCGTCGGCGACACGCGCGACATCAAGGTCGACGTGCGGCTGATCGCCGCGTCCAATCGCGACGTGGCCAAGGCGGTCGCCGATGGCATTCTCCGTGAAGATCTCTTCTATCGGCTCAACGTGATCCCCATCAACCTGCCGCCGCTCCGGGAGCGCCGCGAGGATATCCCGCTCCTGGCCACGCACTTCGTCCGGAAAATCTCTTCGGAGCTCGGCAAGTCGGTGAAGGGGATCAGTCCTGAAGCCCTCGCGATTCTGGAGGGCTACCGTTGGCCCGGGAACATCCGTGAGCTCGAGAACGTGATCGAGCGAGCGCTGGTCCTCGGCAGTGGAGACACTCTCGAAGCGGACGCGCTGCCCCCAGACCTGCAGCAGTCGCGTTCCTCCCAGGAAGTTCCCGTGGAGATTCCGACCGACGGCCTCGATCTCGAGGCCACGCTGGATCAGATCGAGCACCGCTATCTTCAGATGGCGCTGGCGCGCACCGGCGGCGTTCAGACTCGGGCTGCCGAACTGCTCCGCGTCAGCTTCCGACAATTCCGCTACAAGCTCCAGAAGCACAGCCAGCGCACACCTTCGCCCAGCTGACGCGCCGCGCTCCGACGGCCTTGGCCCTGGAACTTCAACGCCTGGCCTGACGCCCTTCGTCAACGGCGCTGCCAGGGCCCGTCATTCTCCGTCGAGCTATCCGGAAATTACGCTGCGTATATGCTCGTAATTTCTCGCGTTTCCGTGAATTCTGGTGGTGGCATCGAGCCTGCAATATCCCTGGTCAAGGAAACAGTAGCGGTTCGGCAACGAAACAAAAAACGCAAGGAGGACTCGACAATGATGCGGTTCTGGACGAAGAAGATCGGCAACAAGCGAGGCTTCACCCTCATCGAGCTGATGATCGTCGTCGCGATCATCGGCATCCTGGCGGCCATCGCCATCCCGCTCTACGCCAACGTGCAGGCGCGCGCGCGGATCGCCAAGGCCCAGGCCGACTCCCGGGCCCTCGCCTCGGCCGTCTCGATCT
>CAYVHH010000206.1:0-6241 GCA_964450175.1 uncultured bacterium | reverse complement strand
AAGCGCGCCTCGGCCGGCGGGGCCCCCGCCCCGCGACGCCCTGCAGCGCGCACAGCTTTTAAGCGCGCCTCGGCCGGCGGGGCCCCGCCCCGCGACGGCCTGCAGCGCGCGCAGCGCGTTCAGCCGAGCAGCGCGGTCAGGGCGTCGCCGACGGTGGCCACGCCGTGGATAGCGAGCGACACCTTCGCCGGCTCGAGCACGTTACTCTGGGGCACGATCGCCCGACGAAAGCCGAGGGCCGCCGCCTCGCGCAGGCGGAGCTCGAGCCCCGCCACCGCGCGGACCTCGCCGGTAAGCCCCACTTCGCCCACGACGAGCACGTCCGGCGGCACCACGCGATCCATGTAGCTCGACGCCGCGGCGACGACGATCCCGAGGTCGGCTGCCGGCTCGGTGACGCGGCCGCCGCCGGCGACGTTCACGTACACGTCCTGGCTGCCGAGCGGAACCCCCGCGCGCTTCTCGAGCACCGCCAGGAGCAGGCAGACGCGGTTGTAGTCGGCACCGAGCACCGTGCGCCGCGGCGTGCCGATGGACGCCTGCGAGACGAGCGCCTGGAGCTCGAGCAGCACGGGCCGCGTGCCTTCGAGGCTCGAGATCACGACCGAGCCGGGCGCCTCACGGGGACGCTCGGCGAGGAAGAACCCCGAGGGATTCGTCACCTCCACCAGCCCCCCCTCCGCCATCTCGAAGACCCCGATCTCGTTCGTGGAGCCGAAGCGATTCTTCACCGCCCGCAGGACGCGGTACGAGTGATGACGCTCGCCCTCGAAATACAGGACGGTGTCGACCAGGTGCTCGAGCACACGCGGGCCGGCGAGCGCGCCTTCCTTCGTGACATGACCGACGAGGAACGTGGCGATGCCGAGCCCCTTGGCCAGGGTCATCAGGCGCGCGCCGCACTCGCGCACCTGCGCGACGCTGCCCGGCGCCGATTCCAGGTCGGGCAAGAACACCGTCTGGATCGAGTCGATGATCAGCGCGCGCGGCTTCACGTCGTCGAGATGGCCCTGGACGACCGACAGATCGTTCTCGGGCCAGAGCAGGAGCCCGTCGGTCGCGATGCCGAGCCGGTCGGCGCGCATCTTCACCTGCGCCGCCGACTCCTCGGCGGTGACGTAGAGCACCGGCGGAGCGGCCTGCGAGAGCGCCCGGGCCGCCTGCAGCAAGAGCGTGCTCTTGCCGATCCCGGGGTCTCCCCCGATCAGCACGAGCGAGTCGCGAACGACGCCGCCGCCGAGCACGCGGTCGAGCTCGCCGATCCCGGTGCGGACGCGGTCGTCGCGCTCCATCGAGATCTCTTTCAGCGCGCGCGGGCGGCCGGACGCGGCGCTCGCCCGCCGCGACGACCTCGACGGGACCGGGCGCTCCTCGACCAGCTGCACCCAGTTGTTGCCCGAGCGCCGGCAGTCCGGACACGTGCCGGGCTTGGGGCTCGCGAACCCGCATTCCTGGCAGCGGTAGACGCTAGCGTCGCGTGTCGTCATTGCTCGACTTCGTTCCCTTGTCGCCGAGACTCTTGATCATCGATCGCAGCAGAAAGCTCCGCTGCGCGCCGTCGAGAATCGTGACGAGGCGCTCGTAGATCGTCGGATCGGCGATGAGGAGCCCGACCGTGCCCTCGCCCTCGTTGATCTTCACGCTGATCGATTTGAGGTTGGCCATCGCAGTCCGGAGATCCTGCAGCGTGAGCGACAGCGAGCCGTCGTCTCCCGAGTCGGCCACCAGGCTGCCGAGCGTGCCACGGCCGCCGGCCACGCGATCCGAGATCAGGCGCAGGTTGTGCGAGACCACGCGGAGATCGTCGAGGACCGCCTTGTACTTCGGATCGAAGAGCAGTCCGGGCAGGAGCCCCGGCTCACGCTCCGGCTGCTCGACCATCGCGCTGAGCCGGTCCATGGCGGCCACGAAGCGCTTTGCAGACGCGGTGCCGTCGGGCGACACCAGCACGCCCGCCGCGCCCTGGCCCTTCTCGACCCGCTCGATCAAGGTCTGCGTCGTCGCGATCAGCTCGTTGACCCGCCGCAGCGCGATCGGCTCCTCGTAGAGGAGCGCATGGGCCCATCCACGGCCGCGCTCCACCTGATCGACCACGCGCCCGAGCTTGTTCACCGTGCTCGCCGCGTCCTCGATCATCTTCGACTTGTTGATCTGGTCCGCCGTCTCGCGAAGCGCGTCGGCCAGGGCCGCGACGTTCTTGGCCGTCTCGGCGCCGGCGGCGATCACCCGCCCGAAGTCCGCCGGATCGCGCGAGGCCAGCACCTCGCCCGGCGCCACCGGCGGCGCGCTCGCGTCGCCGACGGTGATCTCGACGATCCGGTCGCCGAGCAATCCCTGTGTCTCGATGCGCGCGACCGAGTTCTTGCGGATCCGATCGGAGAATCGCCGGCCGATGGTGAGGTCGACCCGGACCTTGCCCCCCGGCTGCGGGGGCAGGTTCACGGCGGTGACCCGGCCGATCTGCACGCCGGCCAGGCGGACCGTCGCGCCCTCGACGAGGCCGCCGACTTCGGTGAAGTCGGCGTGGATCGTGTAGCGCGCCTCGAACAGCCTCGCCCGCGCTCCGAGCGCGTAGACCCCTCCCAGGAACGTCGCGAGCGCCAGCAGGACGAAAAGGCCCACTCGAAACTTCAACGCGGTCTCGCGCTTGTCGCTCATCGACTCTCGTTCACCGGCTGGCGCCGCCGGCGGCTCGCGCGACGTTGCTCCCGGCCAGGAAGGCCTGCACGGCCGGATTGTGGCCGCCGAGGACCTCGTCGGCCGGGCCCAGGGCCTCGAAGCGCCCCTTGATGAGAACCGCCACGCGGTCGGCGACCGTCCGGGCCAGCTCGACGTCGTGGGTGACCACCATCGCGGTGTCGCACACGCCGCCGCGCAGCTGCAGCATCAGGTCGGCGACGAGCTTGGAGTTCGTCGGATCGAGCCCACCGGTCGGCTCGTCGAACAAGAGCATCTCGGGCTCGACCGACAGGGCGCGGGCGATGCCGACGCGCTTGCGCATGCCGCCCGAGAGCTCGGACGGCAAGAGCGGCAGGACGTCGCTCGAGAGGCCCACGACCGACAGGTTCCGAACCACACGCTCGTCGATCTCCGCCTCCCCGAGGCTGGTGTGCTCGCGAAGAGGATACGCGACGTTCTCGTGAACGGACAGCGAATCGAAGAGCGCCGCGCTCTGGAACACGTATCCCATCCGGCGGCGCAGCGGGAGCAAGGCTTCCTCCGACAGGTTCTCGATGTTGCGTCCGAAGACCCGCAGCCGCCCGCCGTCGGGACGGATCAGGCCCGCGACCAGGCGGAGGAGGACCGTCTTGCCGGCGCCGCTGCCGCCCATGACCACCAGGGTCTCGCCCTTGGCGAGGGCGAACGACACGCCGCGTAGCACCGGATTCGTGTCGAAGTTCTTTCGCAGATCCTCGGCCTCGACGATCGGCTCCGGTACAGCCATCAGTAGAAGAGCGTCAGGAACAGCTTGGTGATGAAGAAATCGGACACGATGACCCCCATGGTCACGTGGACGACCGTGGCCGTCGTCGCCCGGCCGAGTCCTTCGGTGCCGCCTTCCGTGCTGAGACCGTTGTAGCATCCGATGAGCGTCACGATGACTCCGAAGAACACAGATTTGCCGACGCCGGTCAGGAAGTCCTTGGGTACGACCCAATAGGTCGTGATGTTCCAGTAGGCGTACATGTCGGCGCCGCGCTCGAGGAACATGATCAGCATACCGCCGAGCACGCCGACCGCGTCGGCCAGCACGGTCAGGAGCGGGAACACGACGAGCGCCGCCAGCACGCGAGGGACGACGAGGCGCTTGATGTAATTCACGCCGAGCGTCCGGAGCGCGTCGATCTGCTCGGTCACCTTCATCGAGCCGAGCTCGGCCGTGATGCCGGACGCGACCTTGCCGCCCACGAGGATCGCCGTCAGGACGGGGCCGAGCTCTCTCAATATCGCCAGCGCAGCGACCGGCCCGACGTAGCTCTCGGCGCCGAAGCGGCCCATGTTGACCGCGCTCTGGATCGTGAAGACCATGCCGGTGAAGACCGCGGCGGTCATCGCGACGCCGAGCGAGCGCACGCCCATCATCTCGATCTCCTGCACGATCAGACGGAAGTACTTCGGCGGCAGCGCGAGGCTCCGAAAGACTTGCTGGGTCAGCAGGCCGACCCCGCCGTACCAGACCACGGTTCGTCGCAGATAGCTTTCCATCGGTCAGTCCGCGCGCTCCTTCGCGAAGCTCTCGACGAACCGGCGAAAGTCGGCGCGCCACGCCTCGAACGAGGCCGGCGGCGCCGCATAGGCGAAGTCGTAGACGCAGCTCTGGTCTTTCAACACGTATGCCTCGATCCGGGTCGGCGCGCCGTCGGCGGCCACGCGGCCGTCCAGGACCCGATGCAAAGCCTGGTGCCCGTTCACCGAGACCTCGTTCTGCTCGATGGTCGCGCGGTCCTGCAGCCCGATCAATAGCTGAACGAGCAGCAGGTCGGCGCTGCGGGATCTCGCGCGATCGTCGCACTCGGCGTTGGCCAGCATCGCCGCCAGCCCGTCCTGGTGCCTGAGCTCGAGGTCGGCCTTGCTGTCGGCGGCGACGGACCAGTCGGAGCCGGGCAGGGTGAGGCGATAGCCCTTGTCAGAATGATAGACGCCGTTCTCGATTCGCCGGCCGGCGCACCCGGTGAACGCGATGACGACTCCGAGCGCGAGCGCCAGCGGCGCCCGGCACACGCGCCGGCTACCGATCCGGCGTGGGCCGTGCCGCGTGGCGTCGCGCCAGCTCGTTCAGGACCTCGCGGAGCGGTATCCCACGCGCGCCGAGCAGCACGAGGGTGTGGAACCACAGGTCGGCGATCTCCTCGATGACCCGCCGGTCGCCCTCACCACCGAGCGCCGCGGTGATCACCTCGGTCGCCTCTTCACCGATCTTCCGGCACATGTGCGGCTCGCCGGCCGCCAGCAGACCGGCGACGTACGATCCGGCGGGCCGCTTCGTCTTTCTCTCCTCGATGGTGCGCTCGATCCGCTCGAGCATGGTCGCCGGGGCCGGGCGCGGATCGTCGCCGGCGTCTCCCTTGAGCGCGGTGAAAAAGCAGGTGCGCTGCCCGGTGTGGCAGGCTACCCCCTCCTGGTGCACCTGCACCAGGAGCGTATCGCCGTCGCAGTCGGCGTAGACCGACTGCACGTGCTGGACGTGCCCGGACGTCTCGCCCTTCCTCCACGGTTTGCCGCGCGAGCGCGACCAGAAGTGGGTGACGCCGCTCGACAGCGTGGCTTCCACGGCGGCGCGGTCCATCCAGGCCACCATCAGGAGCTCGCCGGTATCGGCCTCTTGCACGACTGCCGGTAGCAGGCCCTGCGTGTCGAAGCGAAGCTCGTCGAGCGTCACGGCTCGCTCCGCACCTCGACGCCGCGCCCGCGCAGGTACGCCTTTGCTTCGGCGATGGTGTGGGTCCCGAAGTGAAAGATCGACGCGGCCAGCGCCGCATCGGCGCAGCCGTCGACCAGACCCTCGTAGAGATGCTCGAGCGAGCCGGCGCCTCCCGACGCGATCACCGGAACGGATACGCTCTGCGAGACCGCCCGCGTGAGCTCGAGATCGTAGCCGTCCTTGGTCCCGTCACGGTCCATGCTCGTGAGGAGGATCTCGCCCGCGCCGAGCGCCACCGCCTCGCGCGCCCACTCGATCGCGTCGCGCCCGGCCGGGCGGCGGCCACCGTGGGTGTAGACGCCCCAGCGGGGTGGCTCGTCCGGGCGCCCGGGCTCCCGCCGCGCGTCGATCGCCACGACGATGCACTGGCTCCCGAACCGCTCCACCGCCTCGCGGATCACCGTGGGGCGTTCGAGGGCCGCCGTGTTCAGCGAGATCTTGTCGGCGCCGGCTCGAAGCAGTCGCCGCACGTCCTCGACGGTGCGGATACCGCCGCCGACCGTGAGCGGCATGTAGATGCCTTCGGCCGTGCGGCGCACGACGTCGAGCATGGTGTCGCGCGCCTCGTGCGAGGCCGTGATGTCGAGGAACACGAGCTCGTCGGCTCCCTGCGCGTCGTACGCCAGCGCGGCCTCGACGGGGTCGCCGGCATCACGCAGATCGACGAACCGCACGCCCTTGACGACACGGCCGTCCTTGACGTCGAGACACGGGATCACTCGCTTGGCCAGCACGATCAGCCCCGAGACGCCCCGGCCGGTCCCGCGCCCGCCGCCGCGACTTCCTTCGCCCGGGGCAAGTCGATCGCGCCGGTATAGA
>CAYVHH010000205.1:0-3281 GCA_964450175.1 uncultured bacterium | reverse complement strand
GGTTCCTTGGCGATCTTGAGAACCTTGCGGACCTTATCGACAGGGAGCTCCATCTTCACAGCGATCTCTTCCGGAGTCGGCTCGCGGCCGAGCTCCTGGACGAGCTGGCGGGAGGTCCGGATGAGCTTGTTGATGGTCTCGATCATGTGCACCGGGATACGGATCGTCCGCGCCTGGTCGGCGATCGCCCGGGTAATGGCCTGGCGAATCCACCACGTCGCGTACGTCGAGAACTTGTAGCCGCGGCGGTACTCGAACTTGTCGACAGCCTTCATCAGGCCGATGTTGCCTTCCTGGATCAGGTCGAGGAACTGCAGGCCGCGGTTGGTGTACTTCTTCGCGATCGAGATGACCAGCCGGAGATTCGCCTCGACCATCTCTTTCTTGGCCTGGGCGGCCTTGACCTGGCCGGCCTTGATGATGGTCATGACCCGCTTGATCTCGTCGGCCTTGGCGTTGGCGCGTCCCTCGGCGACCTTGATCTCCTGCTGGGCGACCCAGACTTGTTGCTGCTTGGGCGACGGGAACTTCTTGGCGGCCTTCAAATGGAGGTCGCCGACGCCGCCCGCGGCGGCGCCGCCGTTGGCGGCCGGATCGCGGAACGAGACGTAGATGAGGTTCTGGACTTCGTCCGTCGACGGACGGCGGCCGTTGGTCCAGAGCCGGATCACGCGCTCGGCGCGCTCGATGTCATCGAGCAGGTCGCGCAACCGCTGCACCAGGCCGCGGCGGCCGAGCTCGGAGTCCTCTCGATCGATGATCTGGTTGCCGATGTTCAGCGCGCGAAGCTTCTCGAGCACCTTGGTCTGGCGCTGCAGCGCCTGCGACTCGAGCCGCTTCCACGCCGGCTCCTTGGCACCCTTCTTCGGCTTGCGCTTGGTGGTCGACTTGCCGCGGAGCTTGCGGGCCTGGGCGATCAGCTTGTCCCGCTCGCGGAGCAGCCGGTCGACCATCGCGAACGCCGCGACGACCACGCGCGTCAGATCGGCTTCCTTTTCCTCGGTGAACTCTTCCTCGTTGACGTCGACGACCTCCTTGACGGAGATGTCGTGACGGCGGAGCTGCTCGCGCAGCTCACGGAATCGCTCGACGGCGAGGTTGGTGCTGAGGATGGCGGACGTGACCTGGTTCTTGCCCTCTTCGATGCGCTTGGCCAGCGCGATCTCGCCCTCGCGCGTGAGGAGCGCGACGCGCCCCATCTCGCGCAGGTAGAGGCGGACCGGATCCTCGGTGCGTCCGACCGGGCCCGGCGTGAGGTCGATCGGCTCGGGCGGCCCGTCGTCGTCGTTCTCCTCGGGCTCCTGCTGCGCCTTGCGCTCACGAACTTCGGAGGGCAGCCGGCCGGCCTTCGCCGAGTCGACGACCTCGATGTCCATCGCGCCGAACATCATCATGATGTCGTCGAGCTGGTCGAGCGAGACGAGGTCAGAGGGGAGGGCGTCGTTCACCTCGTCGTAGGTGAGGAAGCCTTTTTGCTTCCCCATCGAGATCAGCCGGTCGAGCTCCTCCAGCTTTGGCTCTTCGCTCATTCGTCTGAGCTCCTTGGGGACGTCGACGTCCCATGTTCTAACGACTGGGCGACACCACCCGTGATCTCGTACACGACGGCGCTCTCCTTGTGCAAGGTTCTGAGCTCGGCGTGCATCGGCGCCGCGACGCCTGTCTTCGCCTGAGTCTCGGCGATCGTCTGGCTCATCTCCCGCGCCCGGCGCAGCCTCTGGCTGCGCTCGAGACGTCGTTGGAACTGTCCGATGCTAACCCGAGCGTCAACACTTTCGCGATCTTCGACGAGCAGGGACGACAGGACGGACCGGGCCTCGTCGGTCGGCAAGTCGGTCATCAGGCTCTCGGCCGTGGCGTCGGGCCGGCCCCGCAGCGCCTCCACGATCGCCCGGAGCGAGGGGTGACCGACCTCGTCAGACTCGCCGAGCAGCGCTAGGAGCGTCGTCCGGGCCTCCTCGGAGTGGAGCAAGAGGGTGACCAGATCTCGCTCGACCGGGTGCGTCGAGACCGCACCCTGCGGCTGAGACTGGACCGGCGGCGTCCTCAGCGAGGACTGCAGGCGCTGGGACTCGATCCAGAGCTGGGTCGGGTCGACCCCGAGCTTGGTCGCGGCCTCGCGCGACAGCGCCGCCGCTTCGTCCCCGTCGGCCACCTTCGCCAGGAGCAGCGCCACCCGGGCGAACGCCGTGGTCCGCGCCCGCGGCCCAGTCGCCCCATCGGGGTCGACGAGCGCCCGGTCGAGCGCGTAGGACAGGATGCTGCGAGCCGCGGCGATCCGCTCGTTGAAGCCCTCGCTGCCGGCCGATCGCAGGAACGTGTCCGGGTCGTGGCCCGCCGGGAGCAGCGCCACTTTCACCTTGAGCGTGCCGGCGCCCTCGAATGCTCCGGATCGATTCACCGCCCACGCCATGCCGCGGCCCGTGGGCTCGAGGAGCTCCTCGGCCCGTGCGGCGGCTTTCTGGCCGGCCGCGTCGGCATCGAAGAACGTGACGACCTCGTCGCAGTAGCGTCGGAGCAGGGCGAGCTGGGCGGGAGTGAACGCGGTGCCGAGCGCCGCCACGGTTCCCGTGAATCCGTACTGGTGAGCCATGATGCAGTCGACGTAGCCCTCGACGAGCAGCGCGCGGTTCTGCGACTGGATCGTCGGCCGCGCCAGGTCGGCTGCGTAGAGCAGGTTGCCCTTGGTGTAGAGGGGAGTCTCCGGCGAGTTGAGGTACTTCGGTTGCTCGTCGCCGAACCCGCGACCGCCGAAGGCGACGACTCGCCCCTGGAGATCGCGAATCGGGAACAGGAGCCGTCCGCGGAATCGGTCGTAGGCGCCGGCCCGATTCTCGCGCGCGACCGCCAGCCCCGCCGCGATCAGTGCGTCCTCGGCGACCTTCTCTCCCTTCATGAAGGTGAGCAGCGACTCCCAGCCCTCGGGCGCGTAGCCGAGGCCGAAGCGCCGGGCGATCTCGGTGTCGATCCCGCGCTGTTCGAGGTACGCCCGCGCCCGCTCGCCGGCCGGCTTCCAGAGCGTCTCGACGTAAAAGCGGCCGGCGAGCTCCATCACGCGGATGAGCTCTTCCCGGCCCGAATCTCCGGTCGCGGCTCCGCGCTCGTCGGGCAGGGCAACCCCGGCGCTCTTCGCCAGCGCGCGGACCGCCTCGGGGAAGGAGAGACGATCCTGACGCATCACGAAGCCGAAGGCGTCGCCGCCGACCCCGCACCCGAAGCAATGGAAGATTCCCTTCTGAGGATTGACCGTGAATGAGGGCGTCTTCTCCACGTGAAACGGG
>CAYVHH010000204.1:0-5361 GCA_964450175.1 uncultured bacterium | reverse complement strand
GGGCGCTTGCCCGGCGCAATGAAGGCGCGTTTTCCTGGGAGATCTTCCTGGTCGGTCTCGCGAGCCTCGGGGCCGGCATCGTGACGCTCCTGTGGCCCGGGGTGACCGCGCTCGCGCTCCTCTGGGTGATCGCGGTGTGGGCGATCGTCCGAGGCATCTTCGAGATCCTGGCGGCTTTCCATCTGCGTCGGGAGCTGAGGAACGAGTGGCTGCTCGTCCTGAACGGGGCACTGACCGTTCTGTTCGGACTCGTCCTGATCTTCGCGCCTCTGGCCGGGATCCTCGCGGCGCTCTGGATGATCGGCTCGTTCGCGATCTTGGTCGGGATCGTGATGATCGTCCTCGGCTTCCGGCTCAAGGGCTTGAAGGATGCGGGAGCCCGGCGCGTTGCGTACGGGAGATAGCCTGGTGCTTCACGGAGGAGTCATGAGACGCCGTATCCGGACCACCGCGGTCCGAAGCCTTCCGATCGCGCTCGCGATCCTGCTCGCCGCACCGCCGCTTCCGCGGGCTCAACAGCCCCCGCCGCCTCAACAAGCCGCGCCGGCCCCGGCCCAGCCTCAACAGGGGGCGCCCGCCGCTCAGCCGGGCGACGAGGATGTTCAGCCTTTCAAGCCGGAGGAGCTCGAGGCGATCGTCGCGCCGATCGCGCTGTATCCCGATCCGCTGGTCGCGCAGGTGATGATGGCCGCCACGTACCCGCTCGAGGTGATTCAGGCGGCGCGGTTGATGAAGGCCAATCCCAAACTCGCGGGTGACGCGCTCAACGAGGAGCTCAAGAAGCACGACTGGGACGACAGCGTGAAGTCGCTCTGCAGCTTTCCGCAGACTCTCGATCTCTTGAACGAGAAGATCGACTGGATGCAGAAGCTCGGCGATGCCTTCCTCGACCAGCGGAAGGACACGATGGACGCCATCCAGCGCATGCGAGCGAAGGCGCAGGCACAGGGGAATCTCAAGTCGAACGAGCAGCAGAAAGTGATCGTCGAGGCGGCGTCCGCTGAGCCGGCTCCTCCACAGGCGGCGGGACAGCCCGCTCCGCCCCCGCCGACGGAACAGACCGTCATCAAGATCGAGCCGGCGAATCCGCAGGTGATCTACGTGCCGACCTACAACCCGACCGTCGTGTACGGTTCCTATCCGCCGGCCTATCCGCCTTACTATCCGTACCCGCCCGCGTACCCCTGGGGCGCGGCGGCGCTCTCGTTCGGCGTGGGCATGGCGGTCGGCGCGGCCGTGTGGGGCGGCTGTAACTGGGGCGGCGGTGACGTCGACATCGACGTGAACAAGTCCAACAACTTCACCAACAACGTGAACCGCGGCGACAAGGCCACCCAGATCAAGAACGAGCGAGGCAGTCGCCAGAGCCAGGGCGGCAAGCAATCGTTCAACCACGATCCGTCGCACCGCAAGGGCGCCCAGTATCGCGACAAGGGCACCCAGCAGAAGTACAACCGCGGTAGCAGTCCGCAGGCCAGTACGCGCGACCGCGGTCGAGGCGATCAGGGGGGCGCGGGCGGTCGGCAGGACGCCGGAGGCCGTGGCGGCGGCCCGTCGGCTGGCACCCGCGAGGCCGGCGGCGGGCAACGCGGCCCGTCGGCAAGCACTCGCGAGGGCGGGGCCGGCGCAGGGGGCGGCGGACGTGAGGCCGGAGGAATGCAGGGCATGGGGCAAGGCGGCCAAACGCGCGCCGACAGCCAGCGTGGCCAGTCCAGCGTGAGCTCCTCACGCGCGAGCGGCAACAGCGCCGGAGGCAGTCGAGGGGGCGGTAGCAGTTACAGCGGCGGCGGCGGTGGCGGCAGCCGCGGAGGCGGTGGCGGCGGCGGCGCTTCCAGGGGCGGAGGCGGTGGCGGTGGTGGTGGTGGCTCGAGAGGCGGAGGCCGGCGATGAAAGCCCTGAGCATTGCGCTAGTGCTCGCGGTCGGGCTGCAAGGCGCCGCGTTCGCCGCGGCCGGGCCGAAGAGCTTCGCGTCCCTGGACGACGCGGTCGACGCGATCGTCGCAGCGTTCCGTGCCGCCGACCGAAAGGCGCTCGTCGAGATCCTCGGCCCCAAAGGGGTGCCCATCGTCTGGTCCGGTGACAACGTCGCCGACCGTGCGGCATTCCAGCGGTTCGTGACGGCTTACGATAAGGCTCACCGGCTCGAGGGCGGCGGCGGGAAGGTCGTCCTCTATGTCGGCGACGACGACTATCCGTTCGCCATTCCTCTCGTGCCCGACGGCCCGCGGTGGTTCTGGGATACCGACGCCGGGGACGACGAGATCCTCTTTCGGCGGGTCGGGCGGAACGAGCTCGCCACGATCCAGGTGTGCCTCGCCTACGTCGATGCCCAGCGCGAATACTATTCACGGGACCGCGGCGCCGGCATCCTCGAGTACGCGCAGCATCTGGAGAGCACCAAGGGCAAGCGCGACGGGCTCTACTGGGAGACACGCCCTGGCGAACGACCGAGCCCGATCGGCCCGCTCATCGCCGAGGCGAGGGCAGCAGGCTACAGGAAACCCGAGCCCGGCAAGCGGGCACCGTACCACGGTTATCTGTATCACCCGATGTTGTCCCAGGGCCCAGACGCGCCAGGCGGCGCCTACGACTTCGTCGTCAAGGGACACATGATCGGGGGGTTCGCGCTCGTGGCCTACCCCGCCACGTACGCCGTCTCGGGCATCATGACGTTCATGGTCAGCCACGACGGCATCGTGTATCAGAAGGACCTCGGGCCGAGAACGGCACAGATCGCGAATGCGATGAAGACGTTCAACCCCGACAAGACGTGGACCAAAGTCGCGTCCGAAACGAGCGCAAAATGACGGCTCTTCGAGGCCTGTTCGCGATAGGGCTCTGCTTGAGCCTGCTCGCCGGCTGCACGTACTACGAAGTCGCGCCGGGCGTCTACGCGTCGGCGCCCGCGACCACGTTCGACCGTTCGTGGTCGGCCGCCCGCAACGCGATGCAGGAACAGGGTGTGCGGATCAACCAGGAAGAGCGCTCGACCGGAACCTTGCGCGGCGACCGCAACGGGATCCAGGTGGTCGCACTGGTGCAGACGCAGGCTGACGGAAGCGTGCGCGTCCAGTTCAACACGGTGGGCGCCACGACGGTCGATCCGCAGCTCATCGAGCGGATCTCGTCGTCCTACGATCGCCTCATGGGGCGTTGAACCAGCGGTTCGCTCCTGCCTCGCTTCTTGCCCTGGAATGGCCGGTGGTCTAGCATGTCGAGCGTCCCAATACAGGAGGACAGAGCGATGGCACTCATCAAGGTGGCGGACCTGGCGTATGGGCGGCTCCGGGCGCCGGACCTCGATACGGCGGAGGAATTCCTCACCAACTTCGGCATGGTGCGGGCGGCCCGGACGAACACCGCGCTCTACATGCGCGGCACCGATGCGCCCCACCACATCCACGTCACCGAGAAGGGCGATCCCGGCTTCGTGGGCATCGCCTACTACGCGGCCAGCCTGGACGATCTGAAGAAGGTCGCCAAGGCCCCCGGCGCCTCGGCGGTCGAGGACATCGACGAGCCCGGCGGCGGCAAGCGCGTGCGGCTGAAGGAGCCGAACGGCTACCAGATCGAGGTGGTCTACGGAATCAAGAAGCTCAAGCCGATCGTCGTCAAGCGCCAGCCCCTCAACCTCGGGTCGGATGGGCTCAAGCGCGCCGGCAAGGTGATGCGGATCCACCTGGGCCCGTCCCGGGTCAAGCGGATCGGCCATGCGGTCATGGCGTCGCCGAAGGTCGTGGAGACGGCGCGCTGGTTCCGCGACACGCTCGGCTTCATCTGCTCGGACGACGTCTACGCCGGGAGCAAGGACAACATCATCGGCTCCTTCAACCGGCTCGATCGCGGCGCCACCTACGTCGACCATCACGTATTCTTCTGCGTCCGGAACGAGCGGGCCGGCCTGAATCATTTCTCGTTCGAGGTGGCCGACATCGACGACGTGTTCACCGGTCACGAGCACATGCAGAAGCTCGGCAAGTACGAGCACATGTGGGGAATCGGGCGCCATCTCCTCGGCAGCCAGATCTACGATTACTGGTCGGATCCATGGGGCCGCGTACACGAGCACTGGTCCGACACCGACCGGCTGAACGCGAAGAACGGCTCGAACCTGATCTCGGCCGACGACGGACTCGTGTCCCAGTGGGGCGAGCGGCCGCCGGAGCGATTCCTCAATCGCGTGATCGCGTAGCCGACATCGAGAGCTCGGCATCGGATCAGATGGGTGCCCCGCCGGCCAACACGACCGGCGGGGCAAGGTCTGTCAGGCCTCTGCGGGGTCGATGACGCCCTCCCCTCGACCGGATCGACACCGCGGAAACGTGTGGTACGGTCCGGTTGATCGATCGCGTGACGTTCGATCCAGGAGGACGCGCGATGACGCTCCGGGAACAGCTCGACCATCGCCGCGAGGCGGCGGGCCCGAGCCCCGCGGACGCCGTGAAGATCCTCGAGAGGCTCCAGTGACGCCGGACCCGGGGATCGAGATCATCGGCATGATCTCGACGACGCTCGCGTCGGAGATCTACGGCAAATCGATCATCACCGGCGCGGTCGATCCCCGCTTCATCGCCGATTTCGCCCGCGCTCACGAAGACGGTGGCTTCGACCGCGTGCTGGTCGGCTACGGCTCGACCGGCGCCGACGGCTTCGTGGTCACGGCCCACGCGGCGGCGGCGACGACGCGGCTCGGCTTTCTCATCGCCCATCGCCCGGGATTCGTGGCGCCGACCTTGGCCGCGCGCAAGGCCGCGTCGCTCGACCACGTGACCGGCGGCCGCATCGCGCTCCACATCATCACCGGCGGCAGCGACGTCGAGCAGCAGCGCGACGGCGATTTCCTCGACCACGACGCCCGCTACCGGCGGACCGACGAGTATCTCGAAGTCTTGCGCCGGACCTGGACCAGCAGCATTCCATTCGACTTCGACGGCGAGTTCTACCGGGTGCGCGGCGCCTTCTCCGAGGTCAAGCCGCTGCAGCGGCCGGCGATTCCGATCTACTTCGGCGGCGCCTCCGGCGCGGCACTCGCGGTCGGCGCGCGCCACTGCGACGTCTACGCGCTCTGGGGTGAGCCGGTCGCGGCCATCCGGCAGTCGATCGCGGAGGTGCGCGCCGCGGCGCCTCCCGGACGCGCGCCCCGGTTCAGCGTGTCGGTGCGTCCGATCCTCGGCGCGACCGAAGAAAAGGCCTGGACCCGCGCCCGCGGCATTCTCGAGCGCATCCTGGAGCTTCGGCGCGGCGCGACCGCGCCGGCGCGGCCGCAGAGCATCGGCTCGCAGCGGCTGCTCGAGCTCGCCGGCCGCGGTGAGGTGCACGACAAGCGCCTGTGGACGGCGATCGCCGCCGCGACCGGGGCGG
>CAYVHH010000203.1:0-5694 GCA_964450175.1 uncultured bacterium | reverse complement strand
GACGGCCCGCGGTGCAGCCGGGCGATCGGGCGCCGGACTTCACGCTGCCGGACCGCGGCGGCCGCACGGTCCGGCTCGGTGACTATCGCGGCAAGAAGGCCGTGGTCCTCTACTTCTACCCGAAGGACGACACGCCGGGCTGCACCGCCGAGGCGTGCACCTTCCGCGATCACTACGAGGAGTTCCGGGATGCAGGCGCGGAGGTGATCGGCGTCAGCTCGGACAGCGGGGAGTCGCACGCCCGCTTCGCCGACAAGCACCGGCTGCCGTTCGTGCTCGTCGCGGACAAGGGCGGCGCCGTCCGCAAGCAGTACGGCGTCCCCGCGACGCTCGGCGTCCTCCCCGGCCGCGTCACCTTCGTCATCGACCGCGACGGCGTCGTGCGGCACGTCTTCAACTCGCAGTTCCAGGCAAAGAAGCACGTCGCGGAGGCGCTGGACGCTCTGCGGCGGTTCTGACCGCCCCGCCGGCATGGTCGGCCGTCTTCGGGAACGAGCGGCCCATCGAGGTGGAGATCGGTCCTGGACGCGGCGAGCTGCTCCTGGCGCTCGCCGCCGCGTCGCCGCGAACGAACTTCTTCGCGGTGGAGCGCGTGGCGGCGGCCGCCGACGCGATCATGGCGCGCGCCGCCGCGCGCGGGCTCGCGAACGTGCGCGTCATCGGCGGTGACGCGCGCTGCCTCGTCGGGCGACTCGTCCCGGACGCGTCCGTCTCCGCCTACCACGTGTACTTCCCGGATCCGTGGCCGAAGACGGGCCACCGACACCGCCGCCTCGCGACCGCGGCGTTCGCGCGCGACGTCGCCCGGACGCTCGTGCCCGGCGGCGCGGTGCACGTCGCGTCGGACCTGCGGGCCGTCGTGGAGCGGTTCGTGGACGTGCTCGCCGCCGCCGGGCTCCGCGTCGTCGCGGACGCGTCGCCGCCCGCGGGCCGACCGACGACCGCCTTCGAGCGCAAGTACGCGCGCGACGGCACGCGCTACGCCCGACTCGTCCGGCCCTCCTGAATCGCGGCCGGCGACGCGACGGCCTCCAGCAGCACCCCGTCCCGGAAGCTCGGCAGCCTCGGCGTCATCCCTCGGCGATCGGCACGTAGAGGTCGATCTTCCCCGAGGGGACCCTCAGGGGCGAATCCACGCAAGATGTTGCAGGACTCTCGCGAACGCATCGGGCCGGACGGAACGAATCGTAGCCGGCGGCGTGGTACGCGACGCCACGTCGGACTCGACGCCGGCCCCTACCGCGGCTCACCGGACGACCGCGAAGCGGACCGCCTCGCGTACGTAGCGCAACGAGGTGCGGAGTAGCGGAGTCTTGCTCTCGCCGCCGGCGCGCGGCCGGTACATCACCGGAATCTCCACCGAGCGGGCTCCCTGCCGACGCGCGTACCACAGCAAGCGGAAATAGAAGTCGCCGTAGCCGAAGAATATCCGATCGGCGGGTAGCGCCGCGAGCATGCTCCGTCGCACGGCGAAGAAGCCGCTCAGATTGTCCCGCATCCCCGTTCGCACTACGGTTCGGATGAAGACGCTCATGGCGTGGCTGCCGAGCTGGCGGGTACGACTGTACATGCCGCCGCCCGGGAGGAAGCGCGATCCGCCGACCAGGTCGACGTCCGCGAGCGAGGCGAGCAGGCGGGGAACGTCCGCCGGATCGTGGTTGAAGTCAGCGTCCATGACGACCAGGGTCTCGGCGCGCGCCCGCTCGAGGCCGTCGCGGATCGAGACCGCAAGGCCGCGCGGTGGATCGCGACGTACCAACCGCACCTGGTCGCACGTCCCGAAGGCTGCGGCGACGCGGTCGGCCGTATGGTCGGGGCTGGCATCGTCGAGCACCAGGATCTCGTAGGACGCCACCCGGCGGTCGAGCACGCGCCGGAGCTCGTCGACGACGGTCACGATCGCCTCGGCCTCGTTGTAGGTCGGCAGAACGACGCTGAGCGCGGGCACGGTCGACACGCCCGCCTTCTAGTCCCGCCGGCCTTCGCGGGGAAAGTCGGCCGGAGCTCGGCGCGAATGGGGCTTGCCATCGCCGCGGTATTTCTGGGTACACTCGCATCATGTGGTCACTGGGCGTCCGCCTGCCCGTCTACGCGCTCTTCCGGCGGTCGACCCGACCCCCGCTCTTTCCCGCGAGCGTCGCGTTCAACGTCCTGTACGCGTGCAATTCGCGATGTAAGACCTGCAACATCTACGAGCGCAAGGTCACGCCGCTCAGCCTGGACGAGTTCGACCGCGTCTTCGCCTCGCTCGGCACGGCACCGACCTGGGCCGTGCTGACCGGCGGCGAGCCGTTCCTGCGAAAGGACATGCCCGACATCGCGCTGGCGCTGGCGCGGCGGTGCCGGCCTTCGTTCGTGACGATCGCGACCAACGGCACGCTCCCCGAGCGCACGGTGGCCGGCGTGAAGCGGATCGTCACCGGCGCTCCCGACACCGACTGGGTAGTCAACCTCTCCCTCGACGATCTCGGCGAGCGCCACGACGAGATCCGCAAGACCCCCAAGAACTGGGAGCACGCCATGGAGACCTATCGCGGCCTCCGCGCGCTCGGGTCCCGCAATTTGACCGTCGGCATCCACACCTGCCTCTCCGCGTTCAACGCGCACCGCTTCGAGGAGATCCATGACGAGCTGCTGCAGCTGCATCCCGATTCGTACATCGTCGAGATGGCCGAGGAGCGTGGCGAGCTCCTGAACGCGCACGAGAACATCGAGCCTTCCGAGCCGCTCTATCGCAAAGCGGTCGGCATCCTGCGCCGGCGTCTGCACGGCGAAGCCGCGGCCACGCGCGCGACGCGCTTGGTGCGCGCCCTCCGCCTCCGGTACTACGCGCTCACCGAGGAGTACCTGTCGCGGCGGGCGCAGATGGTGCCGTGCATGGCAGGCTGGATGTCGGCGCACGTGGGAGCCGACGGCGAGGTGTGGACGTGTAGCACGCGCGCCCAGCCGATCGGCCGTCTGCGCGAGGTCGACTACGACTTCGGGCGCGTGTGGTACTCCCCGGAGGCGCGGGCGATGCGGCGCTCCATCCGCAATCGTGAATGCGCCTGCCCGATGGTGAGCTCGGCATACGTGTCGATGATCGCCGACTGGCGGAGCCTGGGGCGCATCGCCCGCGACTATCTCCACTTGGGATCTTCGACGTGATGCCGACCTGCGCGGTGGGCGTCATGGCACACGACGAAGAGCCCACCATCGCCCGGGCGTTGCGGGCGATCCTCGATCAGAAGGTCGAGAGCGCCACGATCACCGCCGTGGTGGTGGTGTCGAGCGGCTCGCGCGACGCGACCGATCACATCGTGCGGGCGATGGCCGCCGAGGACGTCCGTGTCCATCTGCTCACGGAGCCCGAGCGGCGCGGCAAGATATCCGCCGACAATCTCTTCTTCTCCGCCTTCCCGGCCGAGCTGTACGCGCTCTGCAACGCCGACGTGATCCTCGAGGCCGGGGCGCTGGAGGCGCTGCTGGCGCCGCTGCGCGATCCGACGGTCGGCATCGTGGGCGCCCGGGTGCGTCCCCGCGTCGCGGCCGGCCGCGAGCGCGGCTTCTTCGACTTCGCGAATCATCTGCTGTGGGAGATCCATCACCGCGTGGTGCTGGTGCGGCCGAAGATGGGCGAGGCCGTCGCCTTCCGACCCCTGGTTGATCGGATCCCGGAAGAGGCGATCGCCGACGAGGCATTCCTCGAAGCGACCGCGCACGCCCGTGGCCTAAAGGTCGTGTACGCCGCCGAGGCAAACGTCTCCGCCGGATGCCCGCTCGCTCTGGGGGAGTACTTCAGCGTCCGGCGGCGGAATACCTGCGCGCACGAATTGCTCAACCGACGTCTCGGGCATCCGGTCGCCACGCTCAGCGCGGCCCCAATCGTGCGCGCCTTGCGAGAGATGATCGGCGAGCGCCTGCGCCGCCAGCGTTCCTCGTCGGCGGAGCGGCCGCCGTTCGCGACCTTCGTGCGGGACGGGATCTGGTTGATTGCGGTCGTCGCGCTCGAAGTGGCCGCCCGCGGCGCCGGCAAGCTCGATGCCCGCTACGCACCTCACCGGCACGTCCGCTGGCGCATGGCGCGATCAGCGCGTCGCCCGAGCGTGGTGATTCCGCCGCCATTTGCCTCGTCGCGATTCGCGGCAGACACGGGCCGCTGTCACTCGGAGCCGGCGGCGTAGCCGTCAGCGCGCGCGCGTGCCGGCGCGCACGGCCTCGACCACGCGCGCGATCGCGTCCTCCGGCATCCCCGCCCAGGTCGGCAGCCAGAGGGCCTGGTCGGCAATCCGGCGCGCGATCGGATAATCGCCGCGCACCCCGGCGCGGAAGATGGGCTGATCGGGGAGCGCTGGCCAGATCGCCCGCGCGTCGACCTCGGCTGCCGCGCACGCGCGCAGCACCGCCGCCCGCTCCGGCGTGGCGATCGTGTACAGCCACGTCCCTTCGCGCGCCCATGACGCGACCGGCCGCCGCACCAGCGCCAGGCCGGCCAACGCTCGATCGTAGGCCGCCGCCACGCGGTTACGGGCCGCGACGAGCTCGTCCCACCGCTCGACTTGCGCGAGGCCGACCGCCGCCGTCAGGTTGGTCATACGATAGTTCCGACCGACCACCTCGTGGTGATAGGGCCGGTCCGCCGTCATGCCGTGGTTGTTGAGCAGGGTGATTCGCTCGGCGAGCGGCCCGTCGTCGGTCGCCACGCAGCCCCCTTCGCCGGTCGAGATCGTCTTGTTGGCATGGAAGCTGAGGATCGCGGCGACACCGAACCCACCCACCGGACGGTCCTCGTAGCGGGCCCCGTGGGCCTCGGCGGCGTCCTCGATGATCGGGAGCTCCAAGGCCTCGAACGCGGCGTACCGACACGGATGCCCGAGGACGTCGACGGCGATCATCGCCCTGGTCCGCGGGGTTCTCACCCGTCGGACCTCGTCCGGATCGATGGTCCAGCTTTCCTCGGTCACGTCGGCGAAGATGGGGGTGGCGCCCACCGCAACGACCGCGCTCGCCGGTGCCGCGAACGTCAGCGCCGGGCAGATGACCTCGTCCCCCGGTCCCACGCCGAGGGCGCGGAGCGCCAGGTCCAGCGCCGACGTACCCGACGACGTCGCGGTGACGAACGCCCGCCCGATCCGTGCGCCGACGGCGCGCTCGAACGCCCCGACGTAGCTACCCGTAGAGGAGATCCACCCGCGATCGAGCGCCTCGAGCACGTAGCGGCGCTCGAGACCGGAGAGATCGACGGAGGAGAGCGGGACCCTGCCGCTGGTCATCGGCTGGAGGTGCGCGATACTCGCACCGCGGATGGACGCGTGGCAAGCCGACAGGCGCGGTCAACTTGGGGGCTGCGACTCATCCTGCACGCGGAGGGCGTGCTCGCGCTCGGGATCGCCTCGCTGACCGAGGACGAGCGCGCGGAGTTCGAGCGGCTCACGAAGAAGACGAGGCAGTCGGCGCTCTTTGCCCGATTGCACGCCGCCTCTGCACTCACAGGCGACCCTGCGGCGCATGCCGGCGTCTTGGCCGTGATTGCGACGCCCCGGCAGAGGAAACGGGGCTCCGGCTCCCGTTACTGAGGCGCGCTGAGTGGAACGATACGGCTGGGCTTCACTGACGGCGGGGAGGTGAGGCGTGAGGCGCCGGAGCCCCGCAGGCACGGGAGCAAGCGCGGTGCCACGAAAACCGACGGCGCCGAAAGTCCGGACGGAGGGCAGC
>CAYVHH010000202.1:0-4859 GCA_964450175.1 uncultured bacterium | reverse complement strand
ACGTGGTGGCCCGCGAGCTCTCGGACGCCGCCCGCCGGGCCCAGCGCGACCTGCCGTTCCTGATCGAGTGCGACACCGGCGTCGACGAACACCTCGACCTCGCCGAGCTTCTGGCAGGTGATGCCGACGGCCCCTGCCTCCATCTGTATCCGTCCGATCGCCGGGATCTTGTGCGTCTTGATATGCGGCCGATTGCCGATGGAGTGCCGCGCGAGATGCGCCTGAACGCGGCGGATGTTGTCGCGCATGATGTCGAGGTCGACGGTGACGACGGGCGTGTCGAGGTCGGCGACTGAGGTCACGACCACCTCCGTGGCGGGAATAGTGCGCTCGCTGGCGTCCGAAGACAAGGTTGGCGGCCCCCGTCGCGCGCGATCATCGAAGGGGTGCGAATATCGCGACCGCCGGTTGCATCACACATAACGTGCGGGTTTCGCTGGCCTTGACATGAGATCAACACATGTTTAGTATCGAGCCGTAGGGGAGGTGTCTCCGATGAACCCGGTAGAGCGTGTGTTGCACCAGGAGCTGACAGGACTCCTCGATCGCCTCGCGACGTCGGTCCCCGAAGGCGGCTTCGAGAACATTCGCGCCACCAGCCCAACCTTGAAGGCGCGGCTCGACGACGCTGACGCGAAGCTGGCGGCCGTGCGTGAATCTCTGCTCGACAGCTACGGCCGGTGGCGCCGCGCGCTGGAGGATCTCGAGAATCTCTGGGCGCTGGGCGCCTGGCGGTCAACTGCCGCCGAAGAGTCGACCGAGCAGTCCGCGGCGCTCGCCGCCTGATACGACGTGCTCCGCGTAGACCGTGCGCGCTGACTCGAAGCGTTGCCAGTAGTCGGGCAGCTCGCGCGCCAGCACGACGTGGATGCCGAGCAGCCGCTGCGTCTCGTCACCGGACATGCGCTCGGCGGCGGCGACCTTCTGTCGTTGCGGCTCGCTGAGCGTCGGCGCGATCGCGCCGTGGAGCTCGGCGAGGAAGACGTGAACGCTCTGCGTGAACTCTTCGCGATCGCGCGTGTTGTCGGCGGTCGGCGCCGGAAGGGACAGCGCTTGTCGCCGCTTCACGAGCGCTTCGAGACACACGAAGTCGACGGCCTCCTCGAGCCGCTCGCGCAGCTGCGCCTCGATGCGCGTGTTGAGATCCGCGGGCTGATTCGGGTCGCGACGCAGCGAAGTACCAAAGAACGAGCTGGGTGTCATGGTCTCGGGCTCACAGTGCTAAGATCCTAAGGTGATCGTCGCTCGCATCGCCGGTGTAATGCTGATTGCGCTGCTCGCGCTTCCCGCGTTCGCCTTCGCTCCGCCCCGAGAGGTTTCCGGACCGCTCGATTTTTCCGGAATCGACGAAGCCGCCAACGAAGCTGTCGGCAGCGGCGAGCTCCCCGGCGTCGTGGTACTGGTCGGCCGCGGCGACGACGTCCTGCTCCACCGCGCGTACGGATCGCGCCGCTTGCTTCCGCATCCGGTCCCGATGACGGTGGACACCATCTTCGACCTCGCGTCCCTCACGAAGCCCTTCGGGACGACGCTCGCGGTGATGAGCCTCATCGAGAAGGGCCAGATCAAGCTCGACGCCCCTCTCGGACAATATCTCAGGGAATTTCGGGCCAAGCAGTACGACGAGATCACGATCCGAAGACTCCTGACTCACAGCGCGGGGCTCGCGGCCTATCCCCCGAACCATGTGGTCTCGGCGGGCTTTCCGGGCGCCGCGAGCGCCATCGCCAAGATGCCACTCGATTATCCGCCGGGGTCCGCGTTCCAGTACAGCGACACCGGCTTCATCCTGCTCGCCGAGGCGGTCCGGCGCGTCAGCGGCTCTCCGCTCGACCGCTATCTGGAGCGCACCGTCTACAAGCCGCTGGGGCTGGCCGACACGAGCTTCCACCCGAAGGTGAGCGCCTTGCCCAGGGTGGCGCCGACCGAATTCGTCAACGGTGTCCTCCTCCGCGGCGAGGTGCACGATCAGCGCGCCCGCCTGCTGGGCGGGGTGGCCGGCCACGCCGGGCTCTTTTCGACCAGCGCCGATCTGGCCCGCATCATCAGAATGCTCCTCAACCGGGGCACGCTCGATGGTCAGCGCATTTTCGATCCGGCGACCGTCAAGGAGATGTGGGATACCGCGCCGGACAGCCGACTCGGCCGGGCGCTGGGCTGGGACGTGAGCTCGTCGTACTCGAAGACGATGGCGCCGTACTTTCCAGAAGGGTCCATCGGCCATCTCGGGTTCACCGGCACCGCGGTCTGGATCGACCCGCCCAGCCGCAGCTACCTGATCGTGCTGTCCAATCGGGTCCACCCATACGGGGGAGGCGCCGCCCGCATCCGAGATCTCCGGATTCGCGTCGCGGCTGCCGCCGGGGCACAGCTGTTCCAGCCGCCGGTCGTCGCCGACCCGGGCCCGATCAGCGGCCCCGCCGCAGACGGTCCGCCGGTCGAGACCCGGGTGCTCCCCGGCGAGCCCGCGTTGCCCCAAGAGCGGGTGCTCACCGGGCTCGACGTGCTCGCCGATCAGAAGTTCGCCATGCTTTCAGGACACTCGGTCGGTCTGATCACCAACCAGACCGGAATCGATCTGCGCGGCCGCCGGGCGATCGACCTGATCGCGGCGGCCCCTGGGGTCCGCCTGCAGGCGATCTTCTCGCCCGAGCACGGCCTGACCGGTCTTGCCGACGCCGACGTGCCCCATAGTCGCGACGTCATCACCGGCCGGCCGATCTGGAGTCTCTACGGCAGCACCCGGCGGCCGACCTCGGCGATGCTCAAAGACATCACGCTCCTGGTCTTCGACATCCAGGACGTCGGCGTCCGCTATTACACCTACCTCACGACCCTGGTCTACGTGATGGAGGAGGCCGCGAAACAGAAGATCCCCGTGCTCGTCCTCGATCGGCCGAATCCGATCAACGGCCGGGTCGTCGAGGGGCCGCTGATGGATACGGATCTGCAGTCGTTCACCGCTCCGCACCCCATTCCCGTGCGCACCGGGCTCACGATCGGCGAGTTCGCCAAGCTCGCCGCCGCGGAGCGGAAGATCCCGGTCTCGCTGACCGTGGTGCCGCTGGTGGGCTGGGATCGTGACCGCTGGTTCGACGAGACCGGGTTGCCCTGGGTAAACCCGTCGCCGAACATCCGGTCGGTCACGCAGGCGCTGCTCTACTCGGGCGTCGGCCTCCTCGAGGCGACGAACCTCTCCGTGGGACGGGGGACCGACATGCCCTTCGAGGTGATCGGCGCGCCCTGGATCGAGCCGCGCGGCCTGGCCGATTCGCTCAATCGGCAAGGGCTCCGCGGTGTCAGGTTCGATCCGATCTGGTTCACGCCGACGGCCGACGTGTACACGAACGTCTCCTGCGGCGGCGTGAGGATCGTGGTCACCGATCGCGAGGCGATCCGACCGGTGACGGTCGCGTTCGCGCTGGCCCGAACCTTACGCGAGCGTCATCGCGACCAGTTCAGGCCGGAGAGCATCCAGAACCTCCTGGTGAACCGGTCGACGATGTGGGCTTTCCTGAGGGGCGAAGTTCTCGACCGGCTCGTCGCCTGGGCCGAGGTCGACCGCAGCAGCTTCTTGAATCGCCGCGCGTCGTACCTCATGTACCGCTAGCGACGTTTCGCTTCTCGCCGCCGTAGCCCGCCCTCGCTACAAACGCGAACCCGTCCGCCCTGCTCGACCCACTGTTGTCGGTGTTGCTCCGGTGGGCGAGAGGACGGACGGGCGCGGGGATCACGCGGCGGCCGGGCTCCAGGGGGGCTCGGCCCGCCGGTCGAGGAGCTTGGCTGACTGGAGCGTCAGCGTACGACGACCCGCTGGGTTCGAAATTCGTCGCGTAGCTTGTCGCGGCGCGCCGTGGGGACGGTGACCGAGTTCGGGTCGCCGTCGCTCACGAATCGCTCGAGCGGGTTCTTGTCGAAGTAGTTGAGCCAGTAGACGAGGTCGCGCTCGACCGCCTGGATGCGGGGGAGGCGGACCGGATCGAACGAGCGCGAATACGGCGAGGGGGCCGCGCCGCCCGCCACCATCAGCACGGCGTCGTGATTGTAGGTCGTGCCCTTGGCCGAGCCGTGCAGCACCCAGCTCACGTCGGGCGGATACACGCCGTGCGGGAGCGCCAGGGTGCGAGTCTTGTAGTCCGGGACGTGCCGCTGGATCCACACCTGAGCGTCGGCGACCTGCGCCCGCACCGTCGCCTCGGGGTATTTCGCGAGGTTCGCGTGCCAGAGCGTGTGGTTGCCGATCTCGTAGCCGTGGCTGGCCAGGAACTGAAGCTTCTTGCCTTCGAGCGCCGGCTGGTTGAAGAGCCGGTTGGGCGGGCTTGCGCCCGGGAGCACGTAGAAGGTGCCGCCACGACCGAAATCCGGGTGCTCCTGAAAGAAGGCCTCGAGGATGCCGACCGCGCATTTGGGGTCGATCTCGAGCGTGCCGTTCTTCTCGAGGTAGCGGAACTGGCCGGGTGAGGAGTCGTCGAACGTGAGGACGACCGGTGTCGTCCCGGCCGGCAGCGTGATGCGCCGGTCGAGGAGATCGCCCAGGTTGATCACCCGGTAGCCCTTGGCGTAGAGCGTCTCGAGGTCGCGCCGGAAGTTTTCGGGCGTCCGGGTCCAGCGCTCTTCGGGGTAGTCGATCTTGTGGTACTCGAGGATCATGACGCGCCCGAGCTCGTTGGGAGCGAGCTCACCGGCGCCGGCGAACGACACAAATAGCAGAGCCGCGGTGAGGATCAGTGAGAGGACGAGCAAAAGTTTCACTTGGTACCTGAGGCCTCTTTCTGCCGCAGAGCGCTGGCCTTTTTGTCGTTCCGGGGGTTTCAGAGCATCCTGCCGACCGCCCCGGCGTCGTCGGCTCCTTTAATCTG
>CAYVHH010000201.1:0-13278 GCA_964450175.1 uncultured bacterium | reverse complement strand
GTAGGCGAGGACGCCCTCGGGCTGGATGTGGGTGTCGGTGATCTGCGCGATCAGCATGGTCGAGAGTATCGCCCACCTTCCGGCCGAGAGCCACGGCACGCCGAGCGACAGAGAAACACCTGAAACCGGCGCGCGGCATCTACCCAAATTGTCCGAGCCTCCGCGGCACAGCTAGGCTTCTCGCATGGGACAGTCTCGCCGCCGAGATGCGCCGAACGACCCCTCGCGCTGACGTGCCGAGACAGCTCCGCGCCACCTACCGCGTCCAGCTCCATGCCGGCATGGCCATCAGCGGCCAGACAATCCCTGGTGGTGGGACGTGCTCGAGAACGGCCCCGCGAGCCGCTACGCGTCGTACTTCGACGTCGACTGGGACCCGCCGGAGACGCGGCTGCGCAACGTCGTGCTCCTCCTGGTGCTCGCCGACCACTACGGTCGCGTGCTGGAGCGCGGCGATCTGCGCCTTTGCCGAGACGGCGTCGCGTTCACGATCCGGTACCACGACTACGTGTTCCCCGTCTCGCCGCAGTCGCTCGACAGCCTGCTGGCGATCGCCGCCGAGCGGACGCGATCCGAGGCGCTGGCGTTCATCGCCGACGCGCTGAGTGAGCTCCCGTCGCCGATCACGACCGATCACACGAGCGTCGAGCGACGCCACCGGCACAAGACCGTCCTCTACGAGTCCCTGGCGCGACTCTTCGCCGAGGAGCCGCACACGGCCCAGGCGGTCGACGCGGTGGTCGCCGACGTCAACGGCAGCGTCGATTCGCTGGATGCGCTGCTCGAGCGCCAGAACTTCCGCCTCGCGCACTGGCGGGCGGCCGCGCGGGACCTCGGCTATCGGCGCTTCTTCGACATCAACGGCCTGGTCGGGCTGCGGGGCGAGCACGAGCACGTCTTTCGCGACACGCATCGGCTCGTGCTGGCGTGGCTCATGGACGGCACGCTCGACGGGCTCCGGATTGACCATCCCGACGGCCTGCGTGATCCGGAGGCGTACTTCGACCGACTGCGTGAGGCCGGGCCGGAGGCGTGGATCACCGTCGAGAAGATCCTGCAGCCGGGCGAAGCGCTCCGCGATTCCTGGCCAGTCGACGGCACCACGGGCTACGACTTCTTGAACCGCGTCTCGGGGCTGTTCGTCGATCCGGAGGGCGAGAAGGCGCTGACCGAGCTCTACGCCGAATTCACCGGCGAATCGACCGACTGGGCCGAGGTGGCGCGCGCCAAGAAGCACCAGGTGATGCGCGAGACGATGGGCAGCGACCTGAACCGGCTGACCGCGCTGTTTCTCGAGGTCTGCGAGCGACGCCGGCGCTACCGCGACTACACGCGGCACGAGCTGCACGAGGCCCTGCGCGACACGCTCGCGTGCTTTCCGGTCTACCGCACCTACGTGCGGTCCGAGCCCGCCGCCGTCGACGAGGACGATGCCCGCCGGATCGTCGAGGCGACCGAGACCGCGCGCGCCCATCGCGCCGATCTCGACGGCGAGCTGTTCGAGTTTCTCCGCGATCTGCTGCGGCGGCGCCTGGTCGGCGACCTGGAGACCGAGCTCTTGCGTGTCCGCGCGAGGGCCTGCCGAAGCATCCGCCAGACGTTGCAGCTCCGTCGTCGGCGCCCGGCGCTGTTCGGCGCGGAGGGCACCTACCGGCCCTTATCGGCGATCGGCGCCCGGTCGGGTCACGTGGTCGCGTTCGCGCGCGGCGACGGCGAGATCAGCGTCGTGCCGAGGCTCGTGATGCGGCTCGAGGACAACTGGATGAACACGGCGCTCGAGCTGCCACCGGGCCGGTGGCGTAACGAGCTGACGGGCGACGCGATGCAAGGCATGGTGCCGGTCGCCGAGCTCCTGGCCCAATTCCCCGTCGCGCTGCTCGCGCGCGCCGAGCCGAGCGCCTGACGGCGAGCACGCCCTAGCGCCTGCCCGCGCTGAGCACGCCGTTGGACGGCGCCGGCGCGCGCACCGCCCCCACCGGCGCGCCGCGCCTCGAGCCTTCGGGGCGACCGAACAGCGTGAAGGCGCCCGCCAGCACCGCACCGGAGCCCAGGCAGGCAAGGAGTCCGGCGATGGCGAGCTGGAACAGCGCCGGATCTCTCGCCGCCTCCCACGGCGCAAACCGAAGCGGAGGCGGCATCACGGCGAACCAGCCGACGATCCACCACGCGAGGCCGTAGATCGTCGCCCAGAATGCCGCGGACTCACGGCGCAGCCCGGTCGCGGCGTACAGCACACCGAACAGCGCGCCGATCACCGTGACCACCGCGATCTGGACGAGCCAGCCGGCGACCGGGTTGTCCGAGTGGGCGGCGTGCGAAACCAGGGTGATCGCGCGAGCGATCTGTCCATCGTGACCCTTGATGCCCAGGATCGACAGCACGACTGCGGCGACGACGCCCCCAACGAATCCGGCGCCGGCACCGATGGCAATCCCCGACCGCATCTCTCACCTCCGGGAGCTTTTCCTTCAGCCTCCCGCGCGCGGATGAAACAACGGTGAGAGACGGATGAGAACTCCTATCCTAGGTCCAGGACCTGACGCACCTGGGGGGAGAGACCTGGCGTCCCGGTGGCCGATCCTCGCGCTCGTGACTGTCGCCCACGCGCTCGGCGCGCTCACCGCCCTGGCGGTTGCGCCGCTGGCGCCATTTCTCCTGGAGTCGCTGACGCTGTCTCGCGTGCAGGTCGGGCTCTTCTTGCCGGCCGTCTACCTGGGCGGCGTGTTGATGGCGCTTCCCGCGGGATGGTTCACCGATCGCCTGGGCGTGCGCCTCACGTTCGCGCTCGGTCAGCTCGTGGTCGGCGCGATGATCGCGCTCGCCGCGTGGAGCCCGGGCTACGGCCTGCTCCTCGTGCTGCTCGTGCTCGGCGGTTTCGGTTTCAGCGTGCTGAACCCCGCGACCGGCCGGGCCGTCGTCGAGTGGTTTCCGCCTCGCGAGCGCGGGATCGCGATGGGCGTGAAGCAAACCGGGCTCACCCTGGGCGGCCTGGCAGCGGCGCTGATCTTGCCCCTGATCGCGCACGCGTGGAGCTGGCGACACGCGCTCGCCACAGCTGGGCTCCTCTCGCTCGCGTCGGCGACGCTCGTCGCGATCTTCTATCGCTCGCGCCCGGCGCACCCGAGCGCGGCGCCGGTCGAGCGGCCGCGTCTGTCCGAGCTCGGCGAGTTCGTCCGTCGGCCCCCGGTGCTCGTCGTGTTCGGGTGCGGGCTGGCGCTCTCGATCGCCCAGTCGTCGCTGATGGCCTATCTCGTTCTCTACGCAAAGGACTCGTTCGACGTCTCCGCCGTGCGCGCGGCTCAGTTCCTCGCGATCGCCCAGATCGGCGGAACGATCAGCCGCGTGCTGTGGGGTGTGGTATCGGATCGTTCCTTCGGCGGCCGCCGCCGCCCGGGCGTCGTGGCCAGCGCCGCGATCGGCGCCGTCTCGTACGCCGCGCTCGCGCTCGGAAGCTCGCTGCCGACGTGGCTCGTCTATCCGCTCGCCTTTGTCGCCGGCGCCGGGGCCTTCGGCTGGGTCGGACTCTACTTCGCGCTCGTGGCCGAGATCGGCGGGCCGCGCCACGCCGGGCTGCTCACCGGCGCGGCCACCGCCTGCTCCTGGAGCGGCACGCTGATCGGCCCGCCGATCTTCGGGCTCGTCCTCGAAGCCACGGGCGGCTACGCGGCGTCCTGGCTCGTCCTGACCGCGGTCGCCGTCTCGGTGTCCCTCACCCTTCCGCGCCTCTCGCCGCTGGTGCAGCGCGGCTGACGGCCGATATGGCAGACTAGGCGCGTGAGAACGATCCTCGTGACCGGCTTCGAGCCGTTCGGCGCTCACTCCGTCAACCCCACCGAAGGGCTCGCCAAGGCAGTGGACGGGCGGCGTGTCGGCGATTGCACCGTCATGGGCGTGGTTCTGCCGGTGCATCACGCCGACGCCGCGAGCCGGCTCGCTGGGCTCCTCGCCGAGACCAATCCCGAGGCGATCCTCCACCTCGGTCTCGCCGCCGGACGCGCGCGGGTGGCGCTCGAGCGGGTCGCCGTCAACGTCATGGACTACGAGGTGCCGGACAACGCGGGCTATCGTGCGAGCGGCGAGCCCTGCGTTCCGGGCGGGCCGACGGCATATTTCTCCACCTTGCCGCTCCCGACCATCGTGAAGGCGCTCGTCGCCGAGGGCATTCCCGCCTACACGTCGAATACGGCGGGCACGTACCTCTGCAATCAGACGCTCTACGCGACGCTCCACGCGATCCGTAACATGCCTCGCCCGCCACGGGTCGGCTTCGTCCACTTCCCGCTGTTGCCGGCGATGGTCGCGGTCACGGGACTGGAGCAGGCGAGCATGGACTTCCCGCTCATGCTCCGGGCGGTCGAGACGGTGCTGGGTGTGATCGCGCACGGCGATGGCCAAGCGGGCCGGGCGTAAAGTCCCCCAGTACCTCTACTTGACGACCACGGGACGACGCTCGGGGCGGCCGCGTGAGATCGAGATCTGGTTCACGAAGCACGGCGGCCGCTACTACCTGGTCGCCGAGCATCGTCAGCGAGCTCAGTGGGTGCGGAACCTCATGGTCACGCCGAGTGTCCGCATGCGCGTCGGGCGCCGCTCGTTGGCGGCCCGGGCGCGGGTGGTCGATGCGAAGGCCGAGGCCGAGCTGGCCCGAGCTGTGAGGAAGCTCTCGGAAGAGAAGTACGGCTGGGGCAACGGCCTCGTGGTCGAGCTCGATCCCACGCGATGAACGTGAAGGCCCTGCTCTTCGATCTCGACGATACGCTGCTCGACTACTCGGGCGGCGCCGATCGCAGCTGGGCGGAGGCGTGCGGTGCGTGCGGCACGCCCGCCGGAGTCGACGCCGCCCTGCTCGTCGCCACGATCGCCGAGACGCGGCGCTGGTTCTGGGACGATCCGGCGCGCCATCGGCGCGAGCGCGTGAACATGCTCGGCGCCTGGCAGCACATCGTCGAGTTCGCCCTCGAGCGGCTCGGCCGACCCGCTCCGGAGCTCGCGGCCGCGGTCGCGCGCGACTATGCGGCCCGACGACGGACGGCGATGCGTCTGTTCCCCGACTCGCTCGCCTGCCTGACGGAGCTACGTCGGCGCGGCGTCCCCCTGGCGCTCGTGACGAACGGCGACGCCACCCAGCAGCGAGACAAGATCGAGCGGCATGATCTCGCGCGCTTCTTCGACGCGATCCTGGTCGAGGGCGAGTTCGGCGTGGGTAAGCCCGACGAGGCGGTGTACCGGCACGTGCTCGAGTCGCTCGGCTTGACGCCGGAGGAGGCGTTGATGGTGGGCGACCATCTCGAATGGGACGTGGGCGCGCCGCAACGGCTGGGGCTCACGGGCGTCTGGATGGATCGCGGTGGTGTCGGCCTCCCGCACAGCAGCGCCGTGCGGCCGCACCGGATCATCCGCTCGCTCGACGAGCTGACGGCGCCCGGAAGCTAGCGCCGAGCTAGTGGCGGCCGTGAAGGATGTCGCACCAGCGCCGGTTGTCGTCGCCGCCCGCCTCGGCGCTTCCCGAGAGGTACGCGGAGGCGGTCACCACTTCGTCGTCGGCGCCATCTCGGGCCGGCGAGTGGGATTCGCACCAGCGCACGTCGAGAATCTCCTGGCTGGGGTCGGCATCGGGCTCACAACCGGGACAGTAGGCGCGGGCGACACACGGGGTGTCCGGAAGGTAGTCCGTCACCGGTTTATGGCGAGAATCTGCATCGCCATTCCTTTCTCATAATAGAGTAGCCAGCAGCCGTTACCTGCAAGAATTAAACCGCTGGGCGTCGCGTGAGACCAAAGTCGAGGAGCATTGTCAGACGAACGATTTCAAGCTGATGCACCCGGGCGAAACGTCCTGGAAAATCCCTGACCGCAATGAAGGCCTTACATAGTGAGGGCAAATCGGGCCTTTCGAGCCCAGGCCATGACGGAAATGTCAGCAGGCCTGGGACTGGCTGACATTGTTTGGATTCTTCAGCAGCGTTTAACGTAGACTTCCTCCTGGCGACGCCTTGACGATGCCTTCTAGGGATTCGACGTCGGGGGACCGCTTCGTAATCGAGGGCGGCTACCCGCTCGGCGGCGACGTCATCCCGAGCGGGAACAAGAACGAGGCGCTCCCCCTCCTCGCCGCCGCACTGCTCGCCTCTGGACCAGTGGTGATCGAAAACGTGCCGCGCATCCGCGACGTCGCGACCCTGATCGAGCTGGTTCGGGTTCTCGGCGTCTCGGTGGACTGGTCGGAGGAGCACGCGGTGACGGTCGACGCCAGGGGCCTGCGCGAGTCACGGCCCGACGCGGAGCTGGCCGCCGAGATCCGGGCGTCGTTTCTGCTCGCGGCGCCCCTGCTGGCGCGGACCGGACTCGCGGTCCTGCCCCGGCCGGGCGGCGACAAGATCGGACGCCGGCGGCTCGACACCCACCTGCTGGCGCTTCGTGAGCTGGGCGCCCGGATCACTCTGGACGACGCGTACTACCGCCTCGAGCTCACCGGCCGCTTCCGCGGCGCTGAGGTGTTCCTCGACGAGGCCAGCGTGACCGGCACGGAGACCGCGGTCATGGCCGCCGCGATGGCCGACGGGACCACCCGGCTCCTGAACGCCGCCTCGGAGCCGCACGTGCAGGGGCTGTGTCATGCCCTGAACGCGATGGGCGCCCGGATCCGTGGGATCGGCAGCAACGTGCTCGAGATCGACGGTGTGCGCGAGCTCCGACCGGCTCGCCATCGAGTCGGCCCGGATCACATCGAAATCGGCTCCTTCGTCGCGGTGGCTGCGATGACCGGCGGCGCGCTGCGCGTGCGCGAGGCGGCGCCCGATCACCTCCGGATGATCCGCCTGGTGTTCGCGCGGCTCGGCGTGGAGACCCACATCGACGGGGCGAGTCTGCACGTGCCCGCGTCGCAAAAGCGGACGATCGTGTCCGATGTCGACGGCGGCATCGCCAAGGTCGACGACGCGCCGTGGCCGGGCTTTCCGGCCGACCTCACGCCGCTGGCGCTCGTGCTGGCGACCCAGTGCGAGGGCACGGTGCTGATCCACGAGAAGCTCTTCGAGAGCCGGCTGTTCTTCGTCGACAGCCTGATCGCGATGGGCGCGCGAATATTATTGAGCGATCCGCATCGCGCGCTCGTGATCGGCCCGAGCCGCCTGCACGGTGCGACCATCGTCTCGCCCGACATCCGGGCCGGCATGGCCCTGATCGCGGCCGCGCTCGCGGCGCAGGGCCGCTCGGTCATCCGCAACGTCCAGCAGGTGGACCGGGGCTACGAGCGAATCGACGAGCGCTTGAGGGCGCTCGGCGCGCGCATCACGCGCGAATAGCCCGACGCCCCTTCACCCGAAGCCGACAAGGAGGCCATGCATGCATGGCAAGGGAATTCGGGCAATGCGCGCCGGCGTGATCACCGGCATTCTCGCGCTCACCGTGGTCGCCGCGGTGCCGGCCGGCGCCGACGAGACGTGCAACTCACCCTACATGGGCAATCTGATCAAAGGACAGGAAGACTACCTCTACGTATGGGCGCTCGGCGTGAAGGGGACCGGCGACGGCTCGGACAAGCTCGTCACGATCGACGTGAATCCCGCGTCGGGTCGCTACGGCAAGGTGATCCACAAGATCTCGGTGCGCGGGCAGGGCGAAGCGCACCACATGGGCTTCACCGACGACCGGCGCTTTCTCTGGGCCGGCGGCCTCGACAATAGCCGCATCTCGATCTTCGACGTCGGCACCGATCCAGCCAAGCCCAAGCTCGTGCGGACCATCTCGGACATGCCGACCAAGACCGGGTACGTCGGCCCGCACACGTTCTACGCGATGCCCGGCCGCATGATCGTACAGGGTCTGTCGAACAACAAGGACGGCGGCGGCGTGACGGGCATGGCGCTCTACAGCAACAAGGGCGATCTGGTCGCGACCTATCCCATGCCGACGACCGACGGCGGCGACGGCTACGGCTACGACGTCGCGATCAATCCACAGAAGAACGTGATGCTGACCTCGAGCTTCACCGGGCGCAAGAACTACATGCGGGCGCTCGGCGATCTGGTGAAGGACGCCGAGGCGATGAAGAAGTTCGGGAACACGATGGTGGTCTGGGATCTCAAGGCGATGAAGCCCAAGAAAGTCCTGAGCGTGCCCGGCGCCCCGCTGGAGATCCGCTGGTCGCTCAAGGACGGTGACAGCTGGGCGATCACCGCCTCCGCGCTCACCTCGAAGCTCTGGCTCGTCAAGCCCGACGCGGCGGGGGAATGGCAGGCGAAGGAAGTCGCGGTGATCGGCGATCCGGCCAAGATCCCGCTGCCGGTCGACATCAGCATCAACAAGGACGGCACCGGGCTCTGGGTCAACACGTTCATGGACGGCAAGACCCGCTACTTCGACCTGTCGAACCCCGAGCAGCCGAAGCAGACCTACGAGCGCGTGACCGGCAAGCAGGTCAACATGGTCTCGCAGAGCTGGGATGGCACGCGCGTCTACATCGCCTCGTCGCTGCTCGCGAACTGGGACAAGGGCGGCGCGGACGACGAGCAGTTCGTCCGGGGCTTCGCCTGGGATGGCAAGGAGCTCAAGCCGACCTTCGAGATCGACTTCTACAAGGAAAAGCTCGGCCGCGCGCACCACATGAAGCTCGGCTCGAAAGCCATGAAGGCCGTCTATGGGCTCGAGCGCACCGCGACGCTTCGCTGACTCCCACCTCGCGCTGATCCTCGCGGCGGTCGCCGCCGCCGCGGGGATCGTCGGCGCCGTGGGGCTCGTCGTCGACGCCCACGAGCCCGACAGTCCGGGCGCGGCCACGATGGACTTCGTGCCACCGCCGGCCGGCAGCTACGCGCTGCCCGCGATCATGCGGGCGCCGGATGGGCCGGTGCTCGATCCCGACGGCCGGCGGCACCCGTTGGCGCGCTTCACGACGGGAAAAATCACGCTCCTCGGATTCATCTATACCTCGTGCGCCGACGCGCGCGGCTGTCCCCTCGCCTACCAGGTGTTTCACACCGTGCGACACCGCGTGTCGGAGGATGCCGCGCTGCGCGATCGCGTGCGCCTCGTCTCGCTCAGCTTCGATCCGGCACGCGATACGCCGAGCGTGATGCGGCGCTACGCGGCAGGAGCCCCGCCGAACGGCGTCGAGTGGGCGTTCCTTACGACCGAACGGCCGCGAGCCCTGGGGCCGCTGCTCGACGGCTTCGGGCAGGACGTGCGCATCGAGACCGACTCGCAGGGTCGGCCGGCCGGGCCGCTCGCGCACGTACTCAAGGTGTTCCTGCTCGACGAGCACGCGGTGGTCCGCGAGATCTACACGACCGCGTATCTCTTCCCCGAGGTCATCATGAACGACATCAAGACGCTTCGGCTCGAAGACCGGCACCAGCGCAAGGCGATCCGGTGAGTCCGGCGGCGCGGGCGCCCAAGGCATCGGCTCTCGTCACGACCGAGTGGCTCGCCCAGAATCTCGGCAAGCGCGACGTCCGGGTGCTCGATGGCTCCTGGCACATGCCGCAACTCAAGCGTGACGCGCGCGCCGAGTTCGCGCAGGCGCACATCCCGGGCTCGGTGTTCTTCGACATCGACGCGATCGCCGACCAGGGCACGACCTTGCCGCACATGCTGCCGCGCGCCGCGGACTTCGCCCAGAGCGTCGGACGCCTGGGCATTGGCAGCCGGGACCGCGTGATCGTCTACGACACGAGGGGGGTGACGAGCGCCGCGCGCGTCTGGTGGACCTTTCGTGCCTTTGGTCACGACAAGGTCTTCGTGCTCGACGGCGGCCTCCCGCGGTGGCGAGCCGAGGGACGTGCCGTGGAATCCGGCGTGCCGGCGCCGAAGCCGCGCCGCTTCACCGCGCGCCTGCGGCGGAGCCTCGTCCGCGACCTCGCGGGGATGCGCCAGAACCTCACGACGCGCAAGGCGCAGGTCCTCGACGCCCGGTCGCGCGGCCGCTTCGCCGGCACGGATCCCGAGCCCCGCGCGGGGCTGCGAGGTGGCCACATCCCCGGGAGCCTCAACCTTCCGTACGACGAGCTGTATGCGAAGGACGGGACCTTCTTGCCGGCCGACGCCATCCGGAGCAAGCTCGAGGGTGCGGGAATCGATCTCGCCCGGCCCGTCGTCACGTCGTGCGGGTCGGGGGTGACCGCGTCGGTCCTGGCGCTCGGCTTCCACGTGATCGGGCGGCCGGATGTCGCGGTCTACGACGGCTCCTGGACCGAGTGGGGCGGGCGGGACGACACGCCGATCGAGAAATAGATCGAGGAATAGGAGATACGGCAATGGCGCTGAAGCTGTCCGATGATCTCAAGGCGCTCGTGCGCGGGGCGAACTTCGCTCATCTCGCGACCTTGATGCCCGACGGGTCGCCGCAAGTCGCGCCGGTCTGGGTCGATCTCGACGGGGAGCTCATTCTCGTCAGCACCGGCGAGGGGTCGCTGAAGGCCAAGAACACCCGGCGAGACGCGCGGGTCGGCCTCTCGATCATCGCCATGGACAATCCGTACCGAGAAGCACAGATCCGCGGACGAGTCGCCCAGCGGCGGCCCGATGCCGAGTTCAAGACGATGGACCGGATCTCGCACAAGTACACGGGCAAGCCGTTTCCGTTCCGCGACAACCCCGCGCAGCGGGTCGTCCTCGCGATCGAGGTCGAGCGGGCGCGCTACGCCATTCTGCCCTTCGTCCACGCTCCGGCGTAGTCGCGCGGGCGGCTCGGCGTCACCCGATCAGCCCCGAATCTTCGGCGCGACGTCGGCCGTCGTCCGCTCGCGCGCCTCGAGCATCTCGGCGACGGTCCCGACCGAGAAATCGAGCGGTCCCTTGAAGCTGATCGTGATCGTCGCCGGGTCGCGCCGCGCCGTGCCCGCCACGTCGGCCGGTTCGGGCTTCACCGGAAGCCGATCCAGATCGCCATCACCGCGGAATCAGGGCTCGGCCGGACCGACGCCCTTGAAGAGGAACTTCTGGGCCCGTTTGCCCGAGTCGACTTCCGCCGTGTAGATGTTGCCTTTCGAGTCGACCGCCAGATTGTGCACCCAGTGGAGCTGACCGGCCTGCCGCCCATTGCGGCCGAACTTGCCGACGATCTGGCCGTTGTCGCGCAGCAGGGTCCAGACGTGGTTGTTCTCGCCGTCGGCGTTGTAGAGCCAGGTCTGCGGCGCATCGTGCGAGACGTCGAGATCCCAGACCGAGCCATTGCCGCGCGTGGCCGGCGCGACGACGAACTCCTTGACGAAGGTGCCGTCCTTCTTGAAAACCTGAATGCGGTTGTTCATCCGGTCGCACACGTAGAGGAGCCCGTCCTTCGCCAGGCGTGCGCAGTGCACCGGATTGCCGAACGACTTCACGCCCGGATCGCCGGGCGGCCGGCCGTTCGCACCCCAGTGCCGCTTGTACGCGCCGGTCTGCGCGTCGAAGACGATCACGCGGTGGTTCTTGTACCCGTCGGCGATGAACAGCTCGTTCGTCGCCGGGTCGACGTTCATGTTGGCGGGCCGGCCGAGGTGCAGGGTGTCGTTGTCGCCGCCGGTCTGGTCGGCCTTGCCGATCTGGAGGAGGAATTTCCCGTCGCGCGTGAACTTGAGCACCTGATGATCCTTGGCGTCGTTGCCGCCGATCCACACGTTGTCCTGATAGTCGACGAAGATCCCGTGCTCGTTCAGGGGCCACTCGTAGCCGGCGCCGGGGCCGCCCCACGAGCGCACCAGCACGCCGTCGCCGTCGAACTCCAGCACGGGCGGCGCCGGCGCGCAGCACAGCGAGCGCGGGGGATTCAAGGCTGCGCCGCGCTCGTCCTCGGTCAAGGTCCGCGGCCGCTGTATGACCCAGATGTGATCGTGGCGATCCACTGCGACGCCGGCGGCCTGACCCATGAGCCAGTTGTTCGGCAAGGGCTTGGGCCACCACGGATCGACCTGGAACTTCGGCGCCTGTCCGTCGCCCGGCCGCTGCGCCGTCACGGTGCCGGTGAAGACGAGCGTGAGCCCGATCTGCGACGCCAGCGCGAGTGAGCCGGCCACGAATCGGAGACGGCGGGTCATGGGGGAGTCTCCTCGAGCCCGAAGACCTTGGCCAGGAGCTCGTAGGACCGGCGCCGTGCCTTCGGATCGTGGGTGATCGTGACGACGATCAGCTCGTCGGCTTCGTAATCGGCGGCGAGCGCCTCGAGCCGCTCGCGCACCTGCTCGGGAGTGCCGGCCACCGTGCGCTGCTGCGCGTGGCGCAGGATGGCGAGCTCGCGCTCCGAGTACGGATACGTCTCGGCCTCCTCGACAGACGGGTAGCGGCCGGCCCGCCCGGTGTAGAGACGCACGATGAAGAGATGGCGGCTCCGCGCCAGACGCTGCGCCTCTGCTTCGGTCTCGGCGCAGACCGCGAAGACGGCGACGCTCGAGCGGGCGCCTCGAGCCACTGGGACGGCTTGAACTGACGGCGATACGCGCGGGTGACCTCGGCGCCGCCATCCTGATTGATGAAGTGCGCGAACGAGAAGCCGGTCCCGAAGTGCGCCGCCACCGACGCGCTCGCGTCGCTCGAGCCGAGCAGCCACATCTCCGGCGCCGTCGGGCCGGTCGGCATCGCGAGGACCTGAGAGAACACGTGGCCCTGCGGCAGGGCGCCGTGCAGGAAGCCGACGAGGTCGGCGACCTGCTGCGGGAAGTATTCGGGGTTGGCATCGTCGCGGAGCGCGCGCGCCGTCAGCTGATCGCTGCCCGGCGCCCGGCCGATGCCGAGATCGATCCGCCCGGGGAAGAGCGTCTCGAGCACGCGGAAGCTCTCGGCCACCTTCAGCGCGCTGTAGTGCTGGAGCATGACGCCGCCGGAGCCGACCCGGATGCGAGCGGTGCGCGCGGCGACCTGGCCGATCAGCACTTCCGGGCTCGAGCCGGCCAGCCCGGGTGTCGAGTGGTGCTCGGCGAGCCAGTAGCGATGGTAGCCGAGGTGGTCGCAGAGCTCCGCGAGCTCGAGCGTCTCGTGGATCGCGTCGGACACGACGCCGCCGCTGCGGACGGGCGATTGGTCGAGCACTCCCAGCCGGAGCATCTAGTTGATCCGCTTCTCCCGGCCCTTCCACTCCTTTTCGCGAAGGACGAACTTCTGGACCTTGCCGGTCGACGTCTTCGGTAGATCGCCGAACTCCACCGCCGCCGGGCACTTGAAGTGCGCGATGTGCTGGCGGCAGAACTCGATGATCTCCGCCTCGGTCGCGGTCTTGCCCGGCTTGAGCGTCACGAAGGCCTTGGGCCGCTCGCCCCACTTGGCATCGGGCACTGCCACCACGGCGCACTCCATCACCGCCGGGTG
>CAYVHH010000200.1:0-6409 GCA_964450175.1 uncultured bacterium | reverse complement strand
GTCGTGCATCTCGCCCTGCACGTAGCGGGGCTCACCGTCCCCACCGTGGCAAAGGAGCCGCGCGAGCTCACGCACCGTCTGTCCGGCTTGCTGGTCCGCGATGCCGTGGACCACGACGACCGCGATACGGTCGGGTGCGCTCACCGCCGAGAGCCTGGCCTACCTGGAGGGATCTGGACCAACCTTCACGAGCATCTTGCCGAGATTCTCGCCCCGCAGCAGGCCGATGAAGGCGCGCGGCGCCCGATCCAGCCCGTCGACGACGTCCTCGCGATACTTGAGCCGCCCCTCGCGCACCCAGCCTCCGCATTCGGCGAGGAACGCGGGCATCCGATCCGCGTGATCCGAGACGATGAAACCGCGGACGGTCACGCGGTTGACCAGCACCGGGCCCAGGTTGGGGCCAGGCGGCAATTCCGTGGCGTTGTACTGCGAGATGATCCCGCAGAGCGGGACGCGCGCGAACGGATTCACCAGCCGCAGCACCGTCTTCAGCACGTCGCCGCCGACGTTGTCGAAGTACACGTCGATGCCCTTCGGACACGCGTCCTTCAGCGCGGCGAAGAGATCCGGGGATCGATAGCTCACGCAGGCGTCGAACCCGAGCTCCTTGACGACGTAGTCGCACTTCGCCTGCGCCCCGGCGACGCCGACCGCACGGCATCCCTTGATCTTCGCGATCTGGCCGACGGCCGAGCCGACCGCGCCGGCCGCCGCCGACACCACGACCGTCTCGCCCGGTTTGGGTCGGCCGAAGTCGAGCAGGCCGACGTATGCCGTCATGCCCGGCATGCCGAGGACGCCGAGTGCCGCCGAGATCGGCGCGACCCTGGGATCGAGCTTCAACGGGCCGAACGGCCCCGGCGCGGTGCCCGCACGCGCGACGTGGTAGGTCTGCCACCCGCCGTAGCCCAGCACGAAATCGCCGCGCTGGAACGCCGGGCTGCGCGACTCCACGACTTCGCTCACCGTGCCGCCGACCATCGGGGCTCCCAGCTCGACCGGCGCGGTGTAGGACTTCACGTCGTTCATACGGCCGCGCATGTAGGGATCCAGCGAGAGGTAGATCGTGCGGCACAGGATCTCGCCGTCGCCCACCGTCGGCACGGGGGCGTCGGCGATCTCGAAATCGGTCGGCTTCGGCTCACCGGTCGGTCGGCTCTTGAGCAACACGCGGCGATTCGTCATGCTCGGCACGGGCGGTCCTCCCCGCGAGGATTGTCCGCCACGCTCGAGAGCCGCGCAACTGGCGGTATGAGCACCGAGCCCGGAGCGCCGCGCGGGCGGCGCCCCGGCTCGGTGAGACTAGACGGTCAGCTGATCGCGGATCGGCAGGCGACGGATTCGCTTGCCCGTCGCGGCGAAGATGGCGTTGCAGAGTGCCGGCGGGATCGGCGGCACGCCGGGCTCGCCCACACCGCCCATGGGTTTCGTGTAGTCGTTGCCGGGGATGATGTGGACCCGGATCTCCGTCGGCGCCCCCGTGATGCGGGTCACCTGATAGGAATCGAAATTGTTCTGCTCGACGCGCCCGCCCTTGTAGCTGATCTCACCGAGCGTCGCGACGCCGACGCCCATGACCGTCGCGCCTTCCATCTGCGCGCGGACACGTTCGGGATTGACGGTCGGGCCGCAATCCACCGCGACGTCGACCCGAGGAATCGTGAGCGCCCCCTTGGAGTCGACGGCGACCTGCACGACCGCCGCGACGTAGCTCACGAAGCTGTAGTGGCCGGCGATGCCCATGCCCTGCCCCTTCGGCAGCTGCTTGCCCCAGCCGGCGGCATGCGCCGCCACTTCCACGACTCGGGCCAGGCGGCCGGTGTCGACCGGGTACCGCTCGGGCGACTCGCCGTGGTTCCAGGTGTCGCCGAGCATCTCGGGACTGACGACACGCGGCGCACCGATGACTTGCAGCAGGAAGTCCTTTGGGTCACGCCCCGCCGCGGCGGCCAGCTCGGCGACGAACGACTGGACCGCGAACGCATGTGGAATGTTCGAGACCGACCGGAACCAGCCGATTCGCGTATGGGCGATCGCCTCCGGGTTCTCGATGCGCACGTTGGGAATCTCGAACGGCACGTTGATGACGCCCATGCCGAGCTCGAGCGGTGCTTCGTTCTTCGCGTCCACGTTGAACGTCGAGATGATCGTGGGCGCCACGGTGCGGTGCAGCCATGCCACCGGATAGCCCTGCGTGTCGACGCCGGCCTCGAGATGCTCGACCGACACCGTGTGGTAGTACGAGTTGTGCAGGTCGTCGTCCCGCGTCCACGTCACCTTGACGGGTTTGCCGTCGACCGCCTTCGAGAGCACGGCCGCTTCGATGCCGTAGTCCGGCTTGGACTTGCGTCCGAAGCCGCCGCCCAGGAGCGTCACGTGCACCGTGACGTCGTCGGCCGACATGCCGAGCCGCTTTGCCACCAGATCGCGCGCGGCCTGCGGCGACTGGAAGCAGCCCCAGACTTCACACTTGCCGTTGGTGATGCGGGCGGCCGCCGCCGGCGGCTCCATCGTCGCGTGCGCGAGATGGGGAATGTAGTACTCCGCCTCGATGCGCTTCGCGGCTCCGGCTGCGGCCTTGTCGAAATCACCGTCATTGCGCACGACCTTGGCCGGCTTGCGGACGGACTCCTCGAGGCTCGCCTTGTAGGCGGCCGAATCGTAGCTGCCGTTCGGTCCGTCGTCCCAGGTGATCTTGAGCGCTCGACGGCCCTGCATCGCCGCAAATGTGTTGCGCGCCAGCACGGCGACGCCGCCGAGGGGATTGAAGAACGCGGGTGGCGCGCTGCCCTCGATCTGGACGACCTTCACCACGCCGGGCACCTTGCGCGCCTCGGAGTCGTCGACACTGGCCACCTTGCCGCCCAGAACCGGGGGACGGGCCACCACGGCGTAGAGCATGCCGGGAAGGCGAGTGTCGATGCCGTACTTCGCCTTGCCCGTCGCGATGTCCATCGCGTCGACCAGCTTCAGCTCACCCTTGCCGATGTAGCGGAAGTCTTTCGGATCCTTGAGGCGCAGGGCGGCGCGCGCCGGCACCGGCTGGCCGGCGGCGGCCTTCGCGAGCGCACCGTATCCGAGCCGACGGCCGCTGGCGCTGTGGACGACCTCGTGATTCTTGGCGGCCACCTCACTCACCGGCACCTTCCAGCGCTCGGCGGCTGCGGCCTCGAGCATGGCGCGCGCGGCGGCGCCGCAGCGGCGCATCGGCTCGAAGAAATGCCGGGTGCTGCGCGAGCCGTCGGTGTCCTGGTTGCCGAACTTCTTCTCGTCACCGGTCGCCTGGGCGACGCGCACGCGCTTCCAGTCGGCCTCGAGCTCGTCGGCGACGATCATGGGCATGCCGGTTCTGACGCCCTGCCCCATCTCCGAGCGATGGCAGACGATCGTGACGGTTCCGTCCTCGGCGATCGAGACGAAGGCCAGCGGATTGTCGACCCATCCGTGGGGCATCCCATCGGCGCCGTATTTCTTGGGCTCCTGGGCGCTGGCGCTGGGCTGGAAGCCGACGGCCAGCACGAGACCGCCGAGCGACACCCCCTGCAGGAATCGGCGCCGGCTCACGTTGGCCAGCACCACGGACGGCTCGGACGAGGCGACCGGACTCGACCCGCGATCCACCCGGGCGCTCATCGCGCACCTCCCTGCTTCGCCGCGGCCTGCTTGATGGCGGCGCGGATACGCGTGTAGGTCCCGCAGCGGCAGATGTTGCCGTCCATCGCCTCATCGATCTGGGCATCGGTGGGATTCGGCGTGCGCCGCAGCAGCGCGGCCGCGGACATGATCTGGCCGGCCTGGCAGTACCCGCACTGCGGGACGCCGTTCTCGACCCACGCGGCCTGCAGCGCACGGCCGACCGGCTCGCCGCCGACGGCCTCGATCGTGACGATCTTGCTGTTGGCCACCGCCGAGATCGGCGTGATGCACGAGCGGACCGCCTTCCCATCGACATGCACGGTGCAGGCGCCGCAAAGCGCCATGCCGCAGCCGAACTTGCTGCCGGTGAGCCCGAGCTCGTCGCGCAGGGTCCACAGCAGCGGAGTCTCGCCAGGCACGTCGACGTTCTGGCGTTTGCCGTTGATGTCGAGTGAGACCATCGCGCCCTCCTCTCGTCTTTGAGCCCGCCACGACCAAGGACGCCCGGGCGCCTCCATCGGCCACCCGTCGGCATCAAGATGTCCGAATCGACATGATGAAACCACAAAGCCGGTGAGGACAACAGAGCCTTCTAGCGCGGGGCGCGGCTGGCCTTCATCGGAGAGTCGCGAGATAGGCCGCGAGGGCGCGAATCTCATCCTCTTGCAACGCCAGTCGCGGCATGTGAGCCGTCGGCTTCTGTGCGGCCGGGTCGCGCAACCACCGCGCGAGCTCGGACTCGGTGTACTTCTTGCCGACGTGCGAGAGGTCGTTGGCGATCGGCGTCCCCGCCGCGCCGACGCGGTGACAACCGTAACAGCCCTGCGAGTAGAACACCTGTCGGCCCTGATCGGCGCTCTCGGCCGAGGCCGCAGCCGTCGACCCGAAGAGGGCGACGATACCGATCGCGATTGCTCCCATCCGACGGACTCTCATCATCAGTTCCCCCTGTTGGAGCCTGTCCAACAAGGCAAGCTAGCACAAAGCCGAACGGCATGTCGTGCGCGGGTCGAAGGAGGGATGGTCATCGGCCGACGCAGTGGGGCTGGGACGCCTCACGGGGCGCTCCCGCCTCACCCTCGGGACCGTCGTCGCCACGTAAGCGGGCGATTCCAAGAGTGATCGGCGGCGGCACGCGTCTTGCCCCGCTCTTGGCGAGCGATGCGGATCGAGCGTCCCCGTCACCATCTCGCGCTGAACGGCGGTAGCGGTAGCGTGAGCTCTTCACCCGAATCGCCCGAGCCTCCGGCGCCGCGGCCCCGTTGGCACCGACGCCCGTCGGTCCGCGCGGCGACGATCGTGGCGCTCGCGCTGTTCATTTCGGCTATTTTCGTCGGCCCCAAGCTCCGGTCCTGGCTCGGCGCCCAGCCGCCAGCCGGCCTGCTCTTCGCGAGCGGGCGGATCGAGGGCCGCATCACGACACTGACGCCGAAGACCTCGGCCTGGGTCGTGGCGCTGCACGCCGACGAGGGCCAGGCGGTGGAAGCGGGTCAGCCGCTGGCGACCCTGGACGATCAGGCGCAGCGCGAACGACTCCGGTCGGCCGAGGAGCAGCTCAACGCGCTCACCGAACGGCTTCGGGCGTCCGACACACAGCTCGCGATGACGGGTCGGCAGGTGACGTTGCAGATCGACCAGGCGACGGCCGCGCGACGCGAGGCGGACGCCCGCGTGCAGCGATCGCGAGCCCAGGCCCTGCAGGCGCAGCGAGAGGGCGAGCGCGCTGCGCGGCTCGCCTCGAGTCAGCTGATCGCACAGCAGGAGGCCGAGCGAGCACGCCTGGCCGCCGAGGTTGCTGACCACGCGGTGCGCGAGGCCGAGGCCGCGCTCGAGACGAGCGACAAGCAGCTCGACCTGGCCCGTCTGGGCGCGCAGCAGCTCGAAGCCATGCGCGCCGAGCGCGATGCACTGGCGCGCCAGCGGCGGCAGGCGGAGGCACAGGTTGCGGAGCAGCGCAGCAACGTGGTCGATTTCGAGATCCGTAGCCCGATCACCGGCCGCGTGCTCACCCGCAGCGTGGAGCGTGGCGAGCGCGTCGGAGACGGCATGACGCTCTTCACGCTCGTGGACCTGGACCGGCTCTACATGAAGGTCTACGTGCCGGAGCCCAGCATCGGCAAGGTCGCGCTGGGTCAGGAGGCACGCGTCTACGTCGACGCCTACCCGGGTCGGCCCTTCGCGGCGCGCGTGAGCCGGGTGTCACAGGAGGCGGAGTTCACGCCGAAGAACGTCGAGACCCGCGAGGAGCGCGTGAAGCTCGTGTTCGCCGTCGAGGTCGCGCTCGCCGAAAACCCCGGGGGCGTGCTCAAGCCGGGCATGCCCGCCGACGCAGTCGTCCGCTGGCGGCCAGACGCACCCTGGCCCAGTCGCTGACCCGACGTCCGTGGTCATCGACGTCCGCGGGCTGACGAGAACGTACGCCCGGGGACGCGTCCGGGCGGTGAACGGGATCTCGATCTCGGCCTCGCGCGGCGAGGTGGTCGGTCTCATCGGGCCCGACGGGGCCGGCAAGACGAGTGTGCTGCAGATCCTCGCCGGCGTGCTCGCGGCCGACGCCGGCTCGGCGTCGGTGGCTGGTGTCGACATCGTCCGGGATCCGGAGGCGGTCAAGTCGATCATCGGCTACATGCCGCAGGGCCTCGGGCTCAACCTGTACGACTCGCTCACGGTCGCCGAGAACATCGAGTTCTTTCGCGACCTCCGTCGGGTCCCGCGCGCGCAGTACGAGGACAACCGGACGCGCCTGCTCGGCATGACCCGTCTGGGCCCG
>CAYVHH010000199.1:0-35018 GCA_964450175.1 uncultured bacterium | reverse complement strand
CGCGACCTTTCGCGGCCCGGTGTCGCGGGCCGGCAGCTCCTTCTACAACAGATCGTACCGTGTCCGCGCGGCCCGCGCCGCACTCTCGACGCGCGGACCCCGCGGCTCGTGGCCGCCGACCTCCTTTCCCGGCGCGCCTGGACCACACGCGACCTGACCGTGCGGCTGCGGCGCCGCGGCGCGCCCGCGGACGTCGCGGATGACGTCGTGGCCGACCTCACCGTCCGTGGCTATCTCGACGACGAGGCGTTCGCGCGCCACTGGGTCGCCGCGCGCGCGACGCGCGGCTACGGGCCCGCGCGGCTGCGCGCGGAGCTCAGGGCGCGGGGGGTCGACACGGCGCTGATCGAGGCGGCGCTGTCCGGGGTGAACGAAGACGGCGAGCTCGAGCGGGCGCGTGCGGTCGCTCGCCGGCGTCTTCCGGCGCTCCAGCGTGGCGACCGCGCGCGCGCGGCCGCGCGCCTGCGCGACCATCTCCTGCGCCGCGGCTATCCCGTGTCCGTCGTCACGCGGGTCGTCCGCGAGTGCATCGGCCTCCGGCTCGAGGACTGACCCCGGTGATACAATCAGTCCTCCAATGACCGGCCCCGAGCTTCGCGAAGCGTTCCTGCAGTATTTCGAGCGCAACGGCCACACCCGCGTGCGCTCCTCGCCGCTGGTGCCCGGCGACGATCCGACGCTTCTGTTCACCAACGCCGGCATGGTCCAGTTCAAGTCCGTGTTTCTCGGCGAGGAGCGGCGCGCCTACGTGCGCGCGACGACCAGCCAGAAGTGCGTGCGGGCGGGCGGCAAGCACAACGATCTCGAGAACGTCGGCCGCACCGCGCGCCACCACACGTTCTTCGAGATGCTCGGCAACTTCTCGTTCGGCGACTACTTCAAGCCCGACGCGATCGCCTTCGCCTGGGAGTTCCTCACGAAGGATCTGGCGCTCGATCGCAAGCGGCTGATCGCGACCGTCTACACCGACGACGACGACGCGTTCGCGCTCTGGAAGCAGGTCGCCGGATTCGGCGACGATCGCGTCCTGCGCCTGGGCGAGAAGGACAACTTCTGGGCGATGGGCGACACCGGTCCGTGCGGGCCCTGCTCGGAAGTTCACTTCCACCAGGGCGACCACATCGCGTGCGCAGAAGTCGCCGCCGGCCGGCCGTGTCTCGGCGTCGCTTGCGAGTGCGACCGCTGGCTCGAGGTGTGGAATCTCGTCTTCATGCAGTTCAACCGCGACGCGGCCGGCACGCTCACGCCGCTCCCGCGGCCCTCGATCGACACCGGCATGGGACTCGAGCGTATCGCGGCCGTCGTGCAGGGCAAGGAGTCGAACTACGACACCGATCTCTTCGCGCCGCTGATCGCCGACATCGAGACGCTGTCCCGGCGCCGGTACCGCGCGGCCGAGGCCGACGACGTGTCGATGCGGGTCATCGCCGACCACGCGCGCACGACCACGTTCCTGATCGCCGACGGCGTGACGCCCTCCAACGAGTGGCGCGGCTACGTGCTGCGTCGCATCATGCGGCGCGCGATGCGCCACGGGCGGATGCTCGGGCTCACGGAGCCGTTCCTGTGGAAGACCGTCGACTGGGTCGTGAAGCTCATGGGCGCGGCGTATCCCGAGATCGTCGCCGAGCGCCCGCGCATCCAGGAGGCGATTCGCAGCGAGGAAGAGCGCTTCGCCGAGACGCTCGATACCGGCACGCTCAAGATCAAGGACTATCTCGCCGAGCACGCGAGCGACACGCGGCGGGTCGTGGACGGCCGTTTCCTGTTCACCCTCTACGATACCTACGGCTTCCCGATGGACCTGGCCGAGGAAGTCTTCCAGGACGCCGGCTGGCGGGTGACGGAAGCGACGCGCACGGCCGCCGACGCGGAGATGGAGGCGCAGCGCGCGCGGGCCCGCGCGGGCGCGGCCTTCGGCGGCGGCGACGACGCCGCGGCGTCGGCGGTGTACCAGCGGCTCGGCGCCGAGATTGCGTCGACCGAGTTCGTCGGCTACGACTCGCTCTCGTCGCCCGCGCGCATCCTGGCGATCGTCGACGCCGGCGCCGGGGCTCCGCGGCGGCTCACCGAGACGGGGGAGGGCGCCGAGGTCGAGATGATCCTCGACCGCACCCCCGCCTATGCGGAATCGGGCGGGCAGGTGGGTGACACCGGCACCCTGGTCGGCCGAAGCGGTCGCGGCGAGATCGTCGACACCTACTACCGCGGCTCCAAGATGATCGTGCACCGGGTGAAGGTCGTGAGCGGCGGCTTCCACGAGAACGAGGACGTCGCCGTCACGATCGAGACGCCGCGCCGGCAGGGCCTGCGGCGGCATCACACGGGCACGCACCTGCTCCACGCGGGGCTCCGCAAGGTGCTCGGTACTCACGTGACGCAGGCCGGCTCGCTCGTCGCGCCCGACCACCTGCGCTTCGATTTCTCGCACGGGGGCTCGCTGAAGGACCGCGAGGTCGAGCAGATCGAGGAGCTGGTCAACGAGCAGGTTCAGGCCAACGTCCCGGTCACCCAGTCGGAGATGGATCTCGACGAGGCGCTCCGGCTGGGCGCGATGGCGCTGTTCGGTGAGAAATACGGGAACCGCGTGCGTGTCATCAAGATTGGCGACTTCTCGACCGAGCTCTGCGGCGGCACGCATCTCGACCGGACCGGCGACATCGGGCTCTTGAAGATCGCCGGGGAGGGTGCCGTCGCCTCCGGCGTGCGTCGCGTCGAAGCGGTCGCGGGACCCGCCGCGCTCGAGAACGTGGCGCGGAAGGAGGCGGCGCTCCGCGAGGCGGCCGACCTCTTGAAGATCGGACCGCTCGAGGTGCCGAAGCGGCTCCAGAAGCTTCTGGAGGAGCAGCGCGCGCTCGAGAAGCAGCTGGCCGAGCTCGAAGGGCGGCTCGCCCGCTCGCGCGCCGAGGATCTCGTGAAGTCCGCGCGCCAGGTCAACGGGGTCGCCGTGCTTGCCGGCCGGATCGATGGGCTGGACGCCGACGGGCTGCGGGCCGTGGCGGACACCCTGCGAAACCGCCTGGGTTCCGGAATTGTCTGCGTGGGCAGCGTCGTCGACGGCAAGGTGAACCTCATCGCGGCCGTCACGAAGGACCTGACCTCGCGCTTCCAGGCCGGCAAGCTCATCCAGGAGGTCGCGAAGGCCGTCGGCGGGGGTGGGGGCGGCCGGCCCGACATCGCGCAGGCCGGCGGGAAGGATCCCGCCAAGCTTGACGCGGCCTTGGAGCTGACCTACGCGTTCGTCGCGCGTGCCGGGGGCTGAGGGTCGGGGACCGTCCCTGGGGTAGAATGTTGGTTGATGGCCCTGGGGCGCATTCTGGTCGTTGACGACGAGACCCCCGTTCGCGAGGTCCTGACCGAGTACTTCGCCACCGAGGGGTATTCCGTAGAATCGGCGGGGAGCGGCGTCGAGGCCCTGACCGCGATTCGAGGGGGTCGGGCGGACCTCGTCCTGCTCGACGTCCGCATGCCCGGACTCGACGGAGTCCAGGTCCTGCGGCGGATCCGCGAGCTCGACGAGCGCGTGCCCGTCATCATGGTCACGGCCAACGAAGACGTCGGCCTCGCCAGGGAAACCCTCAAGCTGGGCGCCTTCGACTACGTCGCCAAGCCGTTCGATTTCGACTACCTCGACCGCGCGGTCGCGGCCGGTCTCGCCCGCGTGGGCGAGCGTTCGCCGGTGAGCCACGCAGCCGAAGACGATCCCTGGAAGCATCTGGCCCGCACGGTGTTCAGCGCCGCGCGCGGCATGCAACCGCTCGCACGGAGCGCGACCGGTGAGCGGCTCGAAACAGCCGCGCTCGCCGCGGCACGCCACGCGGCCGCCGGCCGATGCCCGGTCGCCGACGAGTATCTCGCCGAGATGCAGCTGCTCCTCGACATCGCCACCGAGTTCGGTGACCTCCCGGCCGCGGACCGGGCGCTCGTGGAGTCAGCGCTTGAAGCGGCGCGCCGGTCACTCGCGCTCGCCGGCTGACCGACGCCGCCGGGGGCACCAGCGTCGCCCCGACGTCGAGCCGCATCTCAAGATCCTCCACACCGTCGCGGAGGCGGTGAGCCGCACGCTCGACGTCGAAGAGGTCCTGCGCACCGCGGTCGAAGCGCTTACCCACGTCACCGGCCACGAGATCTCGAGCCTCCATCTCCTGTCCGAGGACCGCAAGATGCTCGAGCTCCGTGGCGAGCGCGGGATGTCGGCGCGTCTTCGCGAGGTGAATCGCGCCTTGCCCGTGGGCGCGGGGCTGATCGGTCGGGTGGCGCTCACCGGCAAGATCGTGCGCCTCGACCGTAACTACGAGGATCCGAACGTGTTGCCGAGCGCCAAGGCGGCCGTTCGCCGCGAGCAGATCCGGGGATTCCTGTGCGTGCCGATCCACAGTCGCGGCCAGATCCTGGGCACGCTCTCGCTCGGCCGGAAGACTGTTGCTCCCTTCGACAAGCCCGAGCTGGCTCTGGTCCAGGCCGCGGCGGACCAGATCGGCCTGGCGCTCGACAACGCGCGGCTCTACTCCGAGTCCCGTCGCCAGCTCGACGAGCTCAAGCGCGCGCACGCGCAGCTGATCCACGCCGAGAAGATGAAGGCGGTCGGCGAGCTCGCCTCGGGCGTCGCGCACGAGATCAACAATCCGCTGACGACGATCCTCGGCCAGACCCATCTCTTGCTCACGCATCCCGAGACGACCTCGCACGTGCGCGACCGCCTCGGCATCGTCGCGGAGGAAGCCGGGCGCGCCGCGCGCATCGTGCAGAACCTCCTCTTGTTCGCGCGACACTACACGCCCGAGCGGCGGCCGTGCTCGGTCGCCGATCAGGCGCGCCGGGTCCTCGAGCTCAAGGGCTATCAGCTCCAGCAGGACAACGTTCGCGTCGTGACCGACTTCGCCTCGTGCCCCTTCGTGTGGGCCGACGAGAACCAGCTCCAGGTGGTGCTGCTCAACCTCGTTCAGAACGCGCACCAGGCGATGGCCAAGCACCCGGCGCATCGCGTGCTGACCGTGCGGGTGTGGCCGACCGACCGTCATGCCTGCGTCGAGGTGCGGGATACCGGCCCGGGCATCCCGGACGACGCGCTGCCGCGGATCTTCGATCCGTTCTTCACGACGAAGCCGCCCGGCGAGGGAAGCGGCCTCGGTCTGTCCGTCTCCTATGGGATCGTGACCGAGCTCGGGGGCGTGCTACGCGCCGAGAACTGCGGCGACGGCGGCGCCTCGTTCGTCGTCGAGCTGCCGCTCGGGGAGCCTGCCGCCTGACCGTTCGCCTGACCGCGGCGCTGCTGCTGGTCCTGCTCACGAGCGGTTGTGCGGGGGTCGGAGGGCCGGTGCCGGGCGCGCCCGCCCATCACCGCGAGCACGGGTTCGCCAACGTGAATCCGGCGTACGAGCCCGCGAGCGCGTGGGCGCGCTTCACGTTCTTCATCACGCGCATCTGGGCCGCGACGTTCAACCCGCGCACCGCCAACTTCCCGTCGGTCGCCAGCGACCTGCCGGCGATTCTCGACAATCGGGGCGCCGCGACCGTCACCTGGGTGGGCCATTCGACGTTGCTACTCCAGCTCGACGGCGTGAACATCCTGACCGATCCCACCTGGTCGGAGCGCGCGAGCCCCCTGTCGTTCGCCGGCCCGCGCAGGGTCTCGCGACCCGGCCTCGCCTTCGAGAATCTTCCGCCGATCCACGTCGTCGTGATCTCGCACGATCACTACGACCACCTCGACGTCGCGACGGTGAAGCGGCTCGCCGCGGAGCATCGGCCGAAGTTCCTGGTGCCGCTCGGGCTCAAGGCATGGTTCGCGAACATCGGGATCACCGACGTCGACGAGCTCGACTGGTGGGATCACCGTGCCGAGCGGGAGCTGACGTTCACGTGCGTGCCGGCCCAGCACTTCTCGGGCCGCACGCTCTGGGACCGCAACCGCCGACTCTGGAGCGGCTGGGTCGTCGCCGGCCGCGCCAAGCGCCTCTATTTCGCCGGCGACACGGCCTACTTCCCCGGATTCAAGGAGATCGGCGCGCGGCTCGGCCCCTTCGACCTCGCGGCGATCCCGATCGGCGCCTACGTGCCGGCGGTCATCATGCGCGCCAGCCACACGAACCCCGAAGAGGCCCTTCGCGCGTTCGCCGACGTGCGCGGCCAGCACTTCGTCCTGATCCACTGGGGCACGTTCGATCTGGCCGAGGAGCCGCTGGAAGAGCCGCCGCAGCGCCTCGTCGCCGAGGCCCGCCGCCTCAACCTCGACCTCGACACGATCTGGCTCCTCCGCCACGGCCAGACCCGCACCTGGTAGCGGCGTCGGGCCCGGGATGCCGGCGGTACGGGTCAGGCTGCGTCACCCACTCCGCCTGACCCGCATCCCCGTCACCCGGGCCCGACGCCATTACCCGTGCTGGAGATCATAGGACTTCGAGCTGGAGTCCTTTGAGGTAGCGGGTCTCGGGAATCGCAAGCAGCACGGGATGATCGTGCGCTTGAGCGAGACGGTCGGCGACCCGCACCCGCACGCCCGCGTCGGCCGCGGCGGCACGACAAATTTCCTCGAACATCGCGTCGGACACGTGATGAGAGCAGGAGAACGTGAAGAGGCTCCCGCCGCGCTCGAGGAGCCGCAGCGCGCGCAGGTTGATCTCCTTGTAGCCGCGCGCCGCGGCGTCGAGCGCGGAGCGGCTCCGCGCGAACGGCGGCGGATCGAGGACGACCACGCCGAAGCGCGCGCCGTCGCGCTCGAAGCGCCGGAGCTCGTCGAAGACGTTCGACGCGCGGATCTCCGCCTGGGCCGTGAAGCCGTTGAGCTCCAGATTTTGGCGGGCGCCGGAGATTGCCTCCGGCGAGGATTCGATGCACACCGCCCTCCGGGCCCCGCCGCGCAGGGCGTGGCAGGCGAAGCCCGCGGTGTAGCTGAACGCGTCGAGGACGTCGCGATCGCGCGCCAGGGCCCCGACGCGCGCCCGGTTCTCGCGCTGATCGAGGTAGAGCCCGGTCTTGTGACCGATCCCGATCGCCACCTCGAACGTGACGCCGCTCTCGACGACCCGCACGGTTCGGGGCCCGGAGCCGCCGGCCCAGCCGAGCGCCGCCGAAAATCCCTCGAGCTGGGCCGCGTGCGGATCGTCCATGTCGAAGACGGACGTCTCGGGGAACATCGCACCCAGCGCCGCGGTCACGACGGGTCGGGCGCGCGCCATACCCAGGGTGAGGCACTGGGTCACCAGAACCGGTCCGTAGCGGTCGACGACGAGCCCGGGCAGCCCGTCGGCCTCGCTCCAGACCAGGCGGCAGAGCGTCGGCGGGCCCTGAGAGTGGCCCCGCGCGCGCAGGGCGGTGGCGGCTTCGAGGCGGCGCTGGAAAAACGCGGCGTCGAGCGGCTCGTCGGTCCAGGTGAGGATGCGGCAGCACAGAGCCGGGCGCGGATTGTATAAGCCGCGTCCGACGAAGCGCCCGCCGGCATCGACGACCGTGATCGCCGAGCCGGCGTCGACGTCGCTGACGTCGGCCACGTCGCCCTTGAAGATCCAGGGATGGGTACGCGCGGCCTCGTGCCCCCGCTTGAGCCGAAGCGCCGGCTTCTTCATCACCGGAACGCCTCGACGATGATCGCCCAGCGCTCGTGGTCGCGCCAGCGCCCGAGGACCTTCAGGTAGCGCGGCGAGAATCCCTCTCGCTCGAAGCCGGCGCGCTTCACGAGACGGATCGACGCGTGATTCCCCGGCTGGATGTTCGCCTCGAGCCGGTGCAGGCCGAGCGCGCCGAACGCGTGGCGGACCACGAGGCGGAGCCCTTCGCTCATGTAACCGTGGCCGATGAACGGAGCGCCGGCGTAGTAGCCGAGGTAGGCGCTGCAGAAATTGCCGTGAAAGATCTGGCTCACGTTGACGACGCCGGCGATCGCTCGATCCTCGATCCGACAGATCAGAAACGCGCGCTCGGTCGGCTCCCGGCTGCGCAGGAGATACGCGTCGAACGCGGCGCGGCTCGCCGGCGGCACGACCCACGGCCGGAGCGCGCGTCGGCTCCGCTTCATCAACGCCACGAACTCCTCGCGATGGCGGGCGGTCGGGACACACAGGAACACGCGGCGGCCGATTTCGAGCGCGGCCGACCGCTTGGCCACGGCGGCTTACTTTTTACGGAGGACGACGACCATGATGATCGGATGCCGGGACCGCTCGAGCACTTGATGCGGCTTGAAGCCAAAGAACCACTGCACGAACTCGAAGCCGCCCGCCAGCTCGACCACCGTCTTCAGCTCCTGTGGGAAGACCATGCGCGACAGGTGGGTCTGCCGGTAGAGCCGCCGGGTGCCGTTCTCGATGGCCTCGAGCGTCATGCGCTCGCGGAAGACCTGGCTCACCGGATCGACGTCGTTGAGGGCCGAGAACGAGGCCCGGACGATCAGGCGGCCGCGGCGCTTGGACCACGTCCAGCGCCGCGCCGGGTTCGTCCACGAGGACACCATGTAGCGGTCGAAGACGTAGAGCCCGCCACGCTTGAGGCAGCGCGCGACGGCCCGCAGATGGGCCACGAGCTGCTCGGTTTTCAGCAGGTGCCCTTGCGAGTCCTGCATGCAGATGGCCGCGTCGACCGGCCGGGCGAGCCGAAAGTCCGTCATGTCGCCGACGACCAGCTCGCCTTCATGGCCCTTCTTGGCGAGCCGCTCGCGCAGGAACTGGATGTTCCGCGGCGAGAGGTCGAGGCCCGACATCTGGTAGCCGCGGTCGGCCAACCGCAGAAGGTGGGGTCCGGTGCCGCACGCGATGTCGACGACCCGGCGGACCGGCCGCCGCGAGAACCGCGTGAAGCAATGGACCAGGAAGTCGACCTCGCCCTTCCGGTTCAGCTCGAACGCGATCTCGTAGAAGCGCGGGGCGCTGTACTCCCGAGCCCGGCTCTTCTCGCGAAGCTTCAGCGGAGCTCCCCCCACCATGCCAGGAGCGCCTCACGGATCACCCACGAGGCGGCGATGCCGGTCCGGCCGGAGGGATCCCAGGCGTGAGCCACCTCGACGAGGTCGCCGCCGATGACCCGGCAACCCTCCAGCATCCGCACGATCTCGAGCAGCTCCGGCACTCTCAGGCCGCAGGGCTCGGGAGAGCCGGTCCCGGGCGCCTCCGCCGGGTCGAGGACGTCGATGTCGATCGTGACGTAAAGCGGATGCCCCTGGAGCTCGGGCAGCAGCCGGCGCACGACGTCCACCGGATGCCCGGCCACCATCGGATACATCGGAAAGAAGTGAGGCCGGTGGCGGTAGTACTCCTCCCGGGCGCCCGCACGGAGCCCGACCTGGTAGACACGCTCGGGCGGGACGACATCCATCACGCGGGCGAGGGCCGAGGCGTAGTTGTAGCGCTCGCCCAGGAACTCCTCGCGCAGGTCGGGATGGGCATCCAGATGCAGGATGCGGAGATCAGGGAACGCCGGCGCCAGCACCTCGATGACCGACACGGTCGCGGTGTGGTCGCCGCCGAGCATGAACGGCTTGAACGCCGGGCGCCACCACGCGGCGATCTGCTCACGGGCGGCATCGAGCTGCTCGCGCGGCGGTGCGCCGTCGGGCAGCTCGCAGTCGCCGATGTCGGTGATCGCCAGGTCTTCGAGGTCGCGCTTGAGCGCCGGTGAGTAGGTCTCGATCGACTCGGAGCCGAGCCGCACGTCGAGCGTGCCCGCGTCGGCGCCCTTTCTCAGATTTACCCGCCCCTCGAACGGAATCCCGTAGACGACGATGCGGGCGTCAGCGAGGGGAAGGCGGCAGCCGATGAACGTCGGAGAGACCGAGCGCATATTTCTTCGTCACTCTAGCCGCTCGCCGATCGATTGCAAGTGGAAACTGCGGCTCGCCGCGCGGCGGCTTGAGCGTGGCCGAGCGCACCGCGCTCTGCTCGCGCCAGACGTTCGTCGCGCTCGCGCCCACTCTCGGCGCTGCGAGCGCCGGGCGGAACTCCGGTTCCTACTTCTCGGTTCGCGAACCCGCTCGGTCGGCGCTCCGCGGCCGGCTGAAGCGTTCCGGGGTCGCGGACGACGGAGGCGGTTGCAACGTTCGGCTCGTCGGGTCGCGTCGCGACGCTCGCCGCGGCGTGCTCCGCAGCGTCAGCGTCGCACGGCCGCGCGCTCCGCAGCACTCCCGCAACGCTCCGAGGTGGTCGGAAAAGCGTTTTTTTCTTGCAATGGGTGAAAACGGACCCTACAGTGAAACAAGTTTTTATTTATAAGCGAAATTTTTTCGGAGCTCGATGAGCGCAATGGCGACGTGAATGAAACGTCGCAGGAGAGGTGCGGTAGATGAACGGATCGAAAGGGGGACCACTGGCTTGAACGCCCTGGGACGACACCTGCTGCTCGAGATGTTCGACTGCGACCCTGACGCCATCAACAGCCTCGAGGCCGTCAAGGGGGCCTTGATCGAAGCCGCGAAGCGGGCCCAAGCGACCATCGTCGACGTCGTCTTCCACGAGTTCAACCCGTTCGGCATCAGCGGAGTCGTCGTCATCGCAGAATCCCACCTGGCGATCCACACCTGGCCAGAATATCGGTACGCGGCGGTCGACATCTTCTCCTGCGGCGAAGTCCTGCAGCCGGAGGTTGCCGCCAACTACCTGGTCGAGCAGTTCGCGGCCGAGCGGACCTCGATCGTCGAGATGCAGCGGGGCATGTTCCTCAACTCGGCGGTGCCGATCGTCAACAAGAGCCCGGTCCCCATCAGTTGATCAACTCGCAGTCCCATAAGTGGTTCATCGAGACCACGACCACCTTCGAGGGGCATATGCATGCCATCGCGAAGACGATCGTGGAGGCCCAGACGAAGTTCCAGCACGTCGAGATTCTCCAGACGGCGTCCTATGGCAAGACCCTGGTCCTCGACGGGCGCATCCAGTCCAGCCAGGGTGACGAGTTCATCTACCACGAGGCGCTGGTCCACCCGGGCCTCCTGGCGACCGAAGCAGCGCCCCGCAGCGCCCTGGTGATTGGCGGCGGCGAAGGCGCCACGCTCCGGGAGATCCTCCGATACCCCTCCATCACCCGAGCCGTCATGGTCGACATCGACGGCGAGGTGGTCGAGCTCTGCAAGACGCACCTGCCGGAAATGCATCAGGGCGCGTTCGACGACCCCCGGACCGAGGTGCGGAACGAGGACGCGCGTGGCTATCTCGAGAAGAGCAAGGAGCGGTTCGACTTCATCTCGATCGATCTCGTCGAGCCGCTCGAGGAAGGCCCCGCCTGCATGCTCTTCACCCGGGAGTTCTACACCCTCGTGCGAGATCGGCTCACACCTGGCGGCACGATGTCCATGCAGGCCGGGATGACCAAGCGCGGCGAGCTTGCCTTCTTCACGTCGATCCATCGGACCCTGCGCGAGGTGTTTCCCATCGTCGCCGGGTATCAGACCTTCGTCTCATGCTTTGGCACGCCGTGGGGGTTCATCGTCGCCTCGAAGAAGGTCGACCCCAACAAGCAGGACGTCAAGGCCGTCGACAAGCTCATCGCCGAGCGCATCAAGGGCTCCCTCGAGTATTGGGACGGCGTGACCCATCAGCACGCCTTCAGCCTGCCGAAGTTCATCCGCAAGAGCATCGCGAAGCAGACCCGGGTCGTCACCGACGCGAACCCCCTGATCGTCACCTGAGTCCCTCCCACGATGGCAGCCCAGCGTGGCATCGGGCTGATCATCCTGGTCGTTCTCGCCGGCCTCGTCCTCGGCTCGCTCCTCGGAGAGCTTTTCGGAAGCCTCCTCCCGGCCGGCAACGCCCGCGACCTGATCACCCGGGGCCCGATGATCGGTCTGATGCCGCCCGCCACGATCGACCTGCGATTCCTCGCCATGACGTTCGGGCTGAGCCTCAAGGTCAATCTGGTCGGCGTCGTCGGGGTCGTCCTCGCCACTCTCGCTCTTCGCCGACTCTAGGCGGGGCGCCGGGGAAGGGGCTGGGGTGCCGGTCGGGATCTGACTGCTTAGATCGTTTGGCGTGAAAACCATGTACGTGGCGCGAGACCAATGCTGCCTACACAGATCCCGGCCAGCACCCCAGCCCCTTCCCCGGCGCCCCGCCTAGAGCCATGAGGTCGATCCTGACGGTTCGGACCCTGCGGCGACCGGGGGGTCTGCGTGGGATTGGTTCGCTGGTCGGCGCGCGCGTCGACGTGCGCACGGCGGCGTCTGGGTTTGGGCCGTGAGGTTGGTGCTCGCGTCTCAGTCGCCGCGGCGGCGGGAGCTTCTGCGGGGGATATGGGGCGAGTTCGAGGTGATTCCCGGCGACGTGGACGAGACGTTGGGGTCTGGGCCGCTCGGAGAGGAGGTCGCCGCGTTGGCGCTGAGGAAGGCGCGGGCGGTGGCTGGTCGGGTCGGTCGTGCGGTGGTGCTGGCGGCGGACACCGTCGTGGTGATTGATGGGGTCGTGCTGGGGAAGCCTGTGGGAGTCGAGGAGGCGACGGGGATGCTCGTGCGGTTGCGAGGGCGGCAGCACGAGGTCGTGACGGGGGTCGCCGTCGTAGAGGCGGAGACCGGCCGGTCGGCTTCGACGACAGCGATGAGCCGGGTGCTGATGGCGTCGTACCCGGACGCGATGATCGCGGACTACGTCGCGTCGGGCTCGCCCTTCGACAAGGCCGGCGGCTATGCGATTCAGGACCTGAACGGAGCGCTGGTCGACGGTGTGATCGGCTCGTACACCAACGTCGTCGGGCTTCCGGTGGAGGCGACGCGTCGTTTGCTGAAGGAGTTAGGCGTGCTCAGCGAGCGGAGGGCTTGATCTGAAGCAGCATGTCCTCCGGCTTGGGGATCTTCACGGACTGAGGCAGCGGCGTATGGGCTCGGATGATCGCGATCGTCTGCTGGAGCTGATCGGCGGATACCTGGCCGTCCGCCAGATAGAGTCCGCGCGAGGCCGCGAGGCGGGCTTCGAAGTCGGCGAAGTCGCCCACGACTCGGGTCGGAAGCCGCCCGGCCAGGTCGCGTGCCTCGCCGGTGTGGATCCGCTGCTCGGCCTTTCTGAGCGCACGAATCAGACCGGCCAGATCACGATCGGGCGCACGCCGATCCGCCCGCGTGAAGACCGCGGCGTTCACCGTGCTCGATCCGAGCACGGTGGCAGCGGCGCGCGGAGTTCGGAAATCGGCGAGCAGCTTGGCGCGGCCCTGACTCAGGAGCTGACTGGCCATCGGCTCCGGGACCAGCCCAACGTGGACGTCGCCGGAGTCGATGGCGGCGACCAGGCCGCGCTCGCCGAGGCTTCGCACGCGCACCTGGGCGATGCTCATACCGGACCGGGCCAGGAGCCAGCCGAACCAGGCGTGCTCGGGCGCACCCGGCGTCGTCACCCCCACGCGCATCGCGGACAGGTCCTCGATGGAACGCACGGCGCTCGCGTGGGGGCCGGCGACCAGCAGCGCAACCGGCGGCGCGGCCGTCAGCCCGAATATCAGCCGAGGGGACTGAGTCGAGGTCGCCCGCAGGCCGAAGCGCAGGATCGCCTCGAGCGTTGTGGCGGCGAGATCCGCCTGGCCCTGAGCGAGGGCTTCGGCCGCTCCCGACTCGGCCCGCGTCGTCCTGACCGTGACCGCGAGGCCCTCCGCGGCGAAGTAGCCCTCGGCCTCGGCGACCCGGATCGGCAGATATTCGGGTGAGGTGGGCGGGCCGCTCACTGCGAGCATCAGGGCCTGGAGCAGGATGATGAGCCCGAGCATCAGGTCAGCCCTGGCTCCGCGGCGCCCCGGCGGGACGCCCGGTCCGCCCCGCGATCGGTCCAAGGCGAGGCTCCTGCGGCTCCATACGGCGCTTCATCGGCGCTTCGGGCCGCAACGCTGGTGGCCGAGCCGCTCGCCGTACGAGATCGCCGTGGGCGCCGTCCTCACCCAGCACACCGCGTGGGGCAACGCGGCCCGCGCCATCGCGGCGCTCCGCGCCCGTCGGCTGCTGACGCCGGCACGGCTCGCCGCCGTGGAGCTCGGCCGCCTGGCGGAGGCGATTCGCTCGGCCGGCACCCCGCGGGTCAAGGCGCGTCGGCTTCGGGCGCTGACCCGCTGGATCCTCGAGCGCGTGGATGGAAGCCTGCGCCGGATGCGGACGCTGCCGCTCGAGCCGCTTCGCGCCGAGCTGCTCGAGATTCCGGGCGTCGGGCCCGAGACCGCCGACGCGATCCTGCTCTATTCGGCGGGGCGGCCGGTCTTCGTCGCCGACGCGTACGCGCGGCGGGTGCTGGCTCGTCATCGGCTGATCCAGCCGCGCGCGGGCTACGAAGAGGCACGACATTGGCTCGAGGCGCATCTGCCGTCCGATCCCGACCTGTTCAACGAGTTTCACGCGCTGCTCGTGGCCGTGGGCAAGTCGCACTGTCGTTCGCGGCCGCGGTGCGAGGGCTGCGCGCTGCGCTTCGACCTGCGCGGGCGTCGCCCAGCTCCCTAGTCGACCGGGGCGCCACGCGAGCTTCCGACGCTCCGGGCGCTCGCGATCATCGGCAGAATTCGGTCAGCACCGCGACGATCCGCTTCGCGGCGTCGGGCACGCCGAGCGTGCGCGCGTGCTCGCCCATCTGCTTGAGCCGCCCTGGATCGGAGACGAGCGCGCGGAGCTCTTGCTCGAGCCGCTCGGCGGTGAGCATCGATTGCGGGAGCACGACGGCGCCGCCGGCGCGCTCCACGAGCCGCGCGTTCTCGGTTTGCTCGTCGCCGCTGGTGCCGGGGAGGGGCACGTAGAGCGCGGGCACGCCGAGCTGGCAGCACTCGTTCACGGTCCCGGCGCCGGCGCGGGCGATCGCCAGCGCGGCCGCGGCGTAGATCTCGGCGAGCTCGGCGCCCACGTAGGGCACGACGGTGTAGCGCCGCGCCAGGCTCGCGGGCAGCGCGGCGCGCCGCTCCTCGAGCCACTGCCGGTCGCCGGTCGCGGGATTCTCGCCGCACTGGTGGATGATCTGGGCGTGCGCCAGGAGCCGCGGGAGCGCCTCGCCCACGACCCGGTTGATCCGATGCGCCCCGAGCGCGCCGCCGGTGACATACACGAGCGGGACGGCGGGATCGAGCTGGAAGCGCGCGATGGCGCCGGACCGCGTACCCATCCGGAGCTCCGGCCGGAGGGGATTGCCGGTCACGACGACGCGCGAGGCCGGGAAGCGTCCGGTCTTGTCGGGAAACGTGACCGCGATACGACGGGCGAATCGAGCGCCGATCCGGTTCGCGAGCCCGGGCACCGCCGTCTGCTCGTGGAGCACGATCGGCACGCGCGAGACGGCCGCCGCGAACATCACCGGCAGCGCGACGAAGCCTCCGGTGCCGAAGACGACCTTGGGCCGCAGCGTGCGGAGGGCGCGAACGGCGCCGAGCATTCCCATCGGCACGTTCACGGCGAGATCGCCGACGTTCTGCCACGCCCAGTAGCGCCGGAGCTTTCCGGTGGAGATCGCGACGTACGGAATGCCGGTCTGGGGCACGCGCTGGGCTTCGATGCCGGAGCGCGAGCCGATCCACGCGCACGTGATCGAGCGCTCGCGCAGGAGGGCCGCCACCGCGAGGCCCGGGCTCGTGTGCCCCCCGGTGCCGCCGCCCGCGATGACGACGTCGGCGGTCAACCGGCTCCCTTGCCCTGATGTCGCTCGAGGGCGAGCTCGATCAGGCGGTCGACCAGCTCGGTGTAGCCGAGTCCGGAGGCCGCCCACATCTTGGCGTAGGCGCTCGTCGCGGTGAACCCGGGGATCGTGTTGATCTCGTTGACCAGCACGCGACCCCGGTCGCGCTCCACGAAGAAGTCGACGCGCGCCATGCCGGAGCAGTCGATCGCGCGGAACGCCGCGATCGCGAGCTCCTGGAGCCGCTGGGTCGTCTCGGGCGGGACGGGGGCCGGGATCGTGAGGCGGGATTGGCCCTCGAGGTACTTCGTCGAGTAGTCGTACCATTCGGCGTCGAAGGTGATCTCCCCCGGCAAGGACGCGATCGGCTCCTCGTTGCCGAGCACGCTGACCTCGATCTCGCGGGCGTTCACCGCGCGCTCGATGATGATCTTGCGGTCGTGCCGCGCGGCGAGATCCATCGCGGCGGCGAGCGCGTCGCGACTGGCCACCTTGCTGATCCCGACGCTCGAGCCGAGGTTTACCGGCTTGACGAAGCACGGGAAGCCGACGGTCTCGGCGACACGCGTGGTGACCCGGTCGGGGACCTGGCGCCACTCGTGACGGGTCACGACCACGTGCTCGACGATCGGCAGGCCGTGGGCCTGGAACACCGCCTTCATCGCGGCCTTGTCCATGCCGACGGCGGAGGCGAGCACGCCGGCGCCCACGTAGGGTATGTCGGCGAGCTCGAAGAGGCCCTGGATCGTGCCGTCCTCGCCGTAGGGCCCGTGCAGCATGATCACGACGACATCGAGCCCCTGGCGGAGCTCGAGCGGCAGGCTTCCCGCGGGCTCGGTACGCACGAGCCCCTCGACGGCAGCGCTTTCGACGGCTTCGGCGCGGTTGGCGAGCGCCTTCTTCACGGCGCCGTCGGCATCGTTCGACGGGAGCGCAACGCGCGCCTCGGCGGCCAGCGCGCGCAGGGGCTCGCCGCCGACGACCCAGCGTCCATTGCGGGCGATGCCGATGGGGACGACCGTGTGGCCGCGTTCTTCGAGGGCGGCGATGACCGCCGCCGCGGAGGCAAGCGACACCTCGTGCTCTCCGGAGCGCCCACCAAAGACCACGCCCACACGCAGGCGAGGCATACCAGCCATTCTAGCAGCAGAGGGCGGGCGGCCCGCCGAACCGGATCAGGCCGGTCCGGTCGCGATGAGGATGGCCTTGGCGATGAGGCCGACGAATTCCCAGGCGGGTCCGGTCCAGTAGCCGCGGGCGAGCCAGATGCCGATGGAAACGCCGGCATACGCGATGGTCAGGAACACGTAGTCCGGCACATCACGAAGCGGCAGGACCGCCCTGAGGATGCCGGCGCCGATCGCGCCGAGGAACGCGACGATACCGAGCGCGGCCGCGATCGCCAGCGGCGTCAGCAGGACGAACATGAACGAGGTGACGATCGCCTCGCCGCGCCCGATCGGCGTTGCGAACCGCTCGCGCACCGCCGGCTGATCGGCGAGCCGTTCGAGCGCCTGGGCGACCTTGCCCCAGCTGATGAAACCTGAATACGACGCAAGGAAGAGGACGCAGGCCCCGAGGAAGATCCAGTGGCGCCGCTTGAGGAGATTGAGCGGCCACATGGTCTATACCCTAGGGCGTTGCCGCTCCGAGCGCCAGCGCCGCCACTCGGCGAGCCGCCGTCCGAGCTCGGCTTCGAGCCCGCGGTCGGTTGGACGATAGTATTGCCGTCCGCGAAGTGACTCCGGCAGATCCTCCTGGCTCACGCGCGCATCCGGCGCGTCGTGGGCGTACTGGTAGCCGGCGCCGTAGCCGATGTCCTTCATGAGCCGCGTCGGCGCGTTCCGGATGTGGAGGGGAACCGGCTCGGCCGGCCGCTGGGCCACGTCCTCTTTCGCCTCGTTGTGGGCGACGTACACGGCGTTCGATTTCGGCGCGAGCGCCAGATAGAGCGTCGCCTGCGCGAGGGCCAGCTCGCCCTCCGGATCGCCGAGGAAGTCGTACGCCTCCTTCGCGGCGAGCGTGAGCGTGAGCGCGCCGGGGTCGGCGTTGCCGACGTCCTCGGACGCGAAGCGCACGAGCCGGCGCGCGATATAGAGACGATCCTCGCCGGCCTCGAGCATCCGCGTGAGCCAGTAGAGCGAGGCGTCGGGGTCCGAATCGCGCAGCGATTTGTGGAGCGCCGAGATCAGGTTGTAGTGCTCCTCGCCCGACTTGTCGTAGAGCAAGGTCCGCCGCTGCGCGGCTTCGCGGATCGTCGCGTCGGTGATGCGCCGCTGCCCGCCGCCGGCCGGTGCGAGCGCGACGGCCACCTCGAGCACGTTCAGGGCGACCCGCGCGTCGCCGTTGGCCACGCGCGCGATCGAGCGCAGCCCGTCGTCGGTGACCTCCGGGCGCAGGGCGGCGAGGCCGCGCGCGCCCTCGGCGAGCGCCCGGCGCATGATCGCGAGCAGATCGTCGTCCTCGAGCGCTCTCAATACGTAGACGCGGCAGCGCGACAGGAGCGCCGAGTTCACCTCGAACGACGGATTCTCGGTCGTGGCGCCGACCAGGACGACCGTGCCCTTCTCCACGTGCGGCAGGAAGGCGTCCTGCTGGGCGCGGTTGAAGCGATGGATCTCGTCGACGAACAGGATCGTGCGGGTCCCGCGTCGCGTCCCCTCGCGCTCCGCCTCGGCGATCACCTCCCGGATCTCCTTGACGCCGGACAGAACCGCCGAGAACGCGACGAAGCGGGCGCCGGTCACGCTCGCCATCAGGGACGCGAGGGTCGTCTTCCCCGAGCCCGGCGGGCCCCAGAGGATCATCGAGTGGAGCTCGCCGGTCTCGATCGCCGCGCGCAGGACGCGCCCCGGCCCCAGAAGGTGGTCTTGGCCGACGATCTCGTCGAGCGAGCGCGGCCGCATCCGGTCGGCGAGGGGCGCCGGCGGGCGCGGAGCGCCCGTGCCCCGGTCGGACTCGGCGAAGAGCTCCACGTCAGGACCGTCCGTTACGCCGCACCGCGAGCCAGGCCGGGAGGAGTGCGAGGTCCGCCAGGTGGACGATCGGTGTCACCCGCCAGCGGTCGAGGTCCTCCTGCCGGGCCCGGTAGGCGATGAACGACACCCCCGCCTTGGCCGCCGCGACGCCGTCGACCCACGAGTCGCCCACCACGACCGCGTCACGCGGATTGCCGACGCCGTTCCCCGATCCGCCGAAGTGCTCGGCGATCACCCGCCACCCGTCCGGGTCGGGCTTGAGCGCGCGCATGTCGTCCCGGGTGACGACCAGGTCGACCTCGTCGGCCAGACCCAGGCGCGCGAGCGCCGGCAAGGTGAGCTCGCGGGCGTTGTTGGTCCAGATCGCGGTCGCGAACCCGCCGCGACGCGCCCCCACCACGGCCGCGAGCGCGCCGGGCTCCAGCGCGGCGACCTCCATGGCCCGGCGCTCGTGGTCGAGCGCGAGCTCCCAGACGGCGGCCTCGAGAGCCGGCGCCCTGGTCTGGCAGTGCGCGATCAGCTCGCCGACGCGGTAGCGCTCCTTGCGGGCCGGCATGGGCCCGTTCTCACGCTCGATGAGCGTGCGCATGTCCACGGCCATGGCGGCGAGATCGAGGGGGGTCTGGATGAGGGTGTGATCGAGATCGAACACGCACAGAGCCACGCTGAGACCGTATCACAAGCGTGCTACCATGAGACGTCATCATGACGCGCCGCCTGCTTTCTATTTCGGCGTTGGCGTCGATTCTGCTGGCCGGCCTCGCTGCTTCGCCTGCGCTCGCCCTCGACGAGGCCGACCGGCTCTGGCTCGTGGGCGCCGGGGCGTTCGCCGACGGCCTGCACCCGGTCGCACGCCGCGTCCTGGATCGCTTCGTCGTCGAGTACCCGAACGACACTCGGGTCGCTCAGGCCATGCTGCTCCTCGGCCGGTCTCGGCTCGCGCTCGGCGAGCCCGCGAAAGCGCTCGACGCGTTCCGTCGCCTCCGCGCGATCGCGACCTTGCCGGCGCAACAGCTCGAGGGACGCTTCTGGGAAGCCGAGTCGCTCTATCGCCTGAAGCAGTTCGCGGCGGCGCGCTCGGCCTACGACGACGTGCTCAGCAAGGACGCGGCCTCGCCGCTCGCTCCCGAGGCGGTCTACGGCCTCGCCCTGTGCGAGCTCGAGCTGCGGCGGCCGGAGCCGGCGATCAAGGGCTTCCGCGATCTCTTGACCTCGTGGCCCGAGCACTCGACTGCGCCGTCGGCGACCTTCTATCTGGCGCAAACGCTCGCCGACCAGAAGCGCTATGCCGAGGCCGTGCCGCTGCTCACCCCGTTCGCCACGAAATATCCAAAGAGCAAGCTCGTCCCCGACGCGCAATACCTCCTCGGGTCGACGCGGCTGGCGATGGGCGAGCGCGACGCGGGTGTCGCCGAGCTCAAGGACTTCGTCACGGCGTATCCCGGCCATCCGCAGGCGGCAGCCGCCCGGCGAAAGGTCACCGAGACGATCGCCAAGGTCGGCACGCCGGCCCAGCAGAAGGGCGCGTACTCACAGCTGATGCAGCAGCCGGCGGCCACGGCCGAATCGCTCTACGACGCGGGCGTGATTGCGGGCAAGCTCGGCCAGGTCAAGGACCAGCAAGTGGCCTGGGGACGGCTCCGCAAGGAACACCCGAATCACCCACTGGCGTACCAGGCGGCCTACGACATGGCCGAGACGGCGTTCAAGAAGAAGGAATGGACCCAGGCGGCCGCGCAGGCCAAGGCGGCCACCGCGAGCGACGACGAGGGCGTCCGCGCCCGCGCGCTCCTGCTCGAGGGCGAGTCGGAGCTCAAGCTCAGCCGCTTCAAGGACGCCGCGAAGTCGTTCGAGGCCGTGGGCGGCGTGAAGAATCTCGAAGCCGGCGACCGCTACCGCGCCCTGGCCGGCCTCGGCCTGGCGCGGGAGCAGCTCGGCGAGATCCGCGCGGCCCTGGCCGCCTACGACGCCGTCGCCAGCAAGAGCCCGGACGCCACCCTGCGCAACTGGGCGCGCGACCGGGCGGCCGCGGTCAGGGCACAGCCCTCGAAGCCGGCCACGAACGCCGAGAAGAAGTCGTGAGGCGCCGCCTTTCGGCAGTCGTGGCGCTCGCGGCGCTGGTCGGGTGGCCGGGAACGGCGCCGGCCGCGACGGTGTTACCGCTGACGCCGCCGCCGCCGGACATCGCGCAGCTCGTTCCGTTCGCCGAAGCGCCGATCGAGAAGCCTCCGATCGCGGTCGCCGACCTGCCGCTGCCGCCATCGCCCTCGGAGCTGCCGGCGCTGCCGCTGGCCGCGATCGTCACGCCGGCCGCACCCAAGCCCACGGCGCCTATTACGTCGACCGGGACGCTCGCGTGCGTCGGCGCCGCCTTCGGGATCGCGTCGAAGGCGCTCGAGTGCGGCCGCTCGCACTTTGCCAAGGGCGAGCTCGACGACGCCGTCCAGGACCTCGAGGGCGCCGTACGTCGCGGGAAGGAGCGCGACCTCCTGACCGAGGCGCGCTACTGGCTGGCCGAAACCTACTACCGGCTCGATCGGATCCAGCAGGCCGATGCGCTCTTCCGGCAGGTGGCCCGCGGGCCGCGCACCGCGGATTTTACGGTCTGGAGCCAGCACTCGAGCGGCTGGACCGCGCTCCGGCTCAACGACATGAACCGCGCGCGTGACACGTTCGCGCAGTTCCAGTCGGCGACGCCGCCGGAGCTCGAGGCCTGGGCACGCCACGGACTGGGGCTCGCCAACTACGCGCTCGGACGCCACGACGACGCGGTGGCCGCGTGGACGGCGCTCGCGCCCCGCGCACCCGCCACGCTCGCCCGCGACGTCTTGTTCTGGCTCGGGGAAGCGCTCGGGCGCATCGGGCAGTACGACCGTGCGATCACCACGCTCGCCCAGTTCGTGCAGGGCGGACCGCACCCGCTGCTCGACTCGGGCCGGGCGCGGCTCGGCTGGTGGAGCCTCGCCGCCGAGCGCTATCCCGAGAGCGTGGCGGCGTTTCGCGCGTATCTCACGTCGCCGAAGGGCAACGGTCCGGAGCGCCCCTGGGTCGAGGCCGGCCTTGCGCTGGCGCTGTTCCCGACCGATCCCGACGCCGCGCGAGGGATGCTGCGCGGCCTCGAAGGGCGTCGCTCGCCGCTCGTCGTTCCGCTCCAGATCCGGTTGACGCGGGCCATGATCGAGGCGAAGAAGCCGGCGGAGGTGCCGGGGCTCACGCAGGAGCTGCTGAGCGCCACGCTCACGAACTCGATCCGCGCGCACGTGCTCCTGCTGAAGGGCGAGGGCTATCGGCTCGCCGGCAACCGCGACGAAGCGCGCACGCAGTATGAGCTCTCGCAGCGCATGGAGCCGACGAGCCCGACCGGCTGGTACGCGTCGTATCGTCTGGCCCAGTCGAACTTCGAGCTGCGCGAATACGCCCAGGCCGTGCGCGATCTCCCCGCTGTCGTGTCGGGCGCTCCGTCGCCCGACGCGCGCGTCGCGGCGCTCCTGCTGCGCGGCGAGGCCGCGTACTACGCGGGCGATCACGTGACGGCCGCGGCCGCGTTCCGGCGCGTGCTCACCGACGTCCCCGGGCACGCGCAGGCGCCGTCCGCGCGGCTGGGGCTCGCGTGGTCCCTGATGCGCCATGACCGACTGGAGGACGCGCGACGAGAGTTTCTCGAGTTCGCGCAGGCGATGCCGGGGGATCCTCGCGCGCCGGACGCGCTCGAGCTCGCGTCCGAGCTCGCGGTCCGGCGGGACGCCGATCGCGAGGAAGCCCGCCAGCTCCTCGATCGGGTCATCAACACCTTCCCGAGCGCGCCGCGAACGGACTTCGCGCGGCTCAATCGCGCGATTCTCATGCTGCGGATGGGCGACGCGACCGGCGCCGAGGCGCCGCTGCGCGACTGGATCAGACGGGCGCCGTTTCCGCCGCTCATCGGTCGGGCGCAGGCGGCACTCGGCGCCGCGCTCCTGGCCGCCGGGCGACCGACCGAAGCGGGGACGGCCTTCAAGCGGGCGCAGGCGGAGGGCATCGGTCCGCTGGCTCAGCTGGGCCTCGGCGCCACGGCGCTCGCCGAGAGCCAGTGGGCCCAGGCGCAGACCAGGTTCACCGAGGCGCGCGACGGCGGGACGGCCGACGTCGCGGCGGTCGCGGGCTACGGGCTGGCGGTGGTCGCCTTCCAGCGCGGCGACGCAAAGGAGTTCAAGCAGCCGGCGCAGACGGCCCTGGCCCAGGCCCCGAAGGCGCGCTCGGCGCCGCGACTGCTCTACGTCCTGACCGCCATCGCCGTCGACGAGAAGGACTGGCCCGGCGCGCTCGCGACCGCGAAGCGGCTCACGTCCGAGTTTCCGTCCGACGAGGCCGCCGATGACGCACTCGAGCGCGTCGGCGCCGGCGCCGCGGCGGGGGACGCGTGGCCCACGGTGATCGACGCGTACGGCCTGATGGAAAAGCTCTATCCCAAGAGCCCATTCCTCGAGCCAGCCCGCGTGACGGTCGCCGAGGCGCTGGTGGAAACCGGAAAGCCGGAGGCCGGCCGCCCGGTGCTCGAGCAATTCGTCTCGACATCGCCGACCGATCCCCGCGCGCAGCGCGCGTGGGGCGCGCTGGCTCGCGCGCGTGACGCCGCCGGCGACCGCGCCGGCGCGCTCGAGGCTTACACCCGGGCGCTGAAGGACGCGAATCCCGCCGACCTGCGACCGGAGATGGCGCTCGGCTACGCGCGGGTGCTCACGCAGGAAAAGCGCGGGCCGGAGGCCCGCAAGCTGCTGGAGGGCCTGCTTCGAAGCGACGACAAGAATATCGTCGCGTCCGCGGCCATCGGCATCGGTGAGGCGTATCAGGGCGAGGGCGAGAATCTCGCCGCCGCCGAGTACTTCATGACGGCGGCGTACGTCGCGCCCGACACGCAGGCCGGACGAAGCGGGCTGCTGGGTGCCGGAGCCTGCTTGGCCGCCCTCAAGCAGAACGATTCGGCCGCGATCGTCTACAACAAGCTCATCGCGCAGAAGGACGCGCCCGCCGACGTCCTCGAGAAGGCCCGCAAGGGACTGAAAGACCTCGGGCGGTGAAGGGCTACGGGGGCCGCCTGCTGTTCGTCGATCTGACGGCGGGGACGGCCCGCGTCGAGCCGCTCGACGAGACCACCGCGCGCGCGCTCCTCGGCGGCAACGGGTTGGCGGCTCGCGTGCTCTACGACCACGTGCCGCCCGGGATCGACGCGTTCGACGCCGAAAACGCGGTCGTCTTCGGCGTGGGCCCGATCACCGACACGACGGTGCCCGGCAACAGCCGCGCGTGCGTCGCGACCAAATCCCCCCTGACCAACCTGTTCTTCGACTCGACGTTCGGAGGCCGCTTCCCGGCGACACTCAAGCGCACCGGTTTCGACGCCGTCGCGATCACCGGACGCGCGCCGGCGCCGTCGTACCTCCTGGTGACCGAGACGGGCGCGACGGTGAAGCGGGCGCCCGAATTGTGGGGCCGAACGACGCGCGAGACCGTGAACGCGCTGATCGACGCCGAAGGCGCCGACGCGGATGCGATCGCGATCGGGCCTGCCGGCGAGCATCGCGTGCGGTTCGCGGCGATGGCCCACTACTGGAAGAACCGCGAGGGCGTGTCGGGGCGCGGCGGGATCGGCGCCGTGCTGGGCTCGAAGAATCTCAAGGCGGTCGTGGTCCGGGGCGCCCGCAAGACCGAGGTCGCCGATGCCGCGGGGCTCAAGGCGCTCATCGACGGCACGCGCGAGCCCCTGAAGACCGGCACCAAGGCACTCACGACCTTCGGCACGCCGTTTCTCGTCGGGCCGATCAACGCCCTCGGCGGCCTCGGCGCCTACAACCTGCGCCAGGAAACGTTCGCCGAGGCGCGCGTCATCTCCGGCGAGGAGATGAAGCTTCACTACCACGATCGCGACACGACCTGTCTCAAGTGCCCGGTTGCGTGCGGCAAGCAGTACGGGATCGTCGAGGGCGAGTTCGCCGGCACCAGGGCGAAGATGCCCGAGTACGAGACGATCTTCGCGCTCGGGCCGATGCTCGGCATCTCGAATCCCGAGGCGCTCATCCTGGCCAACGATCTCTGCGACCTCTACGGAATGGACACGATCTCGATCGGCGTCACCCTGGCGTTCGTGGCGGAGGCTCTCGAGCGCGGGTGGCTCGACGCGCGCGAGGTGGGCGTGCCGTTCGGCTGGGGTGACTGGCGCGGCATGCTGAAGCTGGTGGAGATGACGGCGCGCCGCGAAGGATTCGGCACCCGCGTGGCCGAGGGCGCGTGGCGGCTCGCCGCGTCCGTCCATCCCGACGGCACGAAGCTCGTGTACGCCGTGAAGGGGCTGGAGCTACCCGCGCACTCGGCGCGCGCGCTCAAGGGGCTCTCGATCGGTTACGCGACCGCGACCCGCGGTGGGAGCCATCACGATACGCGGCCGACACCGCAGTACGCGCAGGGCTTCGATCGGCGCGGCACGAAAGACAAGCCCGCGTTCGCCGTGCGGAGCCAGCACTTCACCGCGCTCGGCGATTCGCTCGTCCTGTGCCGCTTCACCTCCGAGCGCGGATTCGGCGTCTTCATCGGCGATCCGTACGCCACGATGGTACGCGCCGTCACCGGCTGGGACGTGACCGTCGACGAGCTCGAGCGCGTGGGCGAGCGCATCATCAACCTCGAGCGGCTCTTCAACGTGCGCGAGGGCGTGCGGCGGGCCCAGGACGTGCTGCCGTGGAAGGTGATGCACGAGCCGATACCGGACGGGCCCTCCGCGGGCATGTACTGTCCGCCGACCGAGCTCGCCGCGATGCTCGACGACTACTACGCGCTGCGCGGTTGGGACGCCGACGGCGTGCCGACGGCCGGACGACTGTCGGTGCTCGGCCTCCGAGGCTGAACGGATCACATCGGTCGTGCGGCGCCGGCACTCGCTGCCTCGGACATTGCTCCGCCCTGCGATCCGGGTCTGGTCGCTGATCGTGATCACGGTGACGGCCGCCACGGCGGATCCCGTGACGGTGCGCTATCCCGAGGGCGAGACACACGGCTTCCTCATCCTCCGCTCGCTTCAGGGCCAGACGCTCGCGCACGGCGAGCTGACTGCGCTGGCGCACGATGATCGGATGGAGAGCCGTTTCGTGTGGCGGTTCCGCGACGGCTCGCTCCAGGACGAGTCCGTCACCTACCTGCAGCGGCCGGTGCTCAAGCTGCTCAGCTACAAGCAGATCCAGCGGGGCCCGTCGTTTCCGGCCGACGTCGAGGTCGCGTTCACGCGTGAGCCGAATCGCTACGAGGTCAAGCAACGCGAGAAGGGCAAGAAAGAAACCGAGGAGTTCTCGGGGACGCTCGAGCTCCCGCCGGACGTCTACAACGGGATGACCGCGACGATCCTGAACAACCTGACGAAAGACGAGATCGCCACGGGGCACCTCGTGGCCTTCACGCCGAAGCCTCGGCTGGTGAAGACGACCATGCAGCCGCAAGGCCAGGATCCCATCATCGTCGGCGACGCGCGCCGCAGCGCGACCCGGTATCTCATCGATCTCGAGGTCGGCGGCGTCGCCGGCGTGTTCGCGAAGGTCGCGGGAAAGGAGCCGCCCGATCTGAAGTTCTGGGTCCTCGGCGGCACCCCGCCGGCATTCGTGAAGTTCGAAGGCCCGTTCTTCGTCAACGGGCCGATCTGGCGAGTCGAGCTCTCCTCGCCCCGCTGGCCGAAGTAGCCGCAGCGCGCGCGAGCACCGATATTTGTCACCGGCGTGCCAGCCTGTTCCGCGAGATTCGACGCCGGCGCCCGCCGACGCGCGTATGCCTCGAAGTTTTCAGGCCCTTTTGGCCTGGCACCTTTCGTGCTGTTTTCTGCGTCTCGATGCGTCTCGAGTGGCTCGCGGCGGTGAGCGCGGCAGCGATCCTGGTCGGCGGTTGCTCGACTGCGCCGTTCGTCGGCTACCCCAATGGTCCGGTCACCCTGTATATCGGTGACGTCCGCCACGTCTGCGCCGCCGGTGGGAGCAGCAACCGCGGGTGCACGATGCGCTACCCGAACGGCCACGTCGAAGTCTATTGCGCCGAGGGAGACTACGAGTGCCTCGCCCACGAGCTACGCCACGTGGTGGATCCGACGTGGCAGCACGACCTGGACTCTCGCAGCGTGTCCGCTCGTTAGTCGAGCGTCGGATCGCGCGCGCGCCGAAGCAAGCCGAAGACGACGACCGGGGGCCGGGTGCGCCGTTGGATGGACGGCCTACGAGAGGGGAGGAACGAACGGCGATGTACGATCGCACGATCGACCGGATGTCGGACGGGGCGGGCGAGTTCCTCGTCCAGTTCTACCTGAATTCCCCGAAACTCTCCGTCTCGATCCTCCTCGCCGTGTGGCTGATCCTGTTCTTTTCCGCGCTGTGGTATTTCGTCTTGCTGCCGGCCACCTCGAACAACCTCGTGAACGGATCCTTCGAGGCGCGCCTGGTGGGTTGGGGGACGGGCTGGCTCGAGGACTTTCCCGCCTATCGCGGCGCCGCGCGGCTTCACCAGTATCTCGCGACCCGGAGCTCGCAGACCGGGCAGCTCGCCGTCGCCGACTGGCGCTCGGATCCGGCCGAGCATCGGCCCGGCGGTCGGTTCGCCCTCCTGGTCGAGCATCGCAGCGACAAGCAGACCGAAGTCTACTCGACGCTCGCTCAACGCATTCGCGTGAAACCGCGGACCGGCTACAACGTGCGGTTCTGGGCGAAGGTCGATCGCATGGAACACGACGGCGACTTGTGGCTGAGCCCGAACGGCGGCTCGGTGTCGTGGGACGAGCCGAAGATCGAGGTGTCGGGCGCCGGCAAAGGCTGGCAGCGCTATAGCCTCGACTTCAACTCGGGTGATCGCGTCGATCTCGACATCCGATTCGTGGCGGAAGGTCCGCTGAAGGCGTGGATCGACGACGTCGTCGTCAGCCGGGTCCCGGCGAGCGAGACGTGGGTGGAGAAGGTCGGCAGCTGGCTCCGATCGCTATGGAGCATCTTGAGGTAGATCGTGCTGAGCTTGCTCGCGCCGGGCAATGTTAGGATGGCGGACGTCCCGCTTCAGCGCTCGCTCACGCCCGGGCGGATAGCTCAGTTGGAAGAGCGCGGCCCTTACAAGGCCGAGGTCCCAGGTTCGATCCCTGGTCCGCCTACCAGAAAAATAAACTGCGCGAATTCATTGGTAATTCTCGTTTCTGAATCCCTTCCGAATTTCATCGATGCCGTGAGAGGTTGGAAATAAGGAGGAGCACAATGCACAAGTTGGTCGTCAAACTCGACAGGGCCAGTGCCGGCAACCACGTCTCTCGGTGGAAGAAGCAGATGGATCAGTCGATCCGTCGCGCCGTCAGGGCCAGCCGCCGGGCGATCCACGCGTCGAACCATTCGGCGTCGCCCCACAAGGCGGAGCGTATGGCGCTCAAGATGAAGAAGGCCGTGGTTCGGGCCGCGATGGGCCTGTAGCCCAGGGACCCGTCGCTCGACTTCGTCGAGCAGCCTGCGATCATGGGCCGGGGACGCGCTTCCCGGCCCATTTCGTTTTCGTCCCCACCCCATGTCGCGCTCGCCCGGACGCCCGTCATCGAGACGCGGTACGCTTGGGTCGTGACCTCCGACGTCGCCCGCGCGATCGACGAGCTGTACGGCGTGCCGCCCAAGGATTTCTCGAGCGCCCGCAACGCGAAGGCGGCCGCGTTGAAAGCCGCGGGACGCGACGCCGACGCGCAAGCCGTTCGCCGACTCGCCAAGCCGTCGCCGTTCTTGTGGGCGACGAATCAGCTCGCGCGGCAGGACCCCGAGCGGGTCGCCCACTTCGTCGACCTCGTGCGCCGGGTGCGCCAGAGTCAGCTGCGGGATCCGCGAACCGCCGCCGCCGGCCTGCAGACCATCCGTGCCGAGCTCCAGGCGCTGACGACTCGCGCGACCGAGGTGCTGGCGGAGGCCGGCTATCGCGTCCCGGGCCCGGGCGCGGCTCGCATCTCGAATACGGTGCTCGGTGCCGCGGTCGATGCCGATCTGGTCGAGCATCTGCGGCACGGTCGGCTCGCCGAAGAGCTGGCGGCGCCGGGGTTCGAAGTCCTCGCGGGCGTGGAGCCTGGTCGAAAGCTCCAGCTGCTGCGCGGCGGAAAGAGCGCGGACCGTCCACGCGACCAGGCCGAGGCCAAGCGCGCCGAAGAAGCGGCCACGCGCGCGCGCCGTGCCCAGGAAGCCGAGGCGCACCGGCGCGAGGCCGAGCAGCGCGCGGCGGCAGCTGAACGCGCCGCCGAGGAGGTCGGCAAGCTCGAGCGGCAGCTGGCGGACGCGCGGCGTGAGCTCCGCAATGCCCAGCGGGAGGCCGACGCGGCGGCCGCGCGCGCGCGGCGCCACACCGACTAGCCGTCATGGCCGCGCGGATCGAGGACTACGCGCTGATCGGCGATTGCGAGACCGCGGCCCTGGTCGCCCGCGACGGGTCGATCGACTGGCTGTGCGTGCCGCGCTTCGACTCGCCCGCGTGCTTCGCCGCCCTCCTCGGCACCCCCGAGCACGGACGATGGCGGATCGCGCCGGCGTCGACCGAGATCCGCGCCGTCCGGCGGCGATATCGGCAGGGGACGCTCGTGCTCGAGACCGACTACGAGACCGAGACCGGCGCGGTCACACTGATCGACTGCATGCCGCTCCGGACCGAGACGCCCACCGTCGTCCGGATCGTCGAAGGCAAACGCGGCCGGGTTCCGATGAGCCTCGATCTGGTCGTTCGCCTCGACTACGGATCGCTGGTGCCATGGGTGCGCCGCACCTCCGACGGCATCCGGGCGATCGGGGGAGCAAGCGCGCTCCGCCTTCGCGCGCCGGTCGCGCTCCGGGGCGAGCGCTTTCACACCGTGTCGGAATTCACCGTCGCGGCCGGACAGCGCGTCCCGTTCACGCTCTCCTGGTCTCCATCGTGTGGACCTGAGGCGCCCGCGGTGGAACCGGAGGCCGCGATCGAGGCGACGGAGCGGTGGTGGCGAGAGTGGGCCCAGCGATGCAGCTACGACGGCGAGTGGCGCGAGGCCGTCGTGCGCTCGCTCATCACGCTCAAGGCGCTGACGTACGCGCCCACCGGCGGTCTCGTGGCCGCCGCGACGACGTCGATCCCGGAGAAGCTTGGCGGGATACGGAACTGGAACTATCGCTATTGCTGGCTCAGGGACGCGACGTTCGCGCTCTACGCGCTGATGACGGGAGGCTACGTGGACGAGGCGCGCGCCTGGCGCGCGTGGCTTCTCCGCGCGATCGCCGGCGACCCGTCGCAGGCACAGATTCTCTACGGCGTGGCCGGCGAGCGGCTCGTGCCCGAGTGGAACGTTTCATGGCTTCCCGGATATGAGGGCAGCGTCCCGGCCCGCGTCGGGAATGCGGCGACGAGTCAGTTTCAGCTCGATGTCCTCGGCGAGGTCGTGGACGCGCTGCACTATGCTCGGCGGCTCGGGCTCGAAGCCGACGATGACGCCTGGCGCGTCGAGGGCAATCTGGTCGAGTTCGTCGAATCCGTATGGCAGAAGCCCGACGAAGGCATCTGGGAGGTTCGAGGCCCCCGCCGTCCGTTCACGCACTCGAAGGTGATGGCATGGGTCGCACTCGATCGCGCCGTGAAGGCGGTCGAGCGCTTCGGGCTCGAGGGACCGGTCGAGCGCTGGCGAGGCGTTCGCGCCGCGATTCACGACGACGTGTGCCGCAACGGGTTCGACCGCGAGGTCGGCGCCTTCGTGCAGTACTACGGGTCGAAGCTGCTCGACGCGAGCCTTCTGATGATTCCGCTCGTCGGATTCCTGCCGGCGACGGATCCTCGCATGCTCGGCACCGTCGAAGCCGTCCAGAAGCACCTCATGAGCGACGGGCTGGTGGCGCGCTACCAGACGACGCCGGAGCTCGACGGACTGCCGCCGGGCGAAGGGGCCTTTCTGCCGTGCACGTTCTGGCTCGCCGACAATCTGGCGCTGCAAGGCCGGCAGGTCGAGGCACGCGCGCTCTTCCAGCGCCTCCTGGACATTCGTAACGACGTAGGCCTCTTGTCCGAGGAATACGATCCGGACGAGCGCCGGCTTCTGGGCAACTTTCCCCAGGCGTTCTCCCACGTCGGCCTGATCAATACCGCGCGCAATCTCTCTCGCCGCGGCGGGCCCGCCGAGCACCGAACGGAAAGCTGAGGCGAGTCGGCGGTTACGCGGGTTGCTGCCGCTCTCGCAGCAGCGAATAGCGCTCCTGCGTCCAGATCTCGAAGCAGCGCAGATGGAGCCGCACGGCGCGCGTTCCGGGCTTGGGGACGAGGGCGTCCATCGCCAGCTGTCCGATTCCGATCGTCAGGTCGCAGCCGTCACACGCTTCACCGGCGGGCGAGCGGCCGCAGACCCGCGCGGCTCGTTCGACTGGGAGACGGCCGTTCTCGAGCTTGCGTCGGATCGTCAGACGGATCGCTCCGAAGTCCATGCCTAGCGTTATCGCGGAGGCGCGCACGCCGGACGATCGGGTATTCCCCTCAGCGTGGAGTCGGGTTTTCCCGGCCGGCCGGGCTCGTCAGGCCCGTCGCATCAGCTGTGTCAGCGTCTCGTAGAGCGCGCGGGGCGCGACCGGCTTGAGCATCTGGTCATCGAACCCGGCGCGCAGCATGCCGTCGCGCGGGAAGGGCTGCCCCGTGACGGCCAGGACCGGCACGGTCGGCCTCGACGCGAGCTGCCGGATCTGGCCGACGAGCCAGAAGCCGCTATGACCCGGCATCGCCACGTCGGTCACGACCGCGTCGAACTCGGTGCGCTGAAGCGCGTCGAGTGCGTCCTCGGCGGTCGGCGTCGAGGTGACCTCGGCGCCGGCGAGCTCGAGCAGCATCACCATCGATTCCCGCGAATCCGTGTCGTCCTCGAGCAGGAGGATTCGCTTGCCGGCGAGCGCCGCGGCGTCGTCCATGACGGCCCCCAGGTGAGGTTGGGCAAGTTCCGAACGAAACGCGATACGCACACGTTAGCCGCTCCGCATGGAACGGTCAACCGCGCCTACATGGTCGGCCGATGCCCGACCAGAAGCTCGATCGCCTTCGGATGAGTGAGCTTGGGGCTCGTGGACTTCACCGCGTACATCCCGAACTCGCTGAGGGTCAGGAGCAGTCGTCGCTCCTCCTCGGACGGATAGTTGCCGTCCTGTACCGCGACGAAGAGGCCGGTGCTGGCGACGTTCGCGGGCAGCGCGCGGTACACGCCGTGGGCGGGCCAGCCGGCTTCCACGAAGACATCGAGCAGCTCCTGGGCAAAGCGCACCGCTTCGTCGTCGGGCACCGCGACCACGCGAAACTCGATCGGCGCCGGGAGCTGGCGCAGGCGGAGGACGAGATGCTCGCGCTGGATGCGCCCCAGCCGCCGATGAGTCGAGCGCTCGTACGCGCGATACCCCAGGAGGGCGGTGAGCAGGGCGAGCGCGGCAGCCGCCACGTTGTAGCCCGGGTGGTCCCAGATGGCGGCCAAGCCCAGCGCGGCGCTGAGGGCAGCCGACGCGACGCTGGCGATCAGCAGAAACCTCGGGGACTCGTCCCAGCGCATGCCCCCCCATGATATGTCGCCGCAAGCTCGAGCGTGCACTCGGGCCCGGGTCTGAGCGAAAATGCCGGGGGGTCGAACCATTGCGGTGCACGATCCCGACGAGGCGGGGGCGCACGATGAGCGGCAGGACTCGACCGGACCATCGCGGGCACCTGATCGGCCGGCCGATTCTGGTCGCGCTTGCCCTGTTTGTTCCGGTCGGCTGCGGGGTGCACTACTGGCAACGTCAGGGGTCGGACGTGCAGGACTTCGAGCGGGACAGCTCCGCGTGCGTCACCGAGGCGAAGGCGCCTCGCCTCAGCTTCGAGCCGGAGCAATTGTATCGCGCCTGCATGCGCGCCCGAGGATGGCAGCGCGTCCAGGTCGGAGTGCCCGAGCCCGACCAGTTCAGAGGCCCGGAGGAGGTGGCGGAATTCGACAATCCGCCATCGCCCACGGCCGCGCAGCAGGCCGCCCACGACGATGCGGCGACGCAGGTTGCCTGCCGGCAGCCGAAGGCTTCGCGGCCCGCCGGCGTCGTCTGTCGGTCGCGATAGGAGGTACGCATTGGCAGGAGCTCGGCGGTACAGCGTCCTGAGAATCCTGGCCCTCGTGCAGATGGTCGCAGGCTGCCTGATCATCTTTGCGGCCGCGCTGACCGCCTTCGCCGTGCTCTCGCCGTGGCCGGCCGAGATCGTCGCGCGGGTGCCGGCCGAGTGGCGATCGCGCCTCGCGCCGGCCGCGATCGGTGGCGTCGCGGTCGCGATCGTCCTCGGCGGATCGCTCGCGATCAGCGGCCAGGTGCTGCTCTTGCTGCGTGACATCCACCGTCATGCCGCCCGTCTCGACGCGCGCTCCAGACGCGGCCGCGATCCCGGTCGGTCGGCGGACCAGCGCGACGCGACGTCGCGCCTCCTTCCCCGACGTTGAGCGGCGCGATCATCGAGAGGCGCGCCTCGGCCGGCGGGGCCCCCGCCCCGCGACGGCCTGCAGCGCGCACGACCAGTCGAGAGCGCAGGAGGACCTGATGGCCAACGAGCGTGGTCTCCTTCCGAAGGCGCGGCGCGAGGAGCTGAGCGAGTCGCTCCAGGAGATGCTCGGGCGGTGGTACCGGAACGCCTACGAAGACGATAATCTCTTCCTGACGATGGCGCGTCGGCCCGGCCTTCTCGAGGCCACGTGGGGATTCATTCGCTACATCTACGGCGGTGGGTCGAGCGTCGAGCCCGAGCTGTTCGAGCTCGTCCGCGTCAAGCTCGCCTGGAACAACCAGTGCGTGCACTGAAGCCTCGCGCGTTCCTCCTCGGCGGTGCGCCGAGGCGCGACGGAGGATCTGGTCTCGAAGCTCGCCGACTACGAGCGTTCCGATCTGCCCGACCGCACGAAGGCCGCGCTCCGTCTGGCGGACCGGCTCTCCGCCGAGCACCCGGTCGTCGATCCGACGTTCTACGCGGAGCTGCGCGCGCATTTCTCGGAGGACGAGATCATCGATCTCGGGATGACCATCACGTTCGCGGGCGGATGGCAGCGCTTCATCGAGGCGTTCGGCATCGTGCCCGACCGCTGGAGGGAGGGACAGCCGCCGCCCTTTCGGGCGCTCGCCGAGTAGCTCGGCCTCGCCGTGACCCTGTAGTTTTTTCACGCTCGCCAGTACTTCTTTTCACGTTGTAGGTTTTCCCTACAACCCGGTAGTTCTTCCCCCCCAGGCCGTCGACCCGCCGGCTCGCTCGGCGGACGCAGATCAAGTACGACGGACACTTCGCAGCGGTCGACCACTGGCACGGCCGATGCTCCCTCAGGTCAGATCACAGCGGATCAACCATCACACACCAGGGGGTCGACGATGCGACGCAGAGAACTGCTTGTCACTGTCGCGACCGGGCTCGCGATCATCGCGCTGCCGATCGGCGCAGCCCGCGCCAATCACATCAGGATCGAGGGCAGCCCCCCGCCGGCGCCTCCGTATCCGGCTCCGGCGTCGTCGCAGACGATTCATGCCGACCACATCACGGCTCAGCAGATTCGTGCCGACACGATCTACGCCAACAAGATCGACGCCGACAACATCGAAGGCCAGATCCATCAGTCGAAGGACGTCAAGGTCGGTGACACGCGCGGCCAGATCAAGGCGCCCGAGGTGACCGCGTCCGTCATTTACGCGGAGGAGATCTCCGCGAACTCCATCGTGGCGCAGAACGTCTACGTCCGCGATCTGCGCCGCCGTTGATCGGCGCGGCGATCGGCTCTCGCGCCTGAGCGCCAGCCCGATGGCCACACTCGTTCAGATCGTCGTGACGCCGGGCTCGGGCGCCGGCCGCGCGGTGGCGATCGCGCGCGATGTGTGCCGGCGCCTCGAGCGTGAAGGCTACACGGCGATGCTCCGGGCCTTTCGCACGCTCGGCGATCTCGTCGCGTGGACGAAGATCTGCCGCGGGAACTTCTCGCATCTCGTGGCGGTCGGCGGCGACGCGACCGTGAGCGCCGCCGCCGAGGCCGCCGTGAGGCTCGCGGTGCCGCTCGTGCCGGTGCCCTCAGGCTTCGGCAACCTGTTCACGGGCACCTTCGAGCATCCCAGTGACCCCGACGAGGTCGTCGCGCTCCTCGGACAGGGTGATCTGGTGTGGGCTGACGTGGGTGTCGTCAGAGGCGAGCTGTTCCTCTCGCACCAGAGCTACGGCTACCTGACGCGAATCCAGGAAGACGTCGAGCGTCTCGAGCGGCCGCGCCAGCGGTACTTGCGTCTCCTCGCCTACTACCGGTCGGCGGCCAAGCAGCTGGCCGACGGCTCGCTGGACGCGATCCACGTCGAGATCGACGGGCACGCGGTCCCCGGCAGGGCCGGGCTGGTCACGATCGCGAACGTGGAGACCTACCGAGGCTTCCTCAGTCTGACTCCGGCGGCCTCGCCCGCGGACGGAGTGTTCGACGTGTGCGTGATTCCGCGCACCACGCAGGCACGCGTCCTGGCACAGCTGG